>JACNIU010000486.1 GCA_014382905.1 Desulfobacterales bacterium
AAGACAACATAGTTGAGGCGATGGCTTGGATAGACAAAACAAAACCAACGAATATAGGAGCAGATACATCAATGCTCTTCAAGAGGCGGACAATGGGAACTACATTCCCCTTCTGGAGTTTGCAAAATCGTAGAGAGCATCGAACAATGGCATGAAGATGGACGGGCTTTATCTTGCGGTTTCGATCTAAACTGGTTTGATCCAATTGGCGGGGTTTGTGGGTTATATGCTACTAAAACTTAAAAAATATGGCGGGATGAGAATTGTCTGATCCCTCAACAATTTTCCCTATCTGGCTTACCGAGTGGATGGAAGTACACGAGGTGACCCTATGGGGTGCGGCAGATCTTTGGGATTTTTCCACACCCCAGGATGAGACAGGGCAGAGATATCCTTTCGCTATTTCATGGGCTATTCCAATGAATCCCCAAATAATGGCCAGCATCCAGAACGGGCCTAACCAAGCATATGCTGATGAGTATGCCAAAGTGAACAATCGTATCAATGAATTATCAGGAGCATTAGCAGCCGAAATCAAAGTCAGAGGTTTTCGATCTAAACCGCTGGCGGCTTCGGATCGTACCGATACGGTTAATATCAAAGGGGACTTTCCTCACAAAACTGCAGCAACAAGAGCAGGGTTGGGCTGGGTAGGTCGTCATTGTCAGCTTATTACGCGCCCGTTCGGATCATGGATTCGATTGGGAACTGTTTTCACCGACATTGAACTTCCATGTGGGACACCAATAGAAAGAAACTTCTGCGGTAGTTGTACGCGCTGCGTAGAAGTCTGCCCTGCAAAGGCATTGACAGGTAACGCATGGTATCCAGGATTGCCGCGCGAAGAGATATTGGATGTACGAGCATGCGATCAATGGAAAAAGGAACACTACTTTCAGTATCACAATGGGCACAACTGCGGAATTTGCTCAGCAGTCTGTCCCTATGGATTAAAAGTGCTGAAAAAGAAGCCTATTACAGCATAACATTTTGTATATACAATTAATATTCATATAACAAGTCGCTGGAGATTCGACGGGAAAACGCTGGCGCGTTTCCCGCGTCTCAGTTCCGCGTTATTTAACTATTTAAGGATGTCCCTCTAGATAACAAAGTGTTTCTTTGTAAACGTCAGTAGGTAATATTGCTGAACCGTTGTCTTCTTTTTAGGCCCGAGAGGGAAAGAGGATTAAAGATGGCTCGTGACCACCCAAAACCCCGTTACTCTAATCAGATAGAGAGCGGGGTTTTTTCTTCTTCCGGTACTCAAAGTAATAGCACTTTTTTAGATAGGTGCTGAATTTTATAGTTTTATGGACGACCCAGAGGCCCACGGAAATCAAGAACTGCATCATCACATGACAACGAGAGGAGAAATAAAATGAAGGTGGTCGGATTCAATGGCAGCCCCAGGAAAGATGGCAACACCGGTATTCTGATCCATAAAGTTTTTCATGAACTGGAGAAGGAAGGAATTGAAACAGAGCTTATTCAGCTTTCTCACAAGAGAATCCATGGATGTATAGCGTGTTACAAATGTCTGGAGAATAGAGATCAGCGCTGCGTTGTAAACGATGACGATGCAAACGAGTATATTGAGAAGATGACTCAGGCCCAGGGTGTCGTCCTGGGATCACCTGTTTATTTTATGGATGTGACACCCGAAATGAAAGCATTGATTGACCGGGTCGGTTTTGTTTCCAGATCGAACGGGGGGATCTTTAGGAACAAGATTGGCTCCCTGGTGGCTGTGGCCCGTCGGACAGGCGCTGTGCACACGCTTGACACCATGAGTCATTTTTTCCTGAGTATGGAGATGATCATTGTCGGCCGTGCCATTGGAGTGGGCCGGGACGAGGGTGATGTTGAGAAGGATGAAGAAGGTCTGATGCTGGTGAATGCTCTTGGGCAAAGGATGGCCTGGCTGCTGAAGAAGCTCTACGGGTGAACCGGGGGGCTTGGGGTCGGACCAAGGCAAGTTGTTGAATTAAAGGTTGAAGGTCGGACATACCACGCTCGTTTTACTCACATGGTTTACCCTCAAGCGTATTTGAATGGGAGATCAGCAGATTAAAAGGCAGATTCCCCGGCCCTTCGGATCCTTGCATCCTCTGCCTCTCTTCGGGCTTCTTCCGCGGTCAGCATTTCTTTAAGATTGTCCACATAGTAGATGCAGAAGAGATATTCCGGGGTATCCCATCTGGTTTTGTATGAAGAAACGATGAAAACATTGTCACCATCTTCCCAGTATTGTGTCCTGCCTTCTTTCTGCTCCCACTGAAATTCCTTTGGAGAGCCGTATTTTTTGCGTATTGTCTCCAGAATGGCGTCGCCATCAGGTCCGGCTACAATCCTGAACAGCAGCGGTTTCAGAGTATCGTCTGAGAAAAGAAGCTCCACATAAATGAACGGAGTATTCTTCATGCGGGCTTGGCGGTACATGAGTTTGGTGGTGTTGTGTTCAACACGTTGCCCTGCGGGCCAGTTGAGCTGCCGGTTCAGGTCTGCAAGTCCGGGAAACCATTTTTCGAGGAATCCGTTATCGTGTATGGAAAGATCAATGGTGTTTTTCTGCGAGATGGCGTCCGAGCCCAGTTTCTCGCCCAGGCTGTTCCTCAGCGATCGGGAGTATTTTGAATTGGCGCCCAGGTCAAAAAAGGTGAACCCCTGAATGGGATCTGTTTCGGCCCTGCTGTCTGGTTTCTCTTCTGAACAGCCCAAGGCAAGGATGCCCAGAATCCCGATAATCCACAAGACCGCTCGGAACGATCGTCTGCTTTTCTCCATCTGTTTTCCTCCGGAACCTGTCCACCACAGGACGTACGGGAAAAAGAGCCCTGGGTTTTTGTATTGCATTCATCAAAATTCCAGAATTGTGCCTGAACAGGGTTTTCGTTCAAACGAGACCGTAATACCCTTCGCTCCCGGCGTAGGCCCTTGCCGACTCAAAGTAGGTGATTCCGGCGGCAAACGCTTCTTCAATAACCGTGGTGGCCTCTTCCTCGCGACAGTATGTTCTCAGCACTCCTTCTCCGCCCAGCCCGACAATCGTGACGGGTGGTCCTGTGCGGCCAAACGATTTCTTGAGAATTGAATTGAGCGTTATGGATCGGACCTCATTTTCTCAGGGATCCAGCACATTCTAAACAAAAAACCGAATGAAGGCAATACCTCAGCAGGGAGACGGCCGTATTGGCTGTACCAGCGTTCTTCTTTCAACCTGATAGGGAAAGAGGATTCAAAATGCTCCACGGTCACCCAGAAACCCCGTTACTCCGAACAAAAGGAGAGCGGGGTTTTGTATTTTGTAGCCCCGGGAAAAACGCATGGCAAAAGATATGGGATCAGGACGTGGGGATAAATCACGACAGTTTACAATTAACAGCGAGGCTAAAAACCACATAAAATAAGATAGTTGGATTCGTTATTTACTTACAAATGGATGTCCCGTATACCGTACGATCAGTCCGGAAATTGCTTGACGATTCTATTCATAACACGTAAAAAATTTGCGGGTTATGGCAACCGGAATCAAGTTTGAGTTTGGCTGGCCTCAAGAATCGACTTGACAATATCTTTTGTTACACGTAGAACAATTGCGTGTTATTCGAATAAATATCAAAAGTGATCGATAATGAAGCTGATGCCTTTTTTCCGCACACATCCTGTTTTTAACGTCGAGGAGTTTGCCGGGTTTCTGTCTTCCGATGGAACTCACAACGTAAGAACCCAGGAATCTCTCCTTGCCTACCATGTGAAAGCGGGTAATATTGTCCGGGTCCGCCGTGGGCTCTATGCATCCGTTCCCCCAGGGGCATCGCCGGAAAACTTCCCCATAGACCCATTCCTCCTTGCCGCCCGAATATCGAAAGGCGCTGTTTTGGCTTACCACACGGCGCTGGAGGCCCATGGAAAGGCCTATTCGGTGTACGAACACTTTACTTATCTTGTAAACAAACCCATACCCCTGATAACCTTTCGCTTTCATTTGTTCAAAGGGGTAAGATTTCCGCAGGCCCTCGTAAGAAAGAAGGTGGAATTTTTTGACGTGATGCAAGCCGATCGTTCGGGAATGGAAATACGCATTACTGGACTTGAGAGGACCTTCGTAGATGTACTGAACCGTCCCGGCTTGTCGGGAAGCTGGGAAGAAATATGGCGGTCCCTGGAAACCGTTGAGTATTTCGATCTCGATAAGGTTACGGAATACACATTACTTTTGGGAAACGCCACTGCCGCTGCAAAAGTGGGCTTTTTTCTGGACCAGCACCGGGAACCTCTGATGGTTGAAGACGTCCATTTAAAGGCAATCCATGATCTTTGTCCGCGCCGACCCCACTACATGGAAAGAAGCCTACGAAAATCCGGTCGCTTTGTTTCCGCCTGGAACCTGGTTGTTCCCGAAGAAATCATCCATCGGTCATGGGAGGAATCGTGGTGAGGATATCCTCTGAAATGCTGATCACCCAGGCTGAGGCTACAGGTTTCCGAACGGATATTCTGGAAAAAGTCGGCCTTCTGATCCATCTGCTTGAAGCCTTGCGCAGTCGTTCTCAGGACGTGGGGATAAATCACCACAGTTTACAATTAACAGCGAAGCTAAAAACCACATAAAATAAGATAGTTGGATGCGTTACTTACTTACAAATGGACGTCCCGCATACCCACACGGGATAGTAGCGTGAGGCGGCGTTTAAGTGATGGATTAGCTGTTCACAAATATTAGACAGCAGACCCCCGACAGTTGGGGGAGGGGTGAACGACGGTTGGGAGTTTTAAGATCTCTCAATTTTTCGTAGGTGGAGAAAGTTATGGGTGAAAAGACTTATGACGTGATAATCATGGGATCCGGGCCTGCAGGACTTCAGGCAGCCATTCACGCGGCAAGAAAAAAAGTGTCGGTGCTGGTTATGGGCCGGGATCATAAGAGCAGCGCCTACGGTGCCCACATCGAGAACTACTGCTGCATGGACGGGATAAGGGGAGAGGAGTTGCTGCGGCAGGGGCGGTCTCAGGCGGAAGGATACGGGACAAGGTTCCTTAATGAGGATGCCGTCGACCTTAATCATGACGATGGGTGGTTCATTGTCGGGGCCGAAAGCGGCAGTGAATTCAGGTGCAGGGCCTCTGTTCTTGCAATGGGTATTTCACGGAAAAAGCTGAAGGTCCCCGGCGAAAAGGAATTTCTGGGCCGGGGAGTCAGCTACTGTGTTGAATGTGATGCCAATTTCTTTAAAGGGATGGTGGTCGCAGTGGCAGGCTGCGGGAGCGCGGCAGTATCAGGGGCAATGACACTTCTATTTTATGCAAGCGACGTGTATCTGGTCTGCGAAAACCTGGATGTTTCGGAGTCCTTGGCCGAGCAGGTAAGGAGGGGGGCTATCCATCTGTATGAAGGCCGTAATGTCAAGGAAATTACGGGAAAGGAGGGGGTGGAAAGCATCCTTTTGGATGACGGGTCCCGACTCGAGGTATCCGGAATCTTTATAGAGTTGGGCGCGAAAGGTGCCGTTGAGCTGGCGGGAAAACTTGGTATTGAACTTGACAGCGAGACCATGCAGTACATTGCGACAAACAAGAAGCAGGAGACCAACATCCCGGGGCTCTATGCGGCAGGTGATATCTGCGGCCCCCCGTGGCAGGTGGCCAAGGCCGTGGGGGAAGGGTGCATTGCGGGGATCGAGGCAGCCGGCTTTGCAAAAAAGGACCCCGATAAGGCATAAGACCGGAATACCCGACGATAAGGTAACCGAGCTCCGCGGTAATACCCGGAGCAGTCTCTGGTTTTGTAAAGGCGCACACCTCAACAAAACGGCTCTCGAAGTGGCCATGAGATTGGCGGCATGAAGCACCGGTACACTATAAAACTGCACTACCTCTTCCGGGACACCCTGGAGATCGTCGGTTCCCGTGCCCTCAAACTGGTACCGGCCACCTGCGGAATATTCTATGTGAACAAATCAAGCCCTTTTTCCGGCGGTACGGGTCACACCATAAGGGTCTGCGGGAAGAACGGTTTCCCCGTGGAAGATCAGAAAGCCTGGCCTGCATGGGATTTATAACCCTACAATCAGCAGACTCAGGTGGCTGAAAGGATCGTTATCTATGCAGAATCATGTGCACAGGGTCCGGCATCCAGCATCAAGTATCCAGAAACCAGCATCCGGTTCTAACCGGTCCGATTTTCATTGACTTTCAAAGTAGTTCTTTGTAAACAAAATTAGGCAATATTGCGGTTCATACATGCTGGCAGTCATGTAAGCGTGAGACAATATTCGGTCCCAGCAAAGGGCAAGGCCCTATTTGACACGAAACAAGAGGCAATAGAACAATCCTTTGTAGCAGGGGCTCAGATTATCGAAAGAGGCGTTGGCCTTGACGATCTTTAGGGACACTGAATGAGAATGGGCCGATTATTTGAATGAACTCCCGAAATGAGAGATGGTGGATTTCATTCTACAGGGGCATCCGCTTTGGCAAAGGTGAGACAATAGTCGCACTACCTTCGACGAGTTGAACACCTCATCAGACAGGGGGCAAAGGCTGCTGCTATGTCATCTGACCTGACTTTCATTACCAATGAGGCTGGGAAGAGTCTTCGTGACCGCTTTTCGGTCTTGCTTAGTGACGACACACGATTCTTTGACTGCCTGGTAGGATACTTCTTTATTAGTGGATTCTATAAACTCTACCCAGCCTTAGAAAGCGTTGAGAAGATTCGGATTCTAATCGGTCTTCAGACCGACAGAACAGCTTATGAGCTCTTGGAAAGGGCCAGACAACAAGGCGAGCTTCCGCTGGAGTCTCACGCGGCGGTAATGAACCAGACGCCCAAGAACGTTCTTGCCGAATTCGAAAAATCCGCCGACAGCATAGAGATCGAGACAGGGGTCCACAAGTTCGTCGAGTGGGTACGTTCAGGCAAGCTGGAAATCAAGGCATATCCTGGCGAAAGGCTCCATGCAAAAGTCTACATCATGACTTTCGCCGAAGGAGACCGGGACAAGGGGCGCGTCATCACCGGTTCAAGCAACCTTACCCAATCCGGGCTGCAGGACAATCTTGAGTTCAACGTCGAGCTGAAAAACCGGGCCGACTATGATTTCGCTATCGCCAAGTTCAATGAACTCTGGGCTGTTGCTGTGGATGTCTCGCAGCCCTATGAAGACACTATCGTCAACCGTTCGCCTTTCGCTCATTTCACACCCCAGGAGCTTTATCTCAAATTCCTGTACGAGTATTTCAAGGATGAATTGAACCGCCCCGCCGAACTTGAAGACATCTACGTTCCGGACGGATTCAAGAGGCTGAAGTATCAGGAGGAAGCCGTTCTCAGCGCCCGCAAAGTGCTCCAGGAATACGGAGGTCTCTTCCTATCCGACGTCGTGGGTCTGGGTAAGACTTACATGGCAGCCTTACTCGCCCAGCAACTGGAGGGCCGTTCTCTTGTGATTGCTCCACCCCATTTACTGGACAAGCACAATCGCGGATCATGGCGGAACGTTTTCGGGGACTTCCGTGTGCCGCACACCGACTTTGAATCCATCGGGAAATTGGAGGATCTGCTGCAGCGCGATGTGGCAAAGTACTCCAATGTCTTTATCGACGAGTCCCATCGCTTTCGCACCGAAACGAACCAAACATACGAGATGCTGGCCCAGATCTGCCGCGGCAAGCGAGTGATCCTGGTCTCGGCAACGCCATTGAACAATACGCCACGAGACATTCTCAGCCAGGTTAAGCTCTTCCAAAACGGCAAGAACAGCACCATCCCGAACGTTCGAAACCTCGAAGCCTTCTTTGGGCGCCTTGATAAGAACCTCCATGGCCTAGATCGTCAGACCGACCGGGAACAATACTTTTCCGCGGTCCAAGCTAACGCCAAGGCAACACGAGAGCACATTCTCAAGCACTTGATGATCCGGCGCACGCGAAATGAAATCATGAAATACTATGGGCAAGACCTGAGCGCCCAAGGGTTTAAATTCCCCGAGGTTGCTGATCCTCAACCCCTTTTCTATAAGTTCAGCAAGAGCGAGAACGACATCTTTAACGAGACAGTTCGTTTGATAGCTCAGGCCTTTGCATACGCCCGGTACAAGCCACTGATCTACTACGAGGGCAAGCGCGAACAACGCGAGGTGCAAAGCCAGCGAAACCTTGCAAAGTTCATGAAAATCCTCCTGATCAAACGCCTGGAGAGCAGCTTCCACGCCTTCCGCCTGACTCTCGATCGTTTTATCCGCTCCTATGACCGCGTCATTGAGGAGTACCATAAGGGCTACGTTTACATCAGCAAGAAACACATCAACAAGATCTTCGATTTGCTCGAAACCGACGATCAGGAAGCCATTGATCTGCTGCTCGAAGGGGATAAGGCTGAGAGGCTGGACGCAAAGGACTTCAACAAAGACTTCATTCGAGACCTGGAGAATGACCAAGAGATCTTGCGTAGCATTCAGGCCTTCTGGAAAAAGGTGAAGCGGGACCCTAAGTGGGAGACCTTCGGAGAGGTTCTTCGAAAGGAATCCATGCTGAAAAAGGGAAAGGTTATCATCTTCACAGAATCGAAGGAGACGGCCGAATACCTTGCAGGACATATCGCAGACGAAGTTGAGGCCAAGGTGCTGTTGTTCACCGGCAGTTCAGATGAATCGGTGCGGAAGGAGGTCATCGCCAATTTTGATGCACGAGCTTTTCAATCCAAGGACGAATACCGGATTCTGGTCGCTACCGAAGTGCTTTCAGAAGGCGTCAACCTGCACCGATCCAATATCGTAATCAACTATGACATCCCGTGGAATCCCACCCGTTTGATTCAGCGGGTCGGTCGCGTTAATCGTGTGGACACAACTTTCGATACCATCCATACCTACAACTTCTTCCCGACCGAAGAGAGCAACGACCTGATCAAACTCAAGGAGGCTGCTGAAGCCAAGATCCATGCCTTCATCGAAATGCTCGGGGCAGACGCCCGGTTGCTTACCGAAGGCGAGGAGATCAAATCGCATGACCTGTTTGCCAAATTGATCTCCAGGAAAACAATCACCGGCGAGGATGAAGAGGAGGAAAGCGAGCTGGAGTATCTCACCGAAATCCGTGAGGTGCGCGACAAAGAACCTGATCTTTTCACCCGCATCAAGCGTCTCCCCAGAAAGGCCCGCTCCACCAGGCTTGTGACGCAAGAGAATACCGCAGGTGCAAAAGCATTTCCGTCGCTGTTGACCTATTTTCGCCAGGGAAGGCTGGACAAATTCTTCCTGGCTCCACCGGATGCAGCCGAACCTGTCGAGCTCGACTTCTTCACCACAGCCAAAGCCCTCAAACCGGTCGATCCATCTGAAGAGCGCCAAAGCATTCCCGCTGACTTTTACACGCTATTGGAAAAGAACAAGCGCGCCTTTGAGAGGGCAACCACCCCTGACCTGGACCACGCCACACCCAAACACCGAGGCGGAGCGAACGATGCGTATATCCTGAAGCGCTTGAAGGCAAGAGAGATTCGCCGATACCATGGCTTCACGGAGGACGACGAGCTTTACATCCAGAAGGTCTTCCAACTCCTCGCCGACGGTGCACTCCCGCGACCCACGACAAAAAAGGTGGCCGATGCACTAAGGAAGGAAATCGATCCATTAAAGGTGCTGGGTATTTTGCGGCGTGATATCCCTGCACTTTTCTTCCAGGCAACTCGCGCCCAGATGACGGCGCATGCTTTCAGCCCCCGTGAGGTGATCCTCTCATCATACCTGTTGGAGGATATCCAATGAATCGCGACCAGGCTTACTCCCTAATTCGGCAGACCTTCACCCAAAGCTTCGACAAAGCCCGGTTCCGCAACTTTGCTATAAACCTTTTGAACCGGATGGATGAGTCCAAGGCATCTGCATGGAATAGCCAATACGTCAAGGATGCCTTTAAGGTGCATGTAAGCCGTTTCGAGCGCATAGCCACATACACCTCGCCTGAAAATGAAAAACTGGATGTTCTGATTGTCCACCTGACGAAAGAGTCCAAACTGGAACGCGCCCGCACCGCCATCCGCAACTTTGTCGCTGACCACCTCAAGACACGGGACGAAAAGGACGCCGCCCTTGTAGCGTTCGTTTCTCCCACCGAAAAGCAGTGGCGCTTCTCATACGTGAAAATGGAATACGCTACTGTGGAAAAGACCTCCGGCAAAGTGGGGGTTCAAAGCCGCCTTACTCCGGCTCGACGGCTCTCTTATATCGTGGGAGAGGGCGAAAGCTGCCATACCGCTCAAACCCGGTTCGTTGGCCTGCTCCAGGACACGACAAAGGATCCCAAGCTCGCTGACATTGAAGGTGCCTTCAGCGTTGAGGCAGTCACCAAGGAATTCTTCAAGCGTTATGTAGAGCTTTTCGAAAACATTCATCAGGCGCTCGAAAAACTCATCAAGAAGGACCGGTTCGTTCGCGACGAATTCCTGTCGAAGAACGTCAACGCCGTGGACTTCTCCAAGAAACTGATGGGTCAGATCGTCTTCCTTTACTTCCTGCAGAAAAAGGGCTGGCTCGGCGTGGCCAAGGGACAGGACTGGGGCACAGGTCCGCGCGATTTTCTGCGACGCTTGGCCAATGGGGAGTGGGGTAAATATGACAACTTCTTCAACGACATCCTCGAACATCTCTTTTATGACACGCTGGCCACCGACCGCGGCCACGAGGCGTGGTGCAACCATTTCAAGTGCCGCATTCCCTTCTTGAACGGCGGTCTGTTTGAGCCACTCGGTGACTACGACTGGCGCCGGATCGACATTCCCTTGGCCAATCGGCTTTTCACAAACGCTGATTTCGTGGAGGAGGGCATAACCGGAACCGGAGTTCTCGACGTGTTCGACCGGTACAACTTCACCGTCAACGAGGCCGAGCCGTTGGAGAAAGAAGTCGCCATTGACCCGGAAATGCTCGGCAAGGTCTTTGAAAACCTGATCGAGGAGAACCGCCGTAAAGGGCTTGGAGCGTACTATACTCCTCGTGAGATCGTCCACTACATGTGCCAGGAAAGCCTCATCAACTACCTCGATGCAGCAATGAATACGGGCGAAGAACCTGTCCTTCCTGTCAAGCCGAGGCAGGATAAAATGTTTGGCGAACCCGAGCCGGAACAAATGGCGCTCAGGGCCATGACCCGCCGCGAACTGGTCCCCCGCGAGGATATCGTGGCCTTTGTGCAGCTTGGCGACCAGGCTTCACATTATGAAGCGGCGAGGATGTCCGGTACGAAAAGCTACAAGGCTGAATTGCCAAAAAGCATCGAAACGACTGCTCGTTTGATTGACGAAAAGCTACACGACATTACAGCCTGTGACCCGGCCGTTGGTTCAGGCGCCTTCCTTGTGGGCATGATGACCGAGATTGTGCGCTCACGCTCTGCCCTTACCCCGTACTTCAATGACGTGCACGAACGCACTCCATATCACTTCAAGCGCAACGCAATACAGAACTGTCTTTATGGTGTCGATATAGACCCTGGTGCGGTGGAGATCGCCAGGCTTCGCCTCTGGCTTTCGCTGGTGGTGGACGAGGAAGACGTCAAGCAGATTAAGCCGCTGCCGAACCTCGACTACAAGGTGGTACAGGGAAACAGTCTGCTTGGTCTTCCGTTTAAGTCAAATAGGCTGCAGAAGATTGAAAGGCTGAAACAGGAGCTTTTCGATGAGACACGCCAAGAAAAAAAGAGAAAGTTGAAGGCCAACATTGATCAGGAGATCCTAAAATGTTTTGCATCTTCAAAAAGTAGCTTGGGCTATGAGGTAAATTTCGACTTTGAGCTTCATTTCTCTGAGGTGTTTCACAACAACGGTGGGTTTAATATTGTAATCGGAAATCCTCCGTATCTCCGCGTCCAAGGGCTGCAGGAGACGCAGCCCAATCTAGTCCCTGTATATAAACAAAAATACAAGGCTGCGTGTGGAAGTTTCGACCTATATGGGCTATTCATCGAACGAGGATTTGGATTGCTCAAACAAAACGGGAATTTTGCATATATCGTTCCCCATAAATTTTTCCGCGCGAGTTTTGGGAAGGGCTTGCGGGCACTCCTAAACGAACGAAGGGCGTTGACCCAGATAATGCGTTTCGGCGCGGAACAAGTATTCGATGAATCAACGACCTACACATGTCTTCTCTTCCTTTCGAGGTTACGACAGGATTCGTTTGACCTATTTGAAATTAAGGATTTTTCACAACCTGACCGCATTTTATCATTGATATGCAGTAAGCAAGAAAATGACTCGTACATGCACTGCCAGCTTCCCGTTCCGACAACCGATGATTGGAATTTCCATGCGGGTGGAGGGGAGAAGCTGCTAAGAAAGCTCAGACAACAGAATCTCACTTTAGGGGACATCACCCGAAAAATATTTGTTGGGCTGCAAACAAGCCTGGACAGAGTCTATGTTCTCAATGTTCTAAAATGGGGAGAGCAGACCGTTCTCTGTCATTCGAAGATGCTGGAAAGAGAAGTGGAGATTGAGAGAGGCCTCGTGAAGCCCTTTCTTTTGGGGAAAAACGTTCATCGTTACCAGGAGCCGATCGCCAAAAACGTTGTGGTTTTCCCTTACGTAGTCGAAAATGGTCACGCTAAATTGATGACACCAAAGTTCATTCGCGAGAATTTTCCACTCGGATGGGAATACCTTAAGAAAAACAAAGAGAAGATGAGCGATCGAGAACACGGGAAGATGAGAGGTGAGAGATTCTACGCATATGTCTACCCAAAAAACCTTGTCGAATTCGAGGTATCCAAAATCATGACACCAGATATCTGTGATGGGCCACAGATGACTTTGGATCAATCTGCAGAATTTTATCACACGACCACGCTATATAGTTTTGTTTTCAAGGATATCGTTAGGAATAGCCCAAAATATTTTCTCGGAGTCCTCAATTCGCGCTTGCTCTGGTATTTCATGAATGTTACGGGTACGGTTTTGCGAGGGGGCTTCCTGCGTTTCAAAACCGAATACCTAAGACCATTTCCCATTCCATGTTCTTTATCCCAAAAGCCCCCTCTGGAAGGGCAGGAAAACCGTATTGTGGGATTGGTTGATCAAATCCTTTCCGCGAAAAAGCTAGACCCTGAAGCAGACACCTCGAAGTGGGAGGCTAAGATTGACCGGATGGTCTATGAGCTTTACGGCCTGACGGAAGAAGAAATTGCCATCGTAGAGGGCAAATCCTCTTGAAAATATAGAAGACAGTGCCCTCATTTGAAGAGAGGTGCTTCATGATGATTGAAGTTACTGCAGCGGGCGCCGCATAGGGCTGGGAGTAGAGGGGTATGCATTGTGACCGATTTTGACTGGATTCTCCACCAGCAGGAAGGGCAGTTCTTCGAGCGGAAGAGCTGTTTTGATCGTTCGCAGGGCAGGGTAAGGCGGCGTCCAATGCGTGATGTGGCGCGGGACGTGGCCGAGACGTTGGCGGCGATGGCGAATGCAGACGGCGGCACGCTGGCCCTCGGCATCGAGGATGATGGCGTCGTTTCCGGTGCGGACTACCCGGAAGACCGGCTGAAAATTCTGCGTATGGCCCCGAAAACGCATATAAAACCGGCAGTGAAGGCCTGGGTTCGGGAAGGCAGACTCGACGAAAAGTTGATTGTCATTTTCGAGGTGGACTGGAGTATGGAAGCGCACCAGCTTACTGACGGACGCTATCTCCTCCGCATAGATGACGAGAATGTTCCTTTTCCTGCCGGCGATATCGAAGCTATGAAGGAAGGCAAGCGACGCCGTGTAACCGAAATGCACTTCGTCGTCGAGGCGACGCTTGCTGACCTTGATCTTTCGCTCATCAAAAGGCTTGGCGAGCGGCAGGGGATGAAGATCTTGCCTGAAGAACTCCTGACCCATTACCGCCTTGCTGAAGGCCGCAACGGCAAGACGGTCCTCACGCTCGCTGCGCTTCTTCTTTTCGGCAAGGACCCGGGGCGCTGGCATCCGCGATGCGGCATCGATTTCGTCAAGTACGAAGGGACCGAGCGCCGTGTGGGCGCGCATCTCAACATCATCAAACGGGAACGGATCGAGAGGCCGCTTGTGCTTCTCATCGAGAAGGCCTACGAGGCCATCCTGCCGCATCTGCGGGAACGCCAGCGCCTTGTCGATCTTTTCTTCGAGGAAAAGCTGGAGTACCCGACCTTCGCATGGCAGGAGACCATCGTCAACGCCGTCGCCCACCGGGACTATCGCTACGAGGGACTGGGCATCGAGATCTGGATGTTCGACGACCGCCTTGAGATCCGCAGCCCCGGAGAACTGGTGGAGCCGGTGACGCTGGAGAGGCTGCTCAGGCGGGAGCGCATCCATGCCTCACGGAACCCGAGAATCGTGCGGGTGCTGAGCGATTTCGGCTATATGCGCGAACAGGGCGAGGGCATTCCCCGCATCTTCGAGACGATGGAACGTGAGGGGCTCTATCCACCCGGAATCCGGATGGAGGCGGAGGCCATCTTCACCGTGACCCTGCGGAATACCGTGGCCTACCAACCGGAGACGCTCCGCTGGCTGGCGCAATTCGCACCTCAGGAACTGAACGGCAACCAGAAGCGCATTCTGGTTTACGCAAAGGGTCATAAAAACGTCTTCACCAGCAGGGAATATCAGAAGCTGGTTGGCGTGGATATTTACCAAGCGTCGCGGGATATCAAGGATCTGATCCGCAAAGGTCTCGTGAAATTGCCCAGAAAAGGCGGTCGGATTTATGAGCTTTTCCCTGTCGCTTCCGGAGCGACCGCGGAGAAACCCAAGGAATATGCCGCACTGGAACCGGTGCTGAAGGAAAAAGGATTCATAAAAAATGAAGACATCCGCAGGGTGCTGGGGGTATCCCAGTTTAGTGCCAATCGTATAGCCAAACGGTTAATTGTGGTGGGGTTTCTTAAACCGGAGGGCAGTAAACGGGGAAGGCGTTATGTCTCCGCAGGTTGAAATATCCCGCACCCAGAGAAGAATATCGAGCAGTCCCACGCAACTGCCGCTCGTTATGAAGCTGCTCGATAAAGTCTGGAAGGCAATCCTTTGAAAACCGAGGTCATGTATGAGCGAAATCCAGCTTTTCAGATCCGAAATGGAGGCCAAAGGGCATGCACATCAAGTGCATACTTACGGTATACATGCATAAAGTGTAAAGGGGAGTGTAAAGGGGGACGCTCTTTATGAATTTAACTGGAACAGCAGCTATCTGTCCTTTAACAGGAAATGTATGCAGACAAGCATGGCATATTGTCACTGAAGAACGGTATTATGAAAGGTTACACTACCGTATCGGAGGTAGAGCTTATAGGCAAGAAAGCACTTTTTATACCGATTAACCGAGATATTATATTTTGAAAGAGCGTCCCCCTTTCCTCCCCCGCGTAGAATTCCTCCTCAGTTTAAACCGTTACCGCGTGTTTCCTCTCGCCTCCGAACTGGAGAATCTGGAAGAAGCCCATTCCGGGCCATCAACTTAAATCGATGAGGATAACGATAAGGAGAGATCGATGAAAATCAGTTATGATTCAGAAATCGACGCCCTTTACATCAGGCTGATTGAAGGCAAACATGAATGCCGTACCGTGAGACTGAATGAGGAAATTGCACTGAACATCGGGCCGGACGAAAAGCTTGTAGGAATCGAAATACTCGACGCCACTGAGGTCTTAGGGCAAGGCCGCTTGCCCGATGTCACCCTTGAGAATATTCACATGGCGGCTGCCGTCTAATATTGAGCAAGAGGAGCCGCCAAAAGTCAGCCCGACGCGACACATTACCCTATGATCTATCGCCACTTCTCCCGCCGCAGTCCTTTGAAGGATTTCCTGGCAACACACTTGCAGGGCGCCCGCCGGTACGACCGGATTTGCCGGGTTTTTCAGCTCCTCCCTGCTGGAGGTGGCGGGCGAGGCTCTGGAACGGATGACGACGGATGCGGGTCGAAGGTATCGCTCGATTAAAGTAACGAAATGTGTTACTTTGCCTGCGCAATTCATTATAAAGGGGGACGCTCTTTATGAATTTAACTGGAACAGCATCCATCTGTCCTTTAACAGGAAATGTATGCAGACATGTGACAGGGGTCTGCTGTTGACTGTTTCGCTCTGAAACGACATATGAGCAGATCATTGAAAGTATGAAATGAGAATATCCGACAAGCCTAAACTTAAGAGCGGCGTTAAAGAGATAGAGGAAGATGGCAACTAACAGTCACAGCAGACCCCTATTTCAATTTTTAAAGGATGTAAACACTTTTGAACGTTACCAATTAATGATATCCTGGAACTCCTTAGAAGAGAGGGGATGATATGAAAGATATGATGGCATATAAAGGATACCATGGTTCGCTACATTATAGTGATGAAGATCAGGTATTTCATGGAAAGATTGAATTTATCCGAAGCCTCGTCAGCTATGAAGGCACGGATGTCAGAAGTTTACGCACGGCATTTGAAGAGGCCGTTGATGACTATATAGAGCTATGTGAAGAGGAGGGTAAAGAGCCGGAAATGCCGTTCAAGGGCAGTTTTAATGTTCGTACAGGAACTGATTTGCATCGAAGAGCCGCTCTGGTTGCTAAATCTAAAGGTATGAATCTAAATAAAATCGTTACTGATGCGTTAGAGAATTATTTGTCCACTGTTGAAGGGGCTTAATCGGCCATTTACGTTGAGTGAGCTGGGCTGGGGGACATCCTACAAATTACACAAAGCATGCTATGAGGGGAAAAACAAAGTGAGAAGGGTAAGGCATGAATGAGATTGCGTTATACCGGCAGAGCCAAAGACGACCTTGATATTGCCTTTGAGTGGTATGAGGGACAGCGCCGGTTTGTGGGTTAGCGCATCTGCATGTATTGAAGGAGTGAAATGCAAACTACAATTGATACAAAGCAGGAAATTTTTTCTATACTCCATCAAAATCGATCTGATCTTATAGCACTGGGTGTAAGAAGAATCGGGCTATTCGGTTCTTTTGTTCGCGGAGAGCAACGTAAAGATAGTGATATTGATCTATTGGTGGAATTCCAACCCAATCGAAAGACATTTGATTCTTTTATGGAGCTATCCTTCTTTCTGGAGGACCTTTTGCGCCACCGAATTGAACTTGTCACTTTGGAATCGCTAAGTCCCTATCTTGGCCCCCACATTCTAAAGGAGGTTGAATATGCCACTCTCCCCGCTTGAATATCTGCGTCATATTCTTGATGAGACCGAATACCTTATATCTGAAAGAAAAGGTATGAACAAAGAGCAATTCTTTCGAGATGCAACAATCAAGCGTGCTTTTGTAAGGAGTATCGAGATCATCGGCGAAGCATCAAAGAAAGTGTCTTCTGAGTTGAAGAATCGGTATCCTGATGTGAATTGGAGGGCCATAGCTGGAATGAGGGATCGTTTAATTCACGACTACTTCGGCGTAGACTATGACATCGTTTGGGATGTCGTTCAGAATAAAATACCAATTCTTCATGATCAGGTTTTGCTGATTATAGGCCAAGAGAATGATCTGGATGCAGAATGATTGCGATGTATGTAATTGAAAAAGCGCTAACAACAGCTTCTATCAAACCGCCAGGCATCACATAAATGCCTCAGCCCCTTGCTGATAAAGGGATCTGTCGGACAAGGTGAATCATGTGGAACTATCGAGTTGTACGGAAAAAGAATACATACATTGATCCTATAAATAGGAAAGAAAGAGTAGATTACACCTATGCTATACATGAGGCATACTACGATGAGAACGGACATGTTGGGGCCATCACTCAAGATCCGGTAAAGCCCTTTGGAGAGAATATGGAAGAGCTTAGGCATTCATGGGTGATGATGGCGGAGGCATTTGCTCAGGCTGTAGCCCATCATTGGTTTACTCGAAAAGCGCAAAAGGACAAAAAAATCGTGGGGTATCTGATGCAGGTCTGAGAAGTGCAGTTACTGGTGGCGCACAAATGGATGGTTTTATAACCCTGTTCAGGGATTTCGTAACGGCTCACGGGTCTACTGCTCTCATCGCCCAACCGAGGAAATTTTTTTGAAACGAAAAGGTCCATACCGAAAACATGTCTACTGGCTGACGCACGATGAAGAGACTCGATTGAGAGATGAGCTTGCCGCAAGCGGAGTCAAAGTGGGGACGGCCAAAGGCGTCGTCTGCACCCCCTTGGATAGGATCAACAGGATCTCAAGCGTTGCCCCTGCTGTGTGGAACGATACCTGCGGCCGGCAGGGGAGCTGGTACAGGACCTCGGAAAGAAACGGTCTCTATCTGGTCGTCAGTTCATTTGAATTAAAAGACTATGAGGGCCGTAAGTCCGCCACACTTTCAGAATCAGACTTTGTGCCATCCAGATTCGCCTCCTTAGAAGAAAAAAAAGCCCTTTTCGAAGACCCCGGGATCAGGGAGCGGATCCCTGAAGAATGGGGGCAGGTTAAGGAAGCAGAGAAAAGGATCTACCTGAGGTGGGCCAGGAGGCTGGGTTCAGGGATCCGGGATTATGATCTTCTGTACCTCTCCCATACGGCCAATCATGGAAACTTCATCAAACCCCGGTTCTTCATCGAGGAGGACGGCGGGATCATCCCGTATTCGATTGACAGAAGCGCCCATCTCTGCTCCTGCTGTCTGGAGCTGTTTCAAGTGTTAGGAAGTGCGTTTGACAAGAAGTTGGTTGCGCCTTGTCCCGGGGCAACGATTTTCGCACGCCTGAAACCGGATCGCTACCTGCTCGTAGAAAGGTAACTGAAGAACTCCAGGGGTGACTTTCTCCGGTGGGAGTACATTATAAACAGATTGGAGAATGAAAATGGAAATTCCTTTTAAGGAATACTACAACCAGATCGCTGCCAGCCCGGAACGATTCCTGAGTGCTGCTGTTCATGTCCTGGGCATATTTGTTGCCGGGGCCATCGCCTGGTGGGTCATAAATGTGGTCACGAACAAGGTCGAGAAGCGGTTTCAAGATCGCCCGTTTTTCCAGAAAAATGAACGTTTCTTTGTGCTCATAAGGCGTGCCGGGCATTACGGCGTCTTTCTGCTGGTGGGAACCGCCTTCATTAATCTGGTTGATTCGCAGCTCATAAACAGGATATTCGGGGCATTCATGATCATGCTTCTATCCTCCATCGCCTGCAGTATCGTCAACAGCCTCATTCCATATTTGGAACGAAACCTCACCACAAGAACAGATACCCACATGGATGATGTCATCATCGACCTGACAAAGAAATTTGCAGGGATTGCCATATACGTGGCAGGCGGCATTATGGCCATGGACAGGCTCGGTCTGAATGTCATGCCCTTTGTCGCCGGGGCAGGTGTGGCAGGCATTGCCATAGGATTTGCAGCCAAGGACACGCTTTCCAACCTTATTTCCGGGATACTTCTGATAATCGACCGGCCTCTGAAGGTGGGGGACCGTATTGAGGTCTGGTCCGCCCCAAAGAATTCTTCCACCTGGGGTGATGTGGTCTCCATCGGCCTCAGGGCCACGAAGATCAGAACTACCGACAACATCATCATCATCATTCCCAACAATATCCTTATGAATCGTGATATCGTCAATTACACGGCCATTTCCGATGAAATCAGGGTAAGGATCCCGATCGGGATCTCTTATGAATCAGATCTCAAGAAGGCAAAGGAGAGTATTATCAGGGTCAGTCTCGAACTGGATTGGGTTATGAAAGACCCTGCGCCGAAAGTAGTGGTCAAGAGCTTCGGGGATTCATCCGTGGACCTGCAGGCAAGGGTGTGGATTCGTGACCCCCGTAAACGGATGGATACCATTTCATATATTACGGACCGCGTGAAAGAGGTCTTTGATGAGGAAAAGATTGAGATCCCCTACCCGAGACGGGATATCTACATCAAGAGAGAGGTCCTCTGCAATCCTCCTCCCAGCCAATAACGAGGCTATCAGCAAGGTCTGGATTTAAGATCAAGAAGCCCTTTTGCTTATCCTTTCAAATGATTAATATTGTCTTGCGACTCCCATCGGCTCAGCGGACAATCTGAGCAGAGGGGAGCCTTGCGGCAGTAGTTCTTTCCGGTCTGTACGAGCAATGCGTGAAACTCGTTGAAAAAAGGGGCATCTTCGGGGAGATGATCCATAAAGATCTCCTGCAGTTCATGATAGCTCGTCTCCTCTCCGGCCATGCCGTGCCGGTTCAGGATCCGGTGTGTATAGGTGTCAACCACAAAGAGAGGCCTGTTGGCAGCATAAAGAATGATGCTGTCCGCGGTTTCAGGCCCCACGCCATTAACGGAAAGAAGCCCTTCCCTGAGCCTCTCAGTCTCCTCGTTAAGAAAACCTGCGAGGTCTCCATCGTATCGATCAGCAATAAAATGGATCAGATTTTTTAGTCGTTTTGCCTTGATGTTGTAGTAGCCTGCCGGCCGGATTTCCTTGGCCAAATCTCCTGTTGGTAGAGAAACAAGACGATCTAAGGAGACCAGTCCTTTATCCTTGAGATTGGAGATGGCTTTTTCCACATTCGTCCAGTTTGTGTTCTGGGTAAGAACGGCCCCGATGATCACCTCCAATTCGGTCTCGGCCGGCCACCAATCCTGCGGACCGAAATGGGCCGAGAGAAGATGGAACATCTCCATCAGCCTTTGACCGGATGAAGTACGGGGAATGAAATGTCCAGGATCCTCGCTTCTTGTGGTATGCGATGTACGTTCCAAATCATATTCTCCGGCATTGCAGATCTTATATCTTGACACGTGAAACAAGATACCTTAGATTTTCGGCTCATGTCAAGGTACTGGTTACTGGGTGCTGGATTCTGGTTACTCGATAGTGGTCGAAGCACACGTCTTTAGCGGGAATGGCGGATGGCAACGAATTTCCTCAAGGTTAAATCGCTCTGGATGAATCGAGCCGTTCTACTTAACGACGATAAATAAAAAAAAGGTAACACTTTAGCCGTTTGAAACAAAGCGTTGGACCATGAGGGTCTCTTTCCCAAAGGACGTAACAAAAGTAGTCCAGAGCGTATAGAACGCCCCCTTGACGTTCAATACAGATTCCGGGCAGGCAGAGACGATGTCCGTTTAAATGAATACCTTTTTCTGGGGCTGTCCAGTGACGAATTTCAAGGCCTCGCTGCCGTTCTTATGAAACGATCCACGTATTTACGTCCTTTGGGAAAGAGACCCTCATGGTCCCGGGCAACAAACGAACGATTGTTTCAAGAATCTAAAGTGATATAAGCAATCTCTTATGCAAAAAGATCAAAAACTCACTAAGACGCGAAATATAGGAATTATCGCACACATTGACGCGGGCAAGACCACAGTGACAGAGCGTGTCCTCTTTTACTCGGGTCGTGTTCATAAGATGGGTGAGGTTCATAATGGCGAAGCCACGATGGACTGGATGGTGGAAGAAAAGGAAAGGGGTATTACCATTACCTCTGCAGTCACCTCTTGCGAATGGCAGGGGCACACGGTCAACATCATCGATACCCCCGGCCATGTTGACTTCACCATTGAGGTTGAGCGTTCCCTCCGGGTCTTGGACGGCGCCATAGGTGTCTTCTGCGCTGTGGGAGGCGTCGAGCCACAATCTGAGACGGTGTGGCACCAGGCCGACAGGTATAAGGTCCCGAAGATCGTTTTCATAAACAAACTGGACCGGATCGGGGCAGATTTTTTCCGGGCCGTCCGGATGATCAAAGAACGACTTGGCGCCGTACCCCTTGTTCTTCAGTTACCCTGGGGAGTGGAAGACAATTTCAAAGGGGTTATTGACCTTATCAAAATGAAGGCGATCCAGTGGGAGGATGAAATGTTGGGCGCAGAATTCAGAGAGGTGCCGGTCCCGGAGGAATTTGCCAAAGATGTGGCCCGCTACAGAGAGATCCTGTTTGAAACCCTGGCCGACAAAAACGATCTTTTAATGGAGAAGTATCTGTCGGATGAGGAGATTCAGCTCACGGAGCTGAAAACGGCCATACGTGAGGCCACCATCAAGATGGATCTGGTTCCTGTTTTCTGCGGAGCTGCATTGAGAAACAAAGGGATCCAACCCCTTCTGGACGGTATAGTCGACTACCTGCCATCGCCTCTTGATGTTCCGTCTATTACCGGAAAGAACCCACTGACAGGGGAGACTGAATCACGGGCGGCAAAGACCAAGGGGCCCTTTTCGGCCCTTGCCTTCAAGGTAATGATGGACCAGGGAAGAAAGATGACCTATCTGCGGATTTATTCCGGGAACATAAAGGCCGGAAATCCGACCTATAATCCCGGCAGGAGCATCAACGAAAGGCCCGCACGATTGTTAAAGATGCATTCCAACAAGCGGGAGCGTATCGACCAGGCCTCTGCGGGCGATATTGTAGCTGCAATGGGGCTCAAGCTCACGACCACCGGCGACACCCTCTGCGACGAACAGCATCCGATCCTGCTGGAACCGATTCAATTTAATGATCCGGTGATAAGTGTGGCTGTGGAGCCCAAGAGCGTACAGGACCATGACAGGCTTCTGGATGCCTTGGGAAAGCTGTCAGATGAAGATCCCACATTTAGGTTCAGGATCGACGAGGAAACGGGTCAGACCCTTATCTCCGGGATGGGGGAACTACACTTGGAGATCATCGTCGGAAGGCTTAAGAGGGAGTTCCTGGTACCCGTGAACCAGGGAAAACCGCAGGTCGTATACAGGGAAACAGTAACCGTACCTGTGGAGCAGGAGGATGTCTTCAAGAGGGAATTGGCCGGACAGGAACATTTTGCAGGCGTGCGGATCAAGATTTCTCCGTTGCCAAGGAGTTCCGGAAATCTCTTTGTCAACCGGTGCGCAGATCCAGGGCTCACCGAGGAATTTTTGAATGCGATCAGCCACGGGATTACCGAGGCCGAGGCGGGTGGAACCTTAATGGGGTATCCGGTATCCGATGTGCGAACCACCCTTTTGGGTGTTCAGATAAAGGAGCCGCTCTCTGACGTAATGGCCTTCAAGGCCGCTGCCAACATGGCCTTCAGGAAGGCATTTCAAAAGGGCGAGCCTGTTTTCCTGGAACCGATCATGAAAACCGAGGTCCTGGCGCCCGAGGAATTTACAGGTGAGGTCATTGGTGATCTGAATGCCAGGCAGGGTAAGATCGAGCAGATTGTCAACAATGGAACGATCCAGGCCTTTACAGTGAATGTTCCCTTAGCCAAGATGTTCGGATATTCCACATCGTTACGGTCTGTTACCCAGGGAAGGGGCACCTTCACCATGCAGTTCAGCCATTATGACAGGACGTGAGCCCGGGTCTCATCACCTCCAGACTTGAAGGAGTGCCTGGCCCTCACCATAGTCGATAATTACCCCACCTGGTGTGATCTCTTTTAAGACAGGACCGCCTTCCCCAATCCGGTCCCCTACCTTGTAATTACGCATGTTGATGAATACCAGGCATTCAGCCGGGTCTTTGGAGTATGCGTGGACATTAATCTGCAGTCTTCCTAATTTCTCCCTGACTTCGTATGGAAGTTCGCTGACCAAGGGAATGGGCGCTCTTCCACTCACGCTTTTAATGGGTTCTTTGGGTGGAGCCACGGGGGCTTCATCGGGTCCCTTAATGTTCACCGGTGCTTCGGGCATTTTTTCGGCCGCCTTGGGCGGGTCGGGTGTTGCAGGTTTTATCGGAGTCTCTTCAGGGACCTGGGGCAATGGTGGAGAGGATTGAACCGATTCCACTTTTTCAACTGCCGCAACTGGAGGGGGCAGAGTGGTAGAAGTTTCCCCTGATGTGGGAGCAGGCTTGGTATCCGGTGCCACAGCAGCCGGTTTGGGTTCTTCTTTTGGTGGGGCCATGGCCACTTCTGTCGCGATTCGGGCAGGCCCAATCGGTTTAGGTTCCTGGGCGGGGTCCGGTCCTTCTGGCCACAATACCAACCCAACCACCATGGCACCCACCAAAAAGGACCCGCTTAACCAGAGCCAGGGCTGGATGGTGCGCCGGGGGAGGTTATTCTCCTCATATACGGCGCTTAAATCTGGAGCCCGTTCGAGCCGCCGCTCACGTTCGGCCCGTTTCAGTGCGTCAAGGATAAATGACATGCCTCTCTCCGTTTTGGGGCTGGCTGTACAGCAACGGGATGGAGGAGTTTGCCGTTGCCTTATTCAACTGGATCAATGTTTGCTCACCCACAATACCATCCGCCTTTATGAAATGAGTGCGTTGAAATTCCATTACGCGCATTCTTAGCTTTTCATCAAACAATGGACCAGATGACGGGGCCTTGGTTCTGGCCTCCCCGCCATCGCTGGAATGAACGCCCTCCGCATGGTCCAATCTGGCCTTCAGCCAGAGCACCTCAGGCCCGGTATCGCCCTTTTTGAGGATAAAGGACCTGAAAGGCGGGGGTTTCCAGAGAAGGGTGAAATCGCCGAACCAGAAAGGTTCAATTTCGGCCCGATCCAAGGTGGCCTGTCGGTTACCGAAATCCAACGTAATGTTCCGGTCTTCCATTTGCACAGCCGGCACAAAATGCCGGCCTTGATGAGCGTCTATTAGCTCCAGGATCGCAGGGCGGTTCAAATGACGCAGGGTTGTCCAGTTGCCCTTCCCACTGAAACAGCGCAGGCCTGCCTTGGCTGCCCGTTCGCAGGCTGTCATTCCGGGCAAAACCGGGTATCTTGCCTGCCACCGATCGAACAGGGTTTCAAATGCAGTATCGATGTCGGTCTTTCCCTTGCCCGTCTTTAAGAATTCACCCAGCATAATAGACGCTCTACCTGTATCCGCGCCTTTTTCGCTCACTTCTTGGCTGATTTGCGATCTTGATCCCTCCCCGCCCACCTCGCGCGGGCGTTCAGGGACCATGCTTCCTTCCAGCTTCTCCGGGAGCGCGGCCCGTTGCCTCGTATTCACCTCCGGTGTGTGCAGTTTCAGGTTTCCGCCTGCCGGAGTGGCTGGGGGGGCAGACTTGGCCAGCTTCCCTTCCGTGACGAGCACTTGTTCAGGAACCATCGGTGCAAGAAGGAATTGCCATCCTGCCCATAAAAGCAGACATACCGCCAGCGCTATCGCCCATCCAAATAGTCTGCGGGTCCGCGAGAGAGGTCCCGGACCCATTACTTCCGATGCGGCCTTGCGCAGCAATCGGCTGCCGACGCTTTCGCGTTGCTTGGCATAGGCACCGAGGAGGGCCCGATCGCAAATGGTGTTGATAAGGCGGGGGACGCCTCCAGACAGCCTATGCGCCAGACGGAGCGTTCCCCTGGTAAACAGCCGCCTTTTACACCCGGCAACCTCCAGACGATGCTGGATATAAGCGGCCGTTTCATTTAGCATCAGAGGGGCTAGGTGGTAGCGGGCCGTTATCCGCTGCCCTAACTGACGCAACTCCGGCCGCGCCATCATGGTCTGTAGCTCGGGTTGACCAATGAGGAGGATCTGCAGGAGCTTCCGGGTTGAGGTTTCAAGGTTGGTCAACAAACGAACCTGCTCTAACACATCGGTGCTCAGATTCTGGGCCTCGTCAATAATCAACACGGTTCGACGGCCTTTGGCATGAATCTCCAAGAGATGAAGGTTAAGGCGGTCGATGAGGACCTTGAGGCTGTTTGTGCCGGGCGGATATGAAACCTTCAGCTCGTCGCAGAGGGAGGCCACTAATTCTATGGCAGTCTGTTTCGGGTTCAGAACCAGGGCTGCCTCCACCCCCTGCGGGATCTGCTCTAACAGGCTCCTGCACAGAGTGGTCTTGCCGGTCCCCACCTCGCCGGTTAAAAGGACAAAGCCGCCCCGCTCACCTATTCCAAACAGCAGATGGGCCAACGCCTCACGGTGACGCTGGCTCATGAAGAGGAAGCGGGGATCCGGCGTGAGGGAAAAGGGATTTTCAGTGAGGCCAAAATATGCGGTGTACATAAGTCCTTCAGGGTTTATTGAGCAGTGCGTTAAAGATTACCAAAAGCCGGTTTCCTCTTTTCCAAAAAGGCCCTTATCCCTTCTCTACCGTCGGGTTGGTCCGCGGCCCAGGATAAGAGGTTTCGCTCATTTTCCAACTGGGTTTCAAAAGGGGTATGGAAGGAATCGGTCATCAGTTTCTTTGAAGCCGCAAAGGAGCTGAGGGATCTATTTTGTATCTCCTGAACCAGTTCAACCGCCCTCTTTACCCCGTCTCCGTCATCCACTACCTCTGTCACCAATCCCCAGGATAAGGCTTTTTCTGCGTTTATGGGCGTGTCAAATGCGGCAATCTCCAGGGCCTTTGCCATTCCGATGAGTCTCGGCAGGGTGTAGGTTCCCCCGCCGTCAATACTCAGGCCATTTGATGTATATGCCTGCCTGAGTATGGCCGAGGCCTCCATGATTCTAAAATCGCAGGCAAGGGCTATGGAAAATCCTCCTCCGGCAGCCAGACCGTTGATGGCTGCCACAACCGGCTTGGGCATACGCCGGATTTCCAGGATGGCCTGATGATACCGGGCGGCCAATTCATGAAACATGGCCCCGTAATTTTTTCCGCCTCCACTCACCCATCTTAGATCGCCGCCCGCACAAAAGGCCTTCCCCTCTCCTGAAATCACGACGCCTGTCACACCCGGGTCAAGGGCCAATGCGATCAGGGTTTCGGCCGCCGCCTGTACCATATCCAAATCAAATGCATTGTAGGCCTCAGGTCGGTTAAAGGTAATAAGGGCGGTCCCGTCCGTTTTTTTCAGGTTTATGGTTTGTACCATGCCATCTGTCCCCCTTGAATGTTTATTTTGTCACGCCAGGTCTCGCACCGAATTGCAAGATCTCTTCAAAAACCTGGCGAATTATCATTGACTCTCAGCCCTGATTTGTATATGGAAAAAGACACCTTTGCAAGACTTTGAAAATATACCTGAAACAAAGAGTTATTTCAATGGAAACCGGACCACTATCCCTGATTGATAAATATAACCGGCATCTCAACTACCTCCGCATATCCATTACAGACCGCTGCAACCTCCGATGCCTCTATTGTACACCGCGTGATGGCCTCCCGAAGCTGAGGCATGAAGACATCCTTACCTATGAAGAGATCCTCCGCTTAGCGTCCATTGCTGTGAAATTAGGGGTAGAAAAGATACGGCTGACAGGCGGTGAACCTCTTGTGCGAAAGAGCTTCCATCGACTTTTGCCCCGATTGACATCGATCCCGGGGCTCAAAGATATCTCCTTGACCACCAATGGGATTTATTTGACAGAGAACCTGGGAAAAATCAGATCCGCAGGCATCCGGCGGATCAACGTCAGCCTGGATACCCTGCGCCGGGAGAGATACAGGAAAATAACCGGCTACGATGGTTTTGAGCAGGTCCGCGAGGGGATACGGTTGGCGAGGAAACAGGGTTTTGATCCCATAAAGATCAATATGGTGGTGATGCAGGGGATAAATGATGATGAAGTCGCTGATTTTGCCAGGTTGTCTCTGGACCACCCATATCATATCAGGTTTATTGAATATATGCCGAGCGGATTTGACGATTCAGATGTGCGATTGCGGCATGTGCCAAACTCCGTTGTTAAAGAGCGACTCAGAATCGTGGGGGATCTGAACCAGGTTTCAGGACAGGAAACTGACGGCCCGACGGTCCGTTTCAGGTTTGAAGGGGCGTCCGGGGAGATCGGATTCATCAGTCCTCTGACCCATCATTTCTGCCAGGTCTGCAATCGCCTCAGGCTCACGGCAAGCGGACACCTGAGACCCTGTCTTCTTTCCGATCAAGAGATAGATCTGAAGAACCCGATGCGGGCAGGAGCTTCCGACAGTGACCTGGCGCAGATCTTCCTGAAAGCTGTCGAAAATAAACCCCGTTCCCACCGGTTGGTCTCAGGACATTCCGGCTCGCTTTCCGGGAAGATGTCCGCAATCGGGGGATAAGGGCCTAAGGGATTTTACGCGAGCCCCAAGAACCGTGCCGCGTTGATTCCCTTGATCTGCGCCATTTGTGCGGGTGTTATTCCCGCGGTTGTCATTTCGCTGAAATAACGCTGGGGCCTGATGAGAGGATAATCACTTCCAAAAAGGATCTTTTCGAAACCGACGATCTCCCCGCTCAGCCTGTAGATATCAGGGGTGTAAAGGAAGGGCGAGGCCGCCGTATCAAACCAGACGTTTTGAAACGCCTCCCTGACCTCCCTTTTCAGCAGGCCGTAAAACAGAAGCCCCCCTCCCCAATGGGCCAGTACGATCCGGTTTGAGGGATATGTCCTGACAAAATCATAGATCTGTCTGAGGGTGTTGGGCGTCTTTCCCGGATAGGTGTGACCCACAGGCTCGTTGGTGTGAAGCAGGAACGGGATATGCGCCTGAGAGCAGAGGGCCATGACATCTCCCAGGGCCTTAACCACCTCGGATGTAAGCCCCGATCCATAAACAGCCAACTCCCCAACACCTGAAAGCCCATGATCCAGGCACCGTTCCACTTCCCTGGCCCCCGCTGGTGCGAGCGGAGAAAAGGCGCAAAAGCCTGTCAATCGCTCAGGGTATTGATGGACCGACTCGATAATGTAATCATTGTGCCTTTTATAATGTTCATCATTTTCCCAGGGGAAGCCGAAAACCACCGAGCGTTGGACGTTGTCTTCATCCATGTTCCTGATCAACTCCTCGACACCCGCAAGTTTCGCCTTGGGAGACCCGTAGAGGGATTCAAACGCAGGTTCATGAGAAGTAGGCCTGAGCCTCCGGTCTCTGAAGTCGGGGGGAAATATGTGGGTATGGAAGTCTATGATCATTTTATGGCAGCGGCCAGGGCTTTTTTGAGGGCGTCAGGTTGAAAGCCTACAATCTTGTCTCTGATCTTTCCGTTGCGGTCTATGATGAACATGGTAGGGACGGACAGGGCCTGGCCCGAAAAATAATCCTCCAGTATCTTTTGATTGAAGCGGAAGACCGGATAATTAATCTTTGTCATTCTTATAAAGTGCTGCATATCCTTATCTGTAATCTGTTTGGGATCATCTATGGAAACCCCTAAGATGACCAGCCCGTTGTCTCTGTACTGGTCTTGAAGCTTGATCAAGACCGGAATCGTCATCCTGCATGGCGGGCACCATGTGGCCCAGAAGTCCAGGAGCACTACTTTGCCCTTATATTGCTCTAAGGATACGCTTTGACCGGACATATCTGAAAGGGTGAAATCCGGCGCAGTAGGCATTGCCTGAACCTCTTTCTGGCACCCTGCGGTCACTATGAAAAAACAGAAAAAAATTAATATCCACCCTTTTAATATACCTTTGAAATGCATGTAGAATCCTCCTGAGTTTTGCAATGGTAGCGGCCAACAATTAATATATAGAGATAAAAAAGTCAAAAGGTTACGGAAAATTGCGTGTCAAAGCATATCATAAGGGTCCACATCCGAGATGAGATGAACGCCATTCGCTCTGAGCATCTTCAGGGAAGATCGCTCCAAGTCCACCAGAAGATGCCTCATAAGTGCAACGCTCCTGCTCTTGATCAGGAATTGCCACCTCTGTTTTCCCTTCAGACGTGCCATCGGCGCCTCAATCGGTCCCAATACCCGGATCTCTTTTCCCCTCCTGGGCCATCTGTTGAGGATTGATTTCAAATCTGAACTCAACTGGTAGACCGCTTCCTCGGTCTTTTTTTTGTTATTTCCCTGAAGCCTCAGGCAGGCCAGATTTGAAAAAGGGGGGTAGTCTAACGCTTTTCTAAGTTCTCTTTCTCTATCAAAAAACGATTGAAAGTCGTGCGCCATGGCAGCCCGGACAACGTAATGATCAGGATTGAAAGTCTGGATGATTACATTGCCCCTTTGATTTCCTCTACCTGCCCTCCCGGCAACCTGAGAGAGCAATTGAAAGGTCCTTTCTCCTGCCCTGAAGTCTGGAAAGCCTAAGGAAAGATCAGCGGAGATGACACCCACTAATGTGACAAGCGGGAAGTCATAACCTTTCGTGACCATCTGGGTTCCTACGAGGATATCTGTTTCATGCCTCCCAAACCTCTTTAAAATTTGAAACGCCTCTCCTTTTCTGCGGGTAGAGTCCGCATCCATCCTTGATATCCGGGCGTGCGGGAAAAGCGCGTTGAGTTCGTGCTCCAGTTTTTCGGTCCCGAATCCGTATGCCTTCAATTTGGTGCTGCTGCAGGAGGGGCACCTAACCTTTGTCTCGGAGTTGAAACCACAGTAGTGGCAGATCAGACGGTCTTCATTAAGATGAAATGTCAGCGCCACATCGCAATTGGGGCACGATATCGCCTGTCCACATCTCGGGCACAGATAAAGGCGGTGAAAGCCTCTGCGGTTCAGGAAGAGGATGGCCTGGTTCCCTGCCGTCAGGTTTTCATTCAGGGCCTTTCTGAGTCTTGGGCTGATCATCTCCATTTTTCCCCAGGCGTTTCTCACCCCCTTCATGTCTACGATTTCCACATCCGGCAGGGGTCGTCTTTCTACCCGATCCGGCATCAGGATCAGGTGGTATTTCCCCGTTATACTGTTCTGAAACGATTGAACAGATGGGGTGCCGGAGCCGAGGACCACCAGGGCCTTTTCCATCTTTGCCCTTACAACGGCCGCGTCTCTGGCCTGGTAGTGCGGCCCGCCCCGTCTTTCCTCCTGGACATACGCCGAATCATGTTCTTCGTCCACAATGATCAATCCCGGTGCAGGGAGGGGGGCAAACAGGGCTGAACGGGCCCCGATAACCAGGTCCACCTCCCCTTTGACCATCCTCATCCATTGGCGATATCTCTCTTTATTGCTGAGCCCGCTGTGATAAACCGCAATACGATCCCCGAGGCGGGATCGGAAGACACCTTCCAGGTATCCGGCCAGGGATATCTCGGGCGCCATTAATATGGCCTGGCGGCCTGATTTTATGGCATGTACCACTGCCTGGTAATATACCTCTGTCTTGCCGCTGCCGGTTACCCCATAGAGCAGGCAACAAGAAAACGTGCCTTTATCCATATACGTTTTGATCAGATCTAAGGCCTTGACCTGATGGCTATTCAGGGTGTGGGGGGAAGGAGGTGGAAGGATGTTCGCAATTCCCGGACTTTTATGGACCGACACGGTTTGATGTTCAAGCACACCTTTGGTCACCCATTTATTCACAAGATAAGGCCCGTTGTTGAATTTGGCTTTCATCTCACTCAAGAGGACGGTCCCGGTCTCAAAAATTTCACTCAGGAATTCAACCTCGTTTTTTACCTTTGATGATTTTGCCCTCTTTGCAAGTGCGGTCTCAAGGTCAACGTCCTTTTTCGGCCTGATAAATTTCAATTCATAAGAATCTGTGATCACTTCTTTTTTCGCCCGACTTTCGATCGATAACCACCCCTTTTTTTGAAGCGGGTAGAGCTTCTTAAGGGGCCAGGGAAGCCTCTTGTCAGGATGGTCCTTTATCCAGGAAAGAAGTTCTGATTCCTCGGAAGCGAAAAGACGGCTGTCAAGGACCGCCAATCCTTTTTTCGTCAGGTGTGCTGTCCTGAAATAGGCTTCCGGCAGGGCGGATCGGATCACCATTCCGATTGGGTGGATATAATAATCGGCTATCCATTCAAAAAAAGGGACCGTCTGTCGCAGGAAAAGGGGTTCCGCGTCCAAAATGTCGACTATTTCCTTCAGGTTTTGATCTGACAGATCAGGGCCAGGGATCTCCTCCAAGACATAAGCGGTAACCTTTCGATTGTTGAACGGGACGAGGACGCGGCATCCAACCCAGACCGTTGGCGCAAGCCCTTTGGGGACAGCGTAGAAAAATGTTCCTTTAACGGGAGCAGATATGGCGACTCTAAGATGTTTTGGCTTTTGGCTGGTCATCTCTTCCTGGTGTGCTGGAAGACGCCGTCCCAATCTTCAGGCGGTGGCTCCTCCGAATAGGCATTGCAGCGCTCGAGCATCACTTTAGAGGGCGAATCGTCCGGCCAAAACGTCAGGGCGCGACTGAAGTACCCGATCGACGATCCCCAGCGCTGGAGTCGGTATGCCTCCAGCCCGTATGCATAGGATCTAAGGGCCTGTTCTCTATTTTCCGAGAATCCCAGGATCTCCTCCGCGCTTTTCTCTTTCATCAAATTTGCCTTTCTCTGCCTGATACGGTTGAGGGTTCAATGGGTCGGGTGAAACAGGAAATTTGCTTGATTTGAGAATTTGTAGAACAAATTTTGTGAATTGACAATATATAACATAGATGATAGATGTCATACAGAAAATGCACTGCTTTGATAAGACCTGATTTGGCGGCAAAATATCGGTACAGCAAAGAGGAGGCATCAGATGTCTGGAGGCAATTCGAAGAAGTTTATCCTTTGGTTTAGTGAGATCGGCATAGAAGATGTTCCCTTGGTCGGTGGCAAGAATGCATCGCTTGGAGAAATGTACCAGAACCTTCACAGCAAGGGGATCAAGGTGCCCAACGGCTTTGCCATTAGTGCCTATGCCTATCGCTATTTCTTAAAGTACGCCGGGATTGAAGATGAAATCAAGAAAGTCTTCAAAGGCCTTGACACACATGATCTCCAAGATCTCATGAGAAGGGGGAGACAGGCCCGGGACATCATTGTACATGCGGAGTTCCCCCCGGACCTGACCCAGGCCATTTACGGGGCCTACGATAAATTAGCTGAAGAGTTCGATCAGCAAGGATTAGATAACTTAGATGTGGCGATCCGGTCATCGGCTACTGCGGAAGACCTCCCTGATGCCTCATTTGCCGGTCAGCAGGATACCTTTCTGAATATCCGGGGTAGGCGGAGCGTCCTGGACGCCTGCAGGAAATGTTTTGCCAGCCTGTTTACCAACCGGGCCATTTCTTATCGCCATGACAAGGGGTTTGGCCAGTTTGAGGTTTCGCTTTCTATCGCGGTCCAAAAAATGGTTCGAAGCGATTCTGCCTATTCCGGGGTCATATTCTCCATCGATACGGAGACCGGTTTCAAAGATGTGGTTTTCATTACCGCTGCATACGGTTTAGGGGAAAACGTGGTTCAAGGGGCGGTAAACCCTGATGAATTCTATGTCTTTAAGCCTACGCTGAAGATGGGAAAACCGGCGATTATCAGCCGGAAGGTGGGGGATCGGGATATCAAGATGATCTATTCCATGGATGATGACGCCACGGTCAGAAATGTTCCAACGACCCTGGCTGAGAGGCACCGTTACGTGCTGGAGGAAGATGAAATCGTCAAACTGGCGCAGTGGGCCTGCACGATTGAGGAACACTACAGTGAAGAAGCTGGATATTTCAAACCGATGGATATTGAATGGGCGAAAGATGGAGATGGTGTCAATGTAGGCAGTGGGGAGCTCTTTATCGTTCAGGCAAGGCCTGAGACCATCCATTCGCAAAAAGACACGTCCACTTATGAAAGCTACCAGATGATAGAGAAAGGAGAGGTCCTGGTCACCGGGACCGCCGTTGGGACCAAAGTAGGGCAGGGGGTGGCGAATGTCATTCAGGCAACGGTGGAGATGCATAAGTTCAAAGAGGGCCAGGTACTGGTCACAAGTATGACCGACCCTGACTGGGAACCGGTCATGAAAATCGCTTCGGCCATTGTTACCAATAAGGGCGGACGTACATGTCATGCTGCAATTGTATCCCGGGAGTTGGGCATCCCCTGTGTTATCGGAACCGGTAACGGTGATGAAATCATCAAGGCCGGTCAGGAAGTGACGGTCTCCTGCTGCGAGGGCGAGACCGGTCATGTTTACAAAGGGCTGATAGAGTTCAAGGTGGAGTCGTATAACTTCAAGGAACTCCCCGAAACCCGTACCCAAATCATGATGAATGTGGGGATGCCCGAAAAGGCGTTTTCCCAGGGGATGATTCCCAGTGACGGTGTGGGTCTGGCACGAGAGGAGTTTATTATTAATGCCCACATCGGGATACATCCGCTTGCCCTGCTTAATTATGACCAATTAAAGGAGAAGGCGAAGACCGATCAGAGGATAGCGGGGGTCGTGTACAAGATTGACCAGATAACGGCTGTCTACGATGACAAGAGGCAGTTTTTCATTGAGAAACTGGCAGAGGGGATCAGTCGAATCGCTGCGGCGTTTTATCCCAATGATGTCATTGTGCGGCTGTCTGACTTCAAGACCAACGAATATGAAAACCTCCTTGGCGGATTTATGTATGAGCCTACCGAGAGTAACCCGATGATCGGCTGGAGAGGGGCTTCCCGTTACTACGACGAGAAATTTATGCCCGCTTTCGAGCTTGAGTGTCTTGCCCTCCGCAAGGCCCGAATCGAGGTGGGGCTCACCAATATAAAGGTCATGGTGCCTTTTTGCAGGACCCCTGAAGAGGGGAAAAAGGTCATCGAGCTTATGAAGAAATTCGGTCTGGTCCAGGGGGAAGATGGGCTTGAGGTATATGTCATGTGCGAAATTCCCAGCAACGTGATCTGTGCAGATCAATTTGCGGATATATTCGACGGTTTTTCAATCGGTTCCAATGACCTGACCCAGTTAGCCCTCGGTCTCGACCGGGATTCTTCCTTAGTCGCCCATCTATATGATGAGAGAAACGATGCGGTAAAACGCCTGGTGGCACAGGTCATCGAGGTCGCCAAAAAGAAGGGAAAGAAGATCGGGATCTGCGGACAGGCCCCAAGCGATTTTCCCGATTTTGCGGATTTTTTGGTTGAATGTGGCATTGATTCCATGAGCCTTATACCGGATACCGTGATCAAGACCCGCCTGGCAGTTGCGAAAAAGGAAAAGGAATTGGGTATCAGTCCGGAGAAAAAATAAGAAATGGAGAGAATAAGAATCTTGGGGACAGGTTCTTATGTGCCGCCGAAGGTCCTGTCCAATGCTGACCTGCAGAAAATGGGTCTGGATACCACCGACGACTGGATTGTCCAGCGAACTGGCGTGAGGGAGAGGAGGATTGCAGCCCCGGAAGTAACCACCTCTGATCTTGGCTATGAAGCAGCACTGAAGGCCTTTGATATGGCCGGCCTAACCGCTAAGGACCTCGACCTCATTATCGTGGCCACTATTACGCCCGACACCTGCTGCCCGGCTGCAGCCAACTGGCTTCAGGCCAAATTGGATGCGCCGCAGGCCGTCACATTCGACATTGCTGCCGCCTGCTCCGGTTTTATTTTCGCGCTTAACGTGGCAGAACAGTATCTGAAGACCGGTGCTGCCAAATGCGTCCTGGTGGTGGCAGCGGAAGTCATGACCCGAACTCTCGACTGGACCGATCGAAACTCCTGCATTCTGTGGGGGGACGGCGCGGGTGCTGCTGTTTTGTCATTGGGTAATGGCGGGCCCGAGATCTTGTCCACCCATCTGCATACGGACGGGGTGAACGGCCAGGACCTCCTGATGCCGGGAGGCGGGTCCAAGACGACCCCCATCTCTCACGAGAGTGTCGACAAGAAGCTTCACGTCCTGAAGTTGATTGAAGCCAATGCAAGTTTCAGGGTGGCGGTAAGGCATTTTGTCAATTCCATCAAGGAGTCTGCCAAACATAACAACGTGGCGGTAGAGGACATCAACTGGTTTATTCCACATCAGGCAAACCTGCGCATGTTCCAATCGATCGCTAAAACCCTGAATCTCCCGATGGATAGATTTTACGTGACGCTTGACAGATACGGCAATATTTCGTCTGCCTCCTGCGCCATTGCCCTGGATGAGGCTGTCAGGGATGGAAGCATTCAGAAAAACGACTTGATTTGCCTTCCGGTCTTTGGTGGGGGGTTGACCTGGGGGAGTGCACTGATACGCTGGCACTGACGCGATTCTCAATACCCCAAGAAGGAGTATGAGGAATGATGATGCAAACACTGAGGGATCGGGGCATTGGGTTTAAAGCGGGTTCAGATTCTGTTTTGGAGGATCGACCCATCCTGGTTATGATTCACGGGGCAGGGGGGGATTCCCAGGTATGGCAGAATCAGACCCACCTCCTGAAAGGATCTCTCAATACCTTGGCCGTAGACCTGCCAGGTCACGGGGCGAGTGTAGATGGGGCCAAATCGGACTTGGATGAGTATGCAAAATGGTTGATTGAAAGTCTCGAAGCCATTTTTTATGAGCCAATATTCTTGATGGGCCATTCCATGGGCGGGGCCATTGTCCAGAAGGCAGCCCTGTTGGCCCCCCATTTGATGAAAGGAATCATCCTGGTCGGCACAGGTCCCCGGCTTCAGGTGGCCCCCATGTTCTTAGAAGGGCTGCAGCAAGATTTTGAAAGTATGGTTGACAATATCATAGGGTTTGCTTACGCGTCCGGCACAGATGCCCTGCTCATAAAAGAGGGCGCGAATTTGATGAAAAAAGCCGGACAGGACATGGTCTATGGCGATTTTTCAGCGTGCAACCGGTTTGACGTACGAAGCGAGGTGGGGAAGATCAGTCTCCCCTGTCTCATCATTTGCGGCGATGAGGATAAATTGACACCGCCCGCCCTTTCCAAAAAACTGAATGAATCTATCAAGGGAAGCAGGATGGAAATATTGCCTGATGCAGGCCACATGGTCATGATTGAAAACTACAAGGCCTTTAATGACTGCGTGCTCGGCTTTATCCTGAAAACCGGCGCATGATTTCCTTTCGTTTTTGACAAAGCGTGATCTTCGAGTCATCTCTGACCGCCCTACTTCTGCCTGGCCATGAAACCGCTTGGCAACTCGTCATACGTACAGCTTATTAAATTTCTTTTCATCTCTCCTGCTATCAAGATCCAATGAAGTGCCTGCTCCGCTTAAGCCAACAAACTTTAACCTTAAACCTTCATAGTCGGAAAGCATCTTTTCAAGCTCTGACATTTTTAGACCTTGCCTATATCGTCTGATCACCTTTTTCCCAAATATTGTCTTTAATGTATCCCTTGAACTCTTCCTGTATAGTTTTCTAATATTGTATGCTTCATCGATCCTTTCTGCCGGGATATTCTCTAAATTCGCAAAAGCCATGCTTGTTATTCTGAACCCAACTTTTCCGTCTTCTCGAACCTCTTCTTCGTCGATGTAATCATTGGGAAATATATTATCTGGCACCATTTTAAAAAACGGTCGGGGGAATAACCTATAATATCTCTTTAACAAGGATTCTTTCACGATTGGATATATCCAATCATATTCACTATATAATTCTCGACATATTCCTATGAATTCGGACACATCCTCTTCTCTTGTCGTAGGTGAATCCGAAGTAACAAATAGGACATATTTTTCTCCGGCATGGTTATACCCTTCTTTTACATTATGCCCAAAACTCTCTTTTTGCTCGATGAGTGTAATATTACTGTCCCCTGATAATAAGTCAGGATCAATTTTTTCCCTCATCTCCTTTTCAGGACCAACAACTATTATTCTGTCTATCTCTTTTGTATTTCTGAGTGTATTTAATATATATTCTACCATGGGCTTTGGCTTGCCACCTACACCTCTCACGTCCTTTATCTCTTTTAACGATTTATATCCTCTCCTGAAGTACCATTCTTTATAGGAGAATAGATCCTCCAACTGGTGCCAAAACTCTTTAAAAGAGAACTTTTTGGTGCCCCCTGCTAAAACTACTGCAACTATCTTTTCAAAAGTCATCATTTAGGAAAACCTACACCCTTATCTAAAATTTAATATCAGCTCAATAAATATAGGAAAATGAGCCGCGGGCTCTTTCACTGGTTTCGGGGTTTGCTGACACCTGACACCTGGTTTTCAATATTATGAGCCGAATTACCGCAAGCTATTGAGAAGATATCATGAAAATAACTAAGATGATTCTTGTTGCGCTGATCAGGTTGGGGATGGTCATGACAGTGGGTTAATCAAGGTTAAAAACGATCGCTTTTTCGTCGGTTTGCTCCAGGCGTAGTGGAAATGGAAGTTTTTGATGGTTCAGAACCCGGTTAATAAACTTTTTTCCGTCACCCTGGAATTCAACAGAAGCAGATATGGAATTACCCTTGATCTTAGATGGGACCACTGATTTTATCCCGATTACCTCCTCCCTGAGAAAATCGCTGAAGCGCCAGAACTGTTTTGGCCTGCTCATGCCTGCCAATGTGACTTCTAACTGATAGATTTTTTCATACTCGCTGGTAACAGCCCGGATAATGCACGGGCACAACGTGGCGGCCAGCCGGTTCACAATCCCCTGGAGAACTCCGATAATTTGCTCCGTGTCTGTCAGTTCCTCCTCAATCCAGTCAGAAGTTGATCCCTGACAAATCTGGATCCCCTGGGACACGTCCAGGACATTCATAGTTAACGACATTTCCCTTTTTTCGCTGATCTTGCTCTGACCGAAAATCACGACATCGGCCGAGAAGAGCCGACCCCATTTCAGAATATCTTCATTTTGAAGGTCAGGAGATGTCAAATCGTTAAATTGTTTGGCATCAGGGGGACTCAACGCCCGGTTAATAGCCCTGAATCCCCTCTCCTGGAAGACTTTATGGAGCGCAAGCTCCACTGCGCTCAGACTCTGGAGCCCTTCCGCATCTTTCCACCAATACCGTACATTGTCTCCTTCAGCTTCAGAAACCAGGAAGAGTACTTTGACGAGAGGAACCTCAGTAAGCAGCGCCCCTGCCGATCTGAGCTTTTCCCTTATGATGCCTTCATTGACCCTGAGTCTAACGAGGACCTTGTATTTTTCATCGGCCTGATGTTCCGCCAAGATATGAAAGTTTTCAATTTCTTCCTTAGCGCCTGGTATGATTTCTTCGGTTATCCTCTCAAAACTATTTACGACACCCTGGCTTCCAAGGAGATTTACAATATAATCTTCCACGCCTTTCATCAAGGCCTGGGCGATAGCCTTTTCTTTTGCGACAGCTGAGTTTCCCTTGAGAATGGGGCTGATGCCTATGGCCAGCAGCTCAGTTTTCTTCTGGTTCTCACCTGTTTCGGCCTGTGAAAGGGAGAGACCGAAAATGAGAAAACATGCAAGAAAAATAATAAGGATAGCTTTTCTGTTCTGCCCCACGAAAAACCTACAATTTTGGTGCCTCAAGAGTTATGCCCGGATTTCTGAAGGGACTTCAGCTCTTTCTCAGATTCCATGACGAGTCCTTTATTGATCGTTAGGACCTTTTTAAATGCCTTCTCTGCTTCGGATTGCCTGTTCGCTTTCTTATATGCAACGCCCATATAGTAATATGCTTCGGGGAGGTCTCCTTTGTACTGTAGGGCGTCGGCAAACCTCTCTTTTACTTTGACTAACCAGTTTTTCCCTTCCTCCATTGTATAAATTTGCATAAACCCGACGTAAGCCAACGCCTTATCCTTTTCTGTTTTGGCATGATCTCTGGCGCTGCGCATTGATTCTAAAGCATGTTCAAATTTTCTTTCTTTGCCGTAGGTCAGTCCCAGACCCCGATATGCCCCAGGGTAGCCAGGATTAAGTTGCAAGGCCAGCTCGAACTCTCTCTTGGCATCGTAGAAATAGTTTTTCTCGAGTAGTTTTAGACCGCTGGAGACATGGTGTTCCGGGGTGTCCAGTACGCTTTCAGGCTCCCTCGGCTTAGGCGAACAGCCTGCAAAAAAGAAAGGGGCCAGGAGAAAAACCATAAACATGGTGTAAGAAAGCTTGAATTTAATGAATTGCATCAGAGTTCCTCCAGATCAAAGGCCGTCCCAAAACCCAGGGAGTAATATTAACATATGGACCGGATAGCGAAATGCCAATAGGTCAAGTTCCCTTAGCCAGAAACAGGCTAATTCTATTTAATACCATATTGATATTATCGGGGTCAACCCACAGAACATCAGGTTCCGCTCTGAACCAGGTGAGCTGTCTCTTGGCATATTTGCGAGTATCCCTTTTAAGGCTGCCTATGGTTTCTTCAAGGGAGCACTCTCCCTGTAAATACCTGACCATATGTCTGTAGCCGATCGCCTTCATTGGCTTGAGATTAGCTGAGTACCCTTTGTTCATTAGATTTCGGGTCTCTTCCATGAGGCCTTTCTCGGCCATCATCACGCTTCGCCGGTCGATCCTACGATAAAGCTCCTCTCTGTCCACGTTCAGGCAGATCTTCAAGGCGTTTAATGACCTCTCACTGAAACCATGCCTTTTCATCAGGTCCGATGAACGGTGTTTTGAAATGCGTATAATTTCGAGAGCCCTTATAAGCCTCACCCTATCATTAGGATGGATCCCCTCTGCGCACTCAGGATCAAGGCGCTTCAATTCTTCATGGAGTTTTACTGTTCCATGGATGTCACATTCCATGTTTAATTTCTCCCTCAGTTCGGGATCTGAGGGTGGGGATTTCATAAGCCCTCCAAGCAGGCCTCTGATATAAAGCCCGGTACCGCCAACGACAAGGCAGACCTTCCCTCTTGAACAGATGTCGTTTACAATGGGAAGCGCCATACGGCGATAGATTGCAGCATTGAAAACCTCATCGGGATTGACGATGTTTAAGAGATAGTGGGGAATTCCCTTTTGTTCTTCACGCGTCGGCTTGGCCGTGCCGATATCCATCCCCCGATACACCTGCATGGAGTCGGCATTAACAATTTCCCCTGATAGAGAGAGGGCCAAATCCACTGCGAAGGCGGTTTTTCCGCTGGCTGTCGGGCCTGCAATGACAATTATCTTTGGCCTTCGATCCTGCGACATCGATATCCGTTATACAACCCTCTTAAACATCTTTTCCATTTCATAATATGTGAAATGTCTGAAGATGGGTCTTCCATGGGGGCAATGGGTGGGCAAGTCCATTTTCCCTAACTCGGCTATGAGCCTGTCCATTTCTTCCTGGCTCAAGGACTGTCCGGCCCGGATAGCGCCGTGACACGCCATGAGGGTTACGCCCTTATCCAGCAGGGCGTTCTCATCAGGGGCGCCTTCCTCCAGTTCGGTTATGAACTCGGAGATGAAGGAATTCCAGTCCACGTTTTTTAACAGGGCCGGGACCGCCCTCAATAAAAAGGTGTTCCCACCGAAATAGTCAAGTTCAATCCCGAAACCGCGAAAACTTTCATCTTTTTCCAGAACCACCCTTTTCTCTTTTGTCGAGAGCTCCAACTGGTGAGGGAGCAGCAGGGCCTGAAGTTCAACCCGTGAGGCAGCAACGGATTTTTTTAGATTTTCGTATACGACCCTTTCGTGGGCAGCGTGCTGATCAACCACTATGAGCCCGTCTTCTACCTGGCAGAGGATGTAGGTGTTTCCCAACTGCCCAATGACGCGAGGCCCTGCCGCGACCACGGCTGGCTCAAGAATTTCCGTCCGGGCAAGGTGCTTTCTCTCCCCTGTCTTTGAAGAATATATCGCAGGGGGCTCAAAAACAGAGAAAGAGATATCTCTCTGTACGGGCACCGCCTCACTGCCAACAGATCTCTGCCGCGGAAAGGGATGAGACGAACGGGCCAACATTTTTTCAATAGCAGATACGATGGCCTGGAACACTGTGCGGGCGTTATGGAATCTGATTTCCTGTTTGGCTGGGTGAACATTAACATCAATCTCGGAGGGATCGATGTTAATGAAAACGACAACCTGTGGATAACGTCCCTTCATGAGTCTCCGGCCGTAACCGTCCATGATCGCTTTTGTGATCATCCGGTCCCTTATGTTCCTTCCGTTTACGTAGGCAAAGAGGCGATCTCCCCTGCTCCTTGCGAAATCCGGGGGTGCTGCATAGATTTTCATTGAAAGACTGTCATCTCTTTCCCCTCCCTCCACCATCGCCTCCCCCACCTGTCGGCCCATCAGGCCGGAGAGTCGGGAAAGGATCTCTGCTGATGCCGGGAAATGGACAATCTCCTTTGCGCCGTCTTCCAATCTGAAAGTTATCTTCGGAAAAGGCATGGCAATCCGGGATATAACGTCTACAATATGATCTGTTTCAGTTCGTGCGGCACGAAGGAACTTTCGCCTGGCCGGAATATTAAAAAAGAGATCCTTCACCTCAACAACCGTGCCGGCAGGGGCACCTGTTTCCTCTATTGCCAAAAACTTTCCACCCGAGATTCTAAGCCTGTGCCCTGTCAGCTGACCTTGAGGGAGCGATGTGATCTGCATGCGGGAAACGGCAGCCATGCTTGGGAGGGCTTCTCCCCGGAAGCCTAAGGATTTCACATTCAAAAGGTCGGCGGCTGTTTTAAGTTTGCTCGTGGCGTGCCGTTCCACGCACAGAAGAAGATCATCCTTAGACATGCCGATGCCGTTGTCGCTGACCTTGATTAATCTCTTGCCGCCGCTTTCAATCCTGACAACAATCCGGTCTGCGCCAGCATCAATGCTGTTATCCATCAACTCTCTGACAACTGACGAAGGTCGATCGATGACTTCTCCGGCTGCAATCTGGGAAGCCAACTTTTCTGGGAGGATTCTAATCGTGTTCATAGATAAAGCAGTTTTTCGTCAACGTCGAATCGCAGGGCATGGCGGGGTGTCCGGAACAATTTGCGGAAGGGCCTTTTCCTTTTGGCAAGAAGTAAATTCTGCCTGCCCATCGGGTCATAGAGAAGGCAGGCAGATGATTTGGGATGTGTCAAGAAATCGTTCGTCAGACCCCGCGAAAGGTCAAGCATAAGGGCAAGATATCCGTGAAAATGCCGCCAGCGAACCGCCCTGGTGTCAAAAAAAAGATCATGGGTGGTATGAAGGCGATCTGAGAGCTTTACGGTTTGGGAGAAAAACCCTTTTCTTGCCCTAAACCCATTTTTCCTTTTTCCCCCTATAAGCTTCAGGATGTCATCGCATATCTTGTGATCCATCTCAAGTACGCCTCTGGCTATCCTTGTATAGCCTGATCCGATCAAATAGTCAGATTTGATCTCCCAGAACAGATGCCCCATCTTTCCTTTACCCGGGTACGCGCTCAACAAATTGGGGATGAAGAAATTGTGGGCTATGATATCAGCGGCCAAATGAGAAAGAAACCCTAAGGCATAAGCCGTCTCACGCTCATCGTTAACCTCGTTCAGGAATTCGAAACCGCCTTCCCATGTATGCGGGTTTTTTCTCCGTTTTTTCTTCCCTTTTCCGATGAAAAAATCGGCCGACAGACAGCCGTACATGTATTCGATAGGGAATGAGGTAATTACCCGTGCGATAGATGGGACCAACAGAGACGCTGCGTCGAGTGAACTCAGGGCAAGGGCGGTATGAACGCCGGGCCCCCATGCAAGCGCGTAGCCCGTGTCGATGAATTGTATTACAACATAAATAACCAAGAATATGAGTAATTTCAGAAATAACATAATAACCTGTGACACCTCAGGAGCTTGGAGACCTTTGAAAAACGCCCCCTTTTGCCCGATTTCTGCGTCAGGCTCAAATTTTAATCCTCGAA
>JACNIU010000261.1 GCA_014382905.1 Desulfobacterales bacterium
GGGGATGGCCCAGCTTGCCCGGGACGCCGGGCTTGGGCGTGAAAGCCTTTATAAAGCACTTGCACCCGGAGCAAGGCCACGCTACGACACGATTCTCAAAGTGTTGCGGGCCTTGGGGGTCAAGTTAAGCGCGCAGCAAACGCATGTGTAGAATGGAATGGGAGACGTCCTTAAATAATTAAATTTCCTGATGACAGAGGATGCCCAGTAACTGCACGACCGATGACAGATCAGGAAAAACGTCGATTTAAGCAATGGAGGGACCGATGAATGGCACAAAAAATCCCACAAACTGATTCAATACAAGAGCTGGCCCATTTCTGGGATACGCATGACCTGTCGGATTTCGAAGATCAACTGGAAGAAGTCAGCGAGACAGTTTTTGAGCGTAGCACTGTGAAGATTCACTTGCAATCCGATGAGGTTGAAACGATTAGAAAACTCGCCAGTTCAAGAGGGATTTCACATGCAAATCTGATACGGGAGTGGGTCCTCGAAAGAATTCATACAACTTGAATTTACGATGCTCACACAGAGACACAAAAAACATGATCTTTGAGAGCAAGTCATGATTGAATTGCCATATTCTCTGGTTATTGAAGCGACAGAAGAACCCGATTATTTTGGTTTCTATTCATCCGATCTTGAAGGTTTTTCACGTACTGGGTTAGGGGACGTTGCTTCGTTTGTAGCTTTTTGAGGGTGGTTGAGGGCTTTGGCAGTCCCACATTGACCTATCATAGATGACAACCATTCAAAGAATTAGACAAAAGGTGATCGACCGGGAATACTATCTGTCTTCTCATGCAGAAGAAGAAATGCTTGATGATGATCTCGATCGTGTTGACATCGAAAATGCCATCCTTAAAGGATATATTGAAAAAAGAATGACTCAAGATATCCGTGGAACGAGGTACCGTTTGGAAGGGCCTGCGTTGGATGGTAGGTTAATTCATGTGATATGCAGGTTCAAAGAAAATACTGATATCATACTAATCACGGTGTATGCTTTGTAGGTGAACCTATGTTATGTGAATTCTGCAGTGGCAAAACCAAAAAGAGAAAAGTTAAACGTCAGCATTGGCTAAAAGGTAGACTTTATATCGTAGAGGATGTTGAGGCTGAGGTATGCAAAGAATGTGGAGAACGCTATTTTCACGCCACAACCCTTGATGCTATTGACAAGTGCTTGTCAACAGAACATCCTGTGAAAGCCTATCTTGATGTTGAGGTAGTAAATTTTAATCAGCAAATGTGAATAGTGAATAGGGGACGCTCTTTCATATTTCAGTTATTGATGGCAACCCAAGGCAGTCGCTGCGCAGGATGTGAGCGTGACTCAACTTTGATGTAGGCGCCATTTTCACCGGTAGGCGAATAGAATATGTATGTATTTTGAGATAATCAGCGATATACAGAAACTCGAAACTTTGGCCGTCGGTGGGAAGATCCGGGATATCATGCGGCTTTGTAAACAGTATGGCCCCGGACGGTGGCGAAAACTCAAAGGGACGGCTGAGAGGAGTTTTAACCGATTTTGCAAAAAAAAATGAGCACCCACAGACATATTTTTTTCTTTCTTTCAGCCTTGCTGCTCCTCCTCTCCTTTCTCCTGGCACCCTCCCCCACACCCCGGGCCGAAGAAAAGACGCCGCCCTATTATCCCGAAGGGTACCGGGAGGCAAAAGGGCAAGCCCCTGAAGCGGACGCCACGAAACCGGAAGAAAGCGCCCTGGTACCGGAAGGCAAGACGCTCCGGACAGAGGAATACGTCATAAGGGAGGGGGACTGGCTCATAAAGATCTTGAAGAGCAAGGGCCTGCTCGAAGAACACAACCTCCCTGAACTGCTTGAAATTCTGAGGAAACTGAACACGTCCCTCCACGATGTGAACCTGATTCGGTCCGGTGAAAAGATCGTCATCCTTGTCAAAGTCGTCCCTTCCGGAGATGCAGGGGAGCCTCCTCAGATGGAGAAGGAGCCATCATCACCGCCCGCCCCTCGGTCTCCTCCGCCGAAAAAACTTAAATCCGTTCCCTACAAGGTCAAGCGGGGCGACAGCCTGAGCCGGCTGGTTATGTCCCGGTACGATCTTTCGCAAAAGCAGTTTATCGGTGAATATTTAAGGCTCTTTAAAAAGTGCAACCCTTCCATCAAAGATCCGGACAGGCTATTGGCAGGAAAGGTCATCAGGCTCCCTCAATATCCCCCGGTGCCTCCTGAAACTGGTCCCGAGGTCGCGGCACTGCGCGACGTGGATAAACCCGGACAGCCGGTGATCGTTCCCAAAGAGAAGATTGTGCCCGAGCGACAGGAATTACCGCCGCCTTCGCCGATTCAGGCACCACCCGAGGCCCCGCCGAAAGACAGGCTCGCGGACAGGGGGAAGGTGCCCGAGCCTCAAATCAAGCCTGTGCCGGCGGTCAGGACCCCGGAAGCAACGATCCAGGTTTCCAGGGGCCTGGGCAACATACTTTCAGATATGGGAGAGGAATGGTTAGACTCCGGGGATCACTTTATTCCCCTGAAATCGAGCGGCCATATCAACCTCAAGGCAGAATCCTATCCCATTATCCGCCTCAGCAGAGGGATGACCGTGATCGTGGACCTACACAACGCCCTCCCTGAGAAAATGGCGAATGTCATCCAATCCAGTTGGGGAAGTTACAGGGTTGTTCATCTTTCGTTGAATGACGATTTGAGAGCATCCCTGGATAAGATCCTTCGGGCGTTCAATTATCAGAAGATATTCAAGAAGGGCGAACCCCTCAAATTGGGAGGGAGTATCCCTGTCAGCATCACCGGCGACTGGATCGTGACCCCGCCTGTAACCCCTTCAGGTAAGGGTCCCGCCTTTATTGTCATCAATTTGATCGACCCCGGATCCTCTGGCACCCCCGGTACAATAAGAGGCTACCTGAAACAGATCGGCGTAGAGGTTATTGAATATCCTTCGGCAAAGGAAGCTCCAGTCGATACGAGCAAGGTGAAGGCCCTTGAAAAGGCAGAGGATGCGCCATCGTTAATAAAGGCGGTCCTGAACCTCACGGGCCAGCCGTTCTCCACCCGGCTGAAAATTCCGGCTTACGAGACGGCGAATGATGACTTCAAGTTCATGGTTGAGGCGGACTTTTACCTGAAGATCAGGGGAAGAAGCCATATCATTGATGTAACCGGATTAGATCCGGAGGTCGTCACCCTTCTGAAAGACCGGGGGACTTCCGTACTCTCTTTAGCAAAAGAAAAAGAACCCGTAACCATGGTCGCCAGGGTCCTCGAGTTTCTTAATGTAAAATTTGAGCACGGTCCCCACGTGTTCCTGTCAAGCCCCGGCGAGGATTCACGAAATGTGCGGTTGAGCCTGTCCGGAATCATATTTAGCGCTCACAATGGTGATTCTGTTCTCGTGACCCCGCTGAACCTCCCAACCGAAATCGCTGCATTTCTTTCACAAAGAGGTTACAGGGTCCTGATCCTGCCCGCCCTTCCACCTTCGAGTTCCGGCAGCGCCTGAAGGGTTGGGGACTCGTTGCTCGTTGCTCGTTGCTGGATTAGTGGGTGAGGTCTTTGTGCCTTGCGGCTGCAATAATCATAAGTTATTTGACGGGTCTTGCTGATGAAGCGACATGCAATAGCTCTGGCTGCCCTTCTGGTCCTTTGCACCTTTTTTACGGTGGATGCCCTGGCCGGAAAGGTCTATATCTGGCGGGACAGTGAGGGGAAGGTCCACTTTTCTGATCAACCGCCAGAAGCCGAGGAGGCCAGCGGGCAGGTTGAGGAAAGAAAATTCAAGGAGCCGCCCCCCCCTCCCCCGGTTGAAGAAAGCGCCCCTGTCGCAGGAAACCCGATCGAACACGCGGTCAACTGCACCTTCCGGCTTACAAACAAAAAGGGGGGAGCCTCGGGGTTTTTCATCAATGACAAGGGCCTGGCGGTTACGGCGAAACACGTGGTAGAAGACGCTACGTACAGCATGAAGGCCGAACTTCCCGGAGACAAAAGAAAATACAGTGTCCGGATACTGAAAAAAAGCCGGGAACACGATCTTGCGCTGCTTCAGGTTAGGGTCGACAGGGCGACCCCTTACCTTGAAATCAGGGACCCGAATACCCTTGTCCGGGGCGAAGACCTCTGGGCTATCGGCAATCCGTTGTTGGCCTTCAAGGAAACGATTACAAAGGGTAATTTCAGCCGTATGTTCCCGGAGGCGGACTGGAAAAAAGAGGCCAAGCTGAAGAAACCCCCTTTCAGATTCAGGGGGGACCAGGTCCAGTTTTCCACGCCGGTGATCCCGGGTAACAGCGGAGGCCCCGTAGTTGACAATGACGGGAGGGTGATAGGGGTTGTGAGCTTTGGTTATCCCAACACACCCATCAATTTTGCAGCGCCGAGTTCATATATCAAGAAAGACTTCGAATCCTATCTCAAGTAACGCCCCCCATCCCTTTCAATCTCCGTCAAGACTTTTTCTAATTCCTCCATGCTCCAGGCCCTGAAAAGCGTCTCCAGACCCCCGTTTCCATAAGCGATAAAGTAGACCCCTGCGGCTCTGGCGGTTTCAAGATCGATGAGGGAATCGCCAATGTAGACGGCCTGATCCGGAGCAAGGTCAAAGAAATCGAGGATTTTGTGAATTGATTCCGGGTGGGGTTTGGGATTTTTAACGTCCAACGAAGATACCACAATATCAAAAAAACCGGTCAGGCCGTTCTGTTCAAGCACTTCCCCGATCGTGTTGCTCCGGTTGGTGGCCACTGCAAGACCCACACGGGGCTTGAGGTCTCGAAGGAGGTCTTTGAATCCGGGTTCAATCACCATGTCGTTTATGAAGGGCGTGTAGTCCATCTGCATCCGGTAGGCCTGGGCCTCCTCGGTGAAAGGCGTCCCGTCGAAAATATGGCGGACAGACTTGTCCGCCGTGTTCATGTGAACATAGGCCACCATATCCTCGGTCATGAGCGGAAGGCCATAACGCTCAAGGAGGTGGTTGTAAAAATTGATATTGGCCTGGCGGGAGTCAAACATGACCCCGTCACAATCGAAAATGACCGCAGATATCTTCCGCTTATTGTTCATCAGAAGTGCCTAAAGTGCCTAAAGTTTGAAGTGCCTAAAGTTTGATCAAGCCGCAAAAAGGCGCAAAATTCACAAAAATTGAAAACGCATGTGACAAAATCAAGAGCTTGCAAACAAGAAAAATTCGGCGTCTGACTCCTTACGGGTGTATCCTACCTGGCAGTGGCGTTCATAAATCCGATCAGGGCGAGAATGACGATCAGTACACCGAACCCAAAATAGCACGCAGTAAACAGATCTAATTGCGGGATGCCGGAACCTAAGACGACCTCTCGGTTCAGCCAGTAGCCCCAGTACAACACAAACAGATAATTGATGACCAATGCCACTTTTGTCTTTCCAATAAAAAGCGAAAATGAACTGAGAAACAGCAACAACCCTACCTGATAAAGCGGTATCGCCAACTGTGTTGAGTAAAATAACTCCATGGCACCCTCCTTCAGTTGAGACCTTTGAAAAATGTTCAATTTCGTTCAAGATCAAGACGCGTGAGGGTCTTAACCACATGAATCCCGCTACAGCGGGATTGAATATTTCGAGGATTAAAATCCGAACGCAACGCAGAGATTGAGCGAAAGGGGGCGTTTTTCAAAGGTCTCGAGTTAAGTGTTACCCCCAATGCTGCCGGAGTCATCTGCCTGCTACTGACATGTCATTCCATGATCGTGTCAAAGAAGTAGGTGACCCCGATAAAGCCTCCCAAGGCATTTATGCTGCGGTTCCGTTTTGACATGCCGGCGTTGGACATGTGGTGAAACATCCCCTCGGCGTCCACTGACCAGTTATTGTTAATCAGATAATGAAGCCCCAGACTGAATTGCGGCGTAAACTCAATGGCCTGTCCGATGGCCTGCTGGGTCTTGTCTTTATATAGATCGTTATATACAATTCCTACGCCCCCCTGGATATAGGGGACCACAGGCCAGTCTGGCTGGACAAAATTGTAGCGGAGCAGGCCTGTTACCCCGCCTATATAATTCCCGAATCCCTTGAAGATAATCGAGTTGGTAATCTCAAATAGACCTTCCCAGTTCCCTCTCAGGAAATCCCGCTGTGGACCCGGACGGGTCAACATCCATCCAAGCCGTAAATTGGTCTGCGCATAGTTAAGAACAGGGCTGTCTTCCGGGAGTCCTGTAAGGGAAAATAGAGTGCCGGAAACAAGTTGAAATGAGATTCGTCCCTTTGCATGGGGCCCGCTCTCAGGCTTAGAATCAAGCTCTGATGCCTGATCCGCCCTCGCGTAACAGCACCCGCCCGATAATATGACGAAACAAAAAAAGATAGAGATGTCCCTCACCATACGCAAATTTCGATCCCCCTCAGGCTTCCCAAGACAGGTACAGTGATCGGTAGCGGGTGGTCAGTGATCGGTGGTGAGTCGTTGGGGATGAGTATAAGGGTGTAAATTTTGCGTGTCAAACATAAAATGGAGGGGGTTGGAGGGCTTTTGCCCTTGAGAAACGCAGAATTTAGTGATAATACGAGTTGCGGGTTTCTACTGACTTCTGACTTCTGACTTCTGACTTCTGTCTTTTTGCGGGTTTCGGGTTTCAAAGAGAGGAGAAATAGCGATGTTGAAAAATAGGCCAGGATCAGGGCTTATAGCTGTACTGATTGCCTTATTTATGCTGTCCGCCTTATCTCCATCTGCCTTATGGTCCGCGGAAGGAGAACAAAAATGGGCATTTTCTGCTGGCGGAAGCATCTATTCTTCCCCGGCCGTGGGCCCTGACGGAACCATTTACGTGGGCTCGGATGATAAAAAGGTTTACGCCATACAACCGAACGGGACCAAGAAATGGGAGTTTGAAACGGACGGGAAAGTCATCTCGTCTCCAGCAGTGGACTATTATGCCGGCGCTATTACCATCTATGTGTGCTCAGAAAACGGCAAGGTATATGCCTTATCCCCGGACGACGGGACCAAGAAGTGGGAGTTTGAAACAGGCGGAGTTGTTTCTTCTTCTCCGGCAATCGGCTTGCTGGGTACGCTATACGTTGGATCAGATGACAAGAAAGTCTATTCGATAAGGTTGACAGACGGTAAGGCCGAGGGTGGAGAGTGGCCGTTTGTGACCGGAGGGAAGGTGACCTCGTCCCCGGCCATTGCTTCCGATGGCACAATCTACGTGGGGTCCCATGACAACAAGCTATACGCAATAAAGTCGACCGGAAAGGAAAAGTGGGTCTTTGCGGGGGCCACGGGGATCATCTCTTCCTCCCCGGCCATCGGATCGGACGGCACCATCTATGTGGGCTCAGAGGATGGATACCTCTATGCCATAGACCCGGATGCGGGCACCTTGAAACAAGGGTGGCCGTTTCAAACCGGCGGAAAGATCTCCTCATCCCCTGCGGTGGGCACGGATGGGGTCGTGTTCGTAGGGGCGGGCGATGCCAAACTGTACGCCGTCAAATCGGACGGGACCCAGAGCTGGGCTTCTGCTTATCCGGATGAGGCTGTCCGTTCCTCCCCGGCCATCGGATCGGACGGCACCATCTATGTCGGATCGGATGATTACAGGGTCTATGCCATAAACTCGGGGGGGACCGAAAAGTGGGAGTTCTTGACCGGAGGGAGGGTGTCTTCTTCACCCACCATAGGCTTCGGGGGGGATGTCTATGTGGGGTCTGAAGACGGCAAGCTTTATGCCATCGAAAGCAGTTCACCCCGCCTGGCAGACGTGGCATGGCCCAAGTTCCATCACGACGTGAGAAATACCGCCCGGAATAACACCAACGCCCCGCCTGTTTCTGACGCAGGATCTGACCAGACCGTAAAGTCCGGCGATACGGTCACCCTGAACGGGTCCAACTCTTATGATCCGGATTACGGCATCCCGCTGTATACATGGACCCCGGCAGAAGGGACGTCCGTAACTCTGTCTGACGCCACAGCAGTCAAACCGACTTTTACCGCTCCGAGTGTTGATGAGGAAACGACCCTGACGTTTGAGCTGAAGGTTACCGATAACGGCGCCAAGACCGATACGGACACCTGCACGGTTACGGTCCAGAAAAAGGATGATGACAAGGGCTGCTTTATTTCGACAGCAGGAGGGGGAGTTGGTTATTAGTTATTGGTTATTGGTCATTTGGCTGCGCCGTCATTTGGCCTTCGGCCGTCATTGGGCTGCGCCGTCATTTGGCCTTCGGCCGTCATTCAATTGTCATTCAGTTGTCATTCAATCGTCCTTCGTCCTTCGTCCTTCGACCTCGGACATCAGCCACTGTTTTGTGCTAGGAGGAAAATCTCATGAAAAAGCTATCTCGTAAAAATGGGATTTCTTTTGTAAGAAGGCTTATTCCGTTTGGTGTTCTCTTCGGGCTACTGTTCACCCTGTCATGCTCAGACTCGAGTTCAGGTACTTCGGGAAAAATTTTCACCATTGCCGTGCCCAGTGAGAATGAGCGGTATTTTGGTGAGAAGAGAGATTTTTACGTGGTGGGGAATTTTGAAGCGGGAGTTCCAAGAATTGGCAATGTGAGAATCGAACTGTTCAGAGGAGAAACCACATCTGGGGCCCCCATACGGTTAATTGAAAGTCACGTGGACGAGACCGGCGTAACGCCGGTCAGCGCCATCGAGACAGACTACCCGGAGGGCGAAGGCTGGAAACTTGACAAGGCTCCGGATCTGGTCAACGATCCCGGAGGGTTCTTTTATCCGGGCAATAAGGTGCTGGTCTCCAAGACCTATTTTGGGGGGATCATATTGGGTGGGGCCACAAAGGATTTCGATACCGACTATGAGGATTCCTCCAGTGCCCCCCTGGAGGATCTGACAGAAGGCGTTTATACCCTTCAGGTAACGGCCTTATCTGGTGATGCGATCTTACAGCGTGAGACCATGAAACTCTATTTTGAGCCCATGTTCAAATTATTCGGCGCCTTCCGGCCTGACACTGATGAGAGCCCACATAAGAGCAAATTTGTGGACTATGCAAAGGCCAATGGGTACAGGATGTTTCTGGATCCTTTCGCGGGCTACTTTTTCCCCGAAGGTTTCAACGTAGGAAGTTACGAGATCAAGAACCGATGGAGACCGCAGAATTCTCTGGAGGTCGTCAATACAGTCGATGGCGTGTCGTACGGCACCCCTGACAATGCTGAGATCGGTTTTATCCTTTACAATCTCGTGGAGGACGGCGCCACTTCCCGTCTCGAAATCGGCAAGGCGTTGCTGACCGAGGTCATTGACAGCCCGAACACCTTCTTTTTCCGCTACGACATCGGAGAGCCCAAAATCACTTATACCACGATAGCGTCAGAGGAGAAGACCCTCGACGGATCCATTGTCCCGTTTGATCAGGGTGACCGGCTGGTGTTGACGAGGGCCGAGATCAAAATGATCGGCACAGGGGACGGGGACAACCGATACAACCTCTACGACAAAACGCCCATGATACTCGATCTCGATTTTTCGGATGGTATCGCAACAACTGCCAGCGAGGAATTTTCTGTTTTTGGGATTGTCACGCCCATAGCGACATCGATCACAGAGTCATCCTATCTATATTATATTGCGGACAACCGGATTTCACAGGTCCGCTACCGGATAAGAGATGTGCAAGGGAACGAGATCGCTGTAACGACCCGGGAGATGAATCTTGGGAGGGTGTATATCGAATCAGACCCGTCGCTCCTCTTTTATTCGATCTTTGAATTCGAGCACGAATTCGATTTCAATGCCATGAACATCATCCCAGGCACCTATACCGTAGAACTCATTGCATTAGACGAAACCGGGGATGAGATCTCGGGAACCGCAGAGACTTTTGTTGTGGAATACGGATAATATAACTCCCGACATCGGACTTTGGACATTTGGCTGCGCCGTCATTCGGTAGTCATTCGCTTCGCTGTCATTCAATGGTCATTCAGTCGTCCTTCGTCAATCGT
>JACNIU010000428.1 GCA_014382905.1 Desulfobacterales bacterium
GCCCTGGCGCGACATGTCGGAATGAGCAAAAAACTTGCCGCATGAGCCAAATGAATGAGCGAGTAACTGAGCATGCCAGGTCTGGGCCAGGGGTTTCAGGTGTCGGGTGTCAGGATTTGGGGTTTACTGAAACCTGAACACGGGTTACTGATTTGGTTGCGGCCGAAGGCCTGCATTCCGCTGTCAAACAAAATGCAATCTGTCTAACAAGTTTAGTACGAGAGTGCATGATCGAACATACATATCAGGTTCTCGGATACTACCGCCTGTTGGAAATCCTGTCCCGCTATGCCTCCTCCACGCTGGGTCAGTCAAAATGTCTATCCCTCAAACCGTCAACGGATTCGACAGCGATCAACAACGAGCTGAGGCTCGTTTCAGAGATGAGGCTCCTTCTCAAGACAAAGGGGTTTCTTACCTTTTCGGATCTGATCGATGTAAGCCCTCTCCTTCGTAAATCGAAAGCCAGCGGGTCATATTTAGAGCCTGACGAACTTCTGACCATCTTGAGGCTCGCTGAATCAGGTCAGGCGTCGGAAAGACGCCTCCGATCCGAGAGATCTTTGTGCCCGGGATTGGCCAGCATCACAGATGGGATGCCGAACCTCGAGGCACTGGTCAAAGAGTTGAAGGGAACGATTGCCCCAAATGGCGAGATCAGAGACAGGGCAACTCCTCTATTGGGCAAGATCAGGCATACAAAACGCCGGCAAAGGACGCATCTCGAAAAAAAATTGGATGATATCAGGAGGTCCAGGGACCTGGGTCCCGATGGGCATGATCGCCCGATTACTCTCAGAGACGGCAGGTACGTGATCTCAGTAAGAAGCGATCAGAAATCACGAATAAACGGCATTATCCACGATTATTCCCGGACAAAGGCCACCTGTTTTGTAGAACCGGTAGAGGTAATACAGGACAACAACCGGTCGGCCGAATTGGCCTTGGAAGAGAGGGCAGAGGAACATCGTATATTGGTCAGCCTGACGGGAGCAATAAGAGACCTGGCTCCCGACATAGCGCATGTCCAGGCCCTGATCGCCAGGCTCGATGAGTTGTATGCAAAGGGAAGGTATGGGGAAACTTTTTCGTGTGTCGCACCTGAAATAGCTGAAGGATATAGTATCCGGCTCAAGAACGCCAAAAATCCGATTCTACTGGCCTTATCCGAGAAGCAGCGAGAGGAGAGAAAGGGGGTTCCTGTCCCGGTTGATATTTCACTGGAAAAAGACCGGAGTCTGTTGATCATATCGGGACCTAACAGAGGGGGGAAAACCGTCACCCTCAAGACATTGGGGCTCATGACCCTTATGGTACAGACAGGTATCCATATCCCTGCCGCAGAGGGGAGCTGCCTCCCTGTCTTCGAGCATTGTCTGGCAGACATCGGGGACGACCAGGATATCCAGACCGGCCTGAGCACCTTCTCGGCCCACGCTGCTCACATGAAACAGATCGTAGAGCTCGCTGACAAAAAGAGCCTCATTATCATTGATGAGCCGGGTATGGGGACTGATCCGAATGAGGGCGCAGCCCTCAGCATGGCGGTCCTGGATGACCTTTCCCGCAAGGGTGCATTTGTGGCCTTAGCCACACACCTCAACCGGTTGAAAGCCTACGGTCTGTTGCAAAAATCAGCGGTGAATGCCTCTGTTGAATTTGACCAGCAGGAGAACCGTCCTACCTTCAGGCTTAGGTACGGCTCGCCGGGAATCAGTCACGCCTTGGAAACCGCCCATGATATGGGGATGCCTTCGGAAATCCTTGATAGTGCCCGGGAATATTTGGACCAGGATGAAGTGCGCCTGAACCGGCTGATAGAAAAGATGCACGACCTGATCGCAGAGGTCGAAGCTGAGAGAATAGAGGCAGAAGCGGCCAGGAGAAGACATCATTCTGCCTCAAAGGAGCTGGAAGAGGGGCTCTCCAGATTAGAAGCGGAGAAAACTGCCCTGATAGCGGCAAAAAGATTAGAGGCCGAAGAGGCATTAAAAGGGGCCAGAAAGGAACTGAAAGATGCCATCAACCTTTTGAAAGGAAAGAAAAAAAGCTCTCAGGCCGATGTCACTAAAAGGTATGGAGAGATCCGTCGAGGACTGTTTGAATATTTTGAGCCCGAAAGAGATACCGCCACTTCCTCATCTTCAGGAGTGTTGAGGGAAGGACAAACCGTCTTCCACAGAAAACTCAAGCGAGAAGGATTTGTTCAATCCGTGGATTCATCAGGGGGACGGGCATCCGTCATGTTGGGGACGGTAAAGGTATCCGCAGATACCCGGGACCTGCAGGTCCTCAATGAAGGGAAAGATATTGATTTCAATAACAGCTCACGATCTGTCATCTGGAAATTCAGGGAAACAGAGGCATGGGAATCAAAAAAGGGGGGATCAAGACCGGCCGAATTAAATGTGATTGGATACAGAGTCAATGATGCCATCCCCCTCATTGATAGTACCATGGACCGCGCATTGGTGGAAGGCAGGTTGAGCGTGACCATCATCCACGGTTTCGGGACAGGGAGATTGAGGGGAGCGATCCGGGACCACCTGAGAGGAATTCCATTTGTCAAGGCCGTTAACAGTGCAGAACCGGGATTGGGGGGGGATGGCGTAACGGTCGTACAAATAGGGTGAGGGTCCAATGCCAAACCATCAGTCTACCAAAGAGCAAATAAAACGAACTGCCGACATCGTACAGGTCATCGGTCAGTTTGTTCAGTTGAAAAAGGCAGGAAAAAACTTCATGGGGCTCTGCCCCTTTCATGCTGAAAAGGCCCCGTCGTTCACGGTCAGCCCGGACAGGCAGATGTTCCACTGCTTTGGATGCAAGAAGGGGGGGGATATCTTCGCCTTCTGGATGGCGTATCACGGTCTTAGCTTTTTAGAGGCACTGAAGGATCTGGCGGAAAGATATCATATACCCATTACGGAAGCATTTTCCCCTTCTGAAGAAAAAAAGAAAAGCAGACTTAGAGAGACCCTGCTCAAGATAAACGAGATGGCTGCGCTATATTTTCAACGGACGTTGAGTGACGCTGAAACAGGAAACCCCGCAGCCGACTATTTGAAAAAGAGGGCCATTTCAAAAGAGATTATTTCCGAATTCCGGTTGGGTTATGCCCCTGATAAATGGGACGGGCTTACCCACTACTTGGAGGGGCATAAGATAGAATTGGAAAAGGCTGGCCAGGCCGGCCTGATCATCCCTAAGAAGGGCGGGGGGTATTATGACCGTTTCAGAGGCCGGGTCATGTTCCCCATTTTTGATCTCAGAGGGCATGTTATTGGTTTTGGGGGAAGGGTGCTTGACACCTCCCTGCCCAAATATCTGAATACCCCCGAAACCCCGGTTTTCCATAAGGGAGAATTTCCCTATGGACTGCACGCCTCCTTTAAGGCGATCAGGCAAAAGGGTTTGGTGGTTATCGTTGAGGGATACATGGACCTTCTGGCCTTGAGAAGACACGGCCTGGATGAAGTCGTGGCAACCCTTGGCACTGCCCTGACCGCTGAGCATGTCCGGAAGGTGAAGGGGTATACCAAAGAAGCGGTGGTGGTCTTTGATTCTGACGAGGCAGGGAAAGACGCGGCCCTAAGAAGTCTCCCTCTCTTCTTAAATGAAGGTCTTCCTGCCAGGGCAGTTGTCTTACCGGATGGCCATGACCCGGACAGTTTTGTAAACGCAGAAGGTTTGCCAAAGTTCTTGGCGCTTTTACGGGACGCCTCATCCATGTTCGACTTTTTTCTGGATCAGAAGTTGAAGGAAAAGGGTTCCGGCATTGAAAGAAAAGTTCGTATCCTCAAGGAGATTTTACCGGTCCTGTCGCAACTCCGAAACGCTGCCCAGCGTTCGCTGTATGCGGGACGTCTTTCCGAGCGAATAGGGATCAAAGAAGAGGTGGTCTTGTCGGAGTTGAAGGAGATCAAAAAAAACCTCTCAAGCGGCGCCCTTGAAAGAGACCTGACCGGACGATTGACCGCATCAAAGGTGGAGAAAAAAATAGGGGATTTCCAATTGCTGAACCTGCTGGTGCATCATCCTGAAGCAGCAACCCGACTGAAAGACGCTGATTGCGGAACGCTCCTTTCAGATGCCGCCGCATTAAAAATTGTTGAAGTCATTTTCGAGAAATATCGGCGGGAAGGTCGGTTTTCGCCTGAAAATCTGGAAGAAAACTTTGATAACGAGGAGGTTCGCACATGCTTGAGGGAGGTGATGGTAGCTGACTCCATCTATTCGGACCAGGAGGTGAAACAGGCGATCCAGGAAATCGAGGAGAAAGCGCGTCAAAAAAGGTTTGCAGACTCGGTCAGGGAGGTCAAGGGAGATCCCGAGGCCCTCAACCGGCTGCTGCAGAAATTGAAGGAACAGGGGCCGCCAAATCTTTAGAAAAAGAACTCTATCTGATCGCGCCAAGGCAGGAAAACCCTATATGCCTTGGGCCTTACCATAACTTTAGGCACTTTAGCTCACTTTAGGCACTTTAGGCACTTTCCGGTTTATCCGGATTAGGAGGTAAACAATGAACAAGAACACCGACATGGCTAATTTAAAGCGGCTGATCGATAACGGAAAGGATAAGGGGTACATTACCTTTGAAGAGCTAAATGACGATCTGTCCGAAGATTTTGTTTCCTCTGAGGAACATATCGATGAACTCATGATGATGTTTGAAGAACTGGACATCATGGTTATTGACGAGGCAGCCAAAAAGAAAATCGAAAAGGCCAAGAAAGCCAAGAAAGAGGCGGAAAAAACGGAAGAAGACTCTTCCAGTGCCTCCGTCGATCTTGCTGATATATCGTCTCGGGTCTCTGATCCTGTTAAAATGTATCTAAAAGAGATGGGACGGATTTCTCTCCTCACCCGGGAGGGAGAGGTCGAGATCGCCAAACGAATTGAAGCCGGTGAAAAGAAGGCCCTGGAAACGCTCCTCGTTTGCGGTGTGGGCGTAGAGCATATTATCGATCTTGGAGAACTGCTGAAGGAAGGAGAAACAAAACTAAAAGATGTTATCAATGATCTGGAAGAAGATGACAGTTATATGTTGATGGGTGAAAAAAAGGAATCCGTCATAAACCTGATCAATAAGATCAGAGGATTGAATGAAGACATGTGCCTAAAAAGACGTGAAAAAGCCAAGCCCCGATGCACTGAGAAAACCAAAAAGAAGCTTTCTGAACAGATAAAGAGAAATCAGAAAAAGATGATGGCGTTAGTGAACTCATTCAGCTTGGAGGAAAAGCAGATTGAGAATATGATTAGTAAATTCAAGGAACTCTCGGCTGAGGTTGAGGAAGCGGAAAGAAAGTTAGAGGAATGCATGCTGAAGGCAGGCGGCAAGCCAATCTCTTATCTGAAAAGGTGTATAGAAAAGATGCCGAAATCGGCCACAAATGACCAGATCATTTCACCTATCGGCCTGAGCAAGAGTGAACTTACTGCCATGAAGACCGAGGCGGATAAGGCCCGAAAAATTATCAAACAGGCCAAAGAACGGACGGATATGACCCCCCGTCAGATAAAGGCAAAACTGAAGAAGGTGGAAACAAGTTTGGAAAAATCAAACAAGGCAAAAGCAGAACTTATTCAGGCCAATTTGAGACTGGTCGTCAGCATTGCCAAGAAATACACAAACAGGGGTCTGATGTTCCTTGATCTTATCCAGGAAGGCAACATCGGGTTGATGAAAGCGGTGGACAAGTTTGAATACCAGCGCGGGTATAAATTCAGTACCTACGCCACCTGGTGGATCAGGCAGGCGATTACCAGGGCCATCGCCGACCAGGCCAGGACCATCCGCATTCCCGTCCACATGATAGAAACAATCAACAAACTCATGCGGACCTCCCGTTATCTTGTACAGGAGCATGGCCGGGAACCAACTTCCGAGGAAATCGCCGAAAAGATGGAATTCCCACTTGAAAAGGTTAGAAAGGTCCTGAAAATAGCAAAAGAACCGATCTCTCTCGAAACCCCCATCGGCGAAGAGGAAGACAGCCATCTGGGGGATTTCATTGAAGACAAGAACGTCCTCTCCCCCGGGGATGCGGTTGTCAACTTCGGCTTGGCCGAGCAGACAAGAAGAGTCCTTACCACCCTGACGCCCAGAGAGGAAAAAGTGCTAAGGATGAGATTCGGCATCGGCGAAAAAGCGGATCACACTTTGGAGGAGGTGGGCCGCGATTTCAGCGTTACCAGGGAGCGTATCAGACAGATAGAAGCCAAGGCCCTCAGAAAATTGAGACATCCGAGCAGGAGCAGAAAGCTGAAAAGCTTTATGGATAATTAAGACACATGGCGTAACCACGCACATTTTTTCTTGACAAATTTTCATTGGATGCGCATTGTATTCGAGACCTTTGAAAAATGTTCAATTTTGGTCAAGGTCAAGGAAGACGAGAATTTCAACCACCCCAGAGGAATAGGCTTTGCATTCCACGGGGCAGGCAGGAATATATTGAATATTTCGAGGATTGAAATTTGAGCCTGACGCAGAGATTGGGCAAAAGAGGGCGTTTTGCAAAGGTCTCGAGGCTACGGGGCCCATAGCTCAGCTGGCAGAGCCACCGGCTCATAACCGGTAGGTCCCTGGTTCGAGACCAGGTGGGCCCACCAACTTCCAAGTCAACCAACCACCCCTAAAAAGGGTGGCTTGAAAAGGGTGGCTTGAATGGTAACCCTGAAAGGGTCTTTGACAAAGCAATACTCATCGCAGCCTCCGGCTCTTGGGACCTACGCCCAGGATGGAACAAAAACCCCCTTTGCGGCCTTAGCGTCTTGAGCGAAGCGGGCGGTGACACATATTCTCTCACTTACCCGCAAAGCAAAGCTGGGACCATCAGCATAGCTGAAGGTTTAAGGGGTTAATTAAAATCCGAACGCGACGCTGAAATTGGGTCTCCGGGTATGACTGCTCCATGAAAAGGGCGTATCCTTAGAGGATCCGCCCTTTAAATTTTTTGATATGATACTCAGACTAAAAGATTTCTTGAGCGAGTTAGAGACCATTGCGCCTACACGGTTGGCCGAACCGTGGGACAACCCGGGCCTCCAGGTGGGTTCGCTGCCTCAGGAAATCAGGAAGGTTGTTTCCTCCCTCGATCCAACCCTTAAGGCCCTTGTATCTGCCTCAAAAGCCAACGCGCAACTCCTGTTTACTCATCACCCCTTGATCTTCCGGCCTGTGTCGCGCCTTGATATCAACTCCTTTCCCGGCGATGTGGTTGCAGAGGCAGTGAGGAGGGGGGTTTCCATTGTGGCTGCGCATACAAATGTGGATGTGACCTCAGGAGGCATAAACGATATCTTGGCAAATCTTATGGGTCTTGAAAACGTGGAGGTTTTAAAGGGTATTGAGAAGGTGGATGGGGTGGGTCTGGGGAGGATTGGGGATCTGCCGGAGCCTGTTCAATTGACTACTGTGGCAAAGAATGTCAGGAAAATCCTTGGCCGTCAAGACATCAAGGTCGTCGGTAAGAGAGACGCCCTCATTCGTCGCCTTGCCGTGGTAGGGGGATCGGGGGGAAGCCTCGTTTCCCTTGCCCATGAAAAAGGGGCCGAACTCCTCCTGACCGGTGATGTCGGCCATCATAGCGCATTAGAGGCCGAATCCTTGGGAATGGCCCTCCTCGACGGGGGCCATTTTCAGTTAGAAAGGACCGCATTCAGGGTCTTCGTCAAAGACCTGGACAAGATGCTAAAGGCAAAGGGCTGGGAGGTTACAATCGAAAGAGATGAAGAAGAAACCGATCCGGTTTGGATTGAATATTGAAAATTGACTGAGTCGAGGTAATAATTTGGAAGAAAAAATGAAACTATTGATCGCCCTCCAGGTTTGCGATACCCGGATGGGGGATATCCGGATAAAAAAAGAGGAGGGGCCCAAGAAGGTCCAAAGATTTGAACGACAATTGGCCGCTGTGGAAAAAGAGTTGGAAGAAGAGATAAAACAGGTTGAGGCATACACCCGTGAGAGGCGTCAGGCAGAACGGGGGACTGAGGATATAGAAAATAAACAGCAAAAGGCTAATATTAAATTGTCCAATATAAAATCAAATAAAGAGTACCAGGCTGCGTTGAAAGAAATTGATGATTTAAAAAGGGCGCAATCGCTTTTAGAAGACAAGGTCATCGAGATCATGGAGCAGATTGAAGCCATCGAAACCAAATGCGCCGCCAGCAGGGAAATGGCCGAGAGAATGAAGCGGCAGTTCGAGTTGGATCGTGAGGCGATCATGAAGGAACTTGAGGCCTTGGACCGGGACCTTGAAGAGCTTGAAAAGGAGAGGAGGCGTTTATCTCAGGCAGTTGACGCTAGCCTGTTAACGAGGTATGATTACCTCAGGGGACATAAGGGCGGTATCGCTGTCAGCCCGGTTGTAAAGGGCGTATGCCAAACATGTCACTTAGGAATTCCACCACAGGAATTTAACGAATTGATTCGGGGAGATAAGCTCATGACGTGCCCCAACTGCACGCGCATTATCTATTGGGGCGAGGATCAGCGTTATCAGATTGGCGTGTCAGAGCAGGACAAATGACCGCTGCCTTGCTTTCAAGCAGGGGGGAGGAAAGTCCGGGCTCCGCAGGACAAGGTGCTGGGTAACACCCAGTCCCGGCGACGGGAAGGAAAGTGCAACAGAAAGGAAACCGCCCTGACAGGCAGTCTTGTCTGACGGGGTAAGGGTGAAAGGGTGAGGTAAGAGCTCACCAGCCCCGCCGGTGACGGCGGGGGCTCGGCAAACCCCACCTGGAGCAAGACCAAATAGGGGAACGACTGAGGGTGGTCCGCCCAAGTTCCCGGGTAGGTCGCTTGATCTCGGCGGCAACGCCGAGCTTAGATGAATGGTCATTGTCCCGAAGGCGGGTGACCCCTTCGGGAAACAGAACCCGGCTTATGACCTGCTCTGACACATTTTTCATAGGCGCAAGACACAGGGTCTTATTTCTCTCACAGAGTTCTCAGAGTCACAGGGGTTTTTGGCCAAAATTGTTGAGTAGAACATTCCGGTGAAACGCCGACAGGCTGCCTTAAAGCCGAATACATCCAATAGCTGTCCTCCACCCTTTTTGAAAAAGTCTATCTCTGTGATCTCTGTGTGCTCTGTGTGAGAAACAAAAGGAGGTTCCGCAGATCCCATGTTTGTCATTGGCAATTTTTTGGCCGCTATGGCCAAAGTGCTCGATATCGGTTTGACCCTTTATATGTGGATTATTATCGCCCGGGCGGTTATCTCATGGGTGAATCCTGATCCCTACAATCCGATTGTCCGGTTTTTGACCTCTGTGACAGAACCGGTCCTTTACCAGATTCGGCGGAGACTCCCTTTAAATCTTGGGGGGTTAGATCTCTCTCCCATCCTTGTGATCTTGGCTATCATCTTCATCCAGTCTTTCTTGGTCCGGAGCCTTGCAGAAATGGCGGGCCGGCTTGGCTGACAGAGGGAGGCCCCGCGACGACACCTTTGCAAAATGCTGCAAAAACCACTATTGACGTAAAGGTCTTGCCCCGATCGTCCAAGGATGAGATCACAGGAAACCAGGATGGCATCTATAAGATAAAGTTGACCGCCCCGGCAATAGAGGGGAAGGCAAACCAGGCCCTGCTGAAATTACTTTCCAAGAAATTAGGACTGCCAAAGACAAAGATCGAAATCATTTCCGGAGAACGATCAAGGACAAAATCGATTCGCATTAACGGTATTACACCTGAACAGGTCAAACAACGCCTGTTGGATTGAATACTGAATATTGAATATTGACAATTTAAGGAACTTAATTTTCATAATGGCGATTACCCAGTATCCAGCATCCAGTATCCAGCATCCAGTATCCAGCATCCAGTATCCAGCATCCAGCATCCAGTATCCAGCATCCAGTATCCAGCATCCAGTATCCAGCATCCAGCATCCAGTAACTAATACCCAATAACCCTGATCATC
>JACNIU010000079.1 GCA_014382905.1 Desulfobacterales bacterium
CTGCCGTTCCTATGAAACGATCCACGTATTTACGTCCTTTGGGAAAGAGACCCTCATGGCCCGACGCTTTGTTTCAAACGGCTAAAGTGTTACAACTTATTGAAAAAAGGACGTTACCGCCCTATAGGGGCAGACATCCACGCATGAGAGGCACACCACACATCTCTCAGGGTCATGGGAAACCACCCAGGTATCCCGGTTAACGTCGAGTGCGCCGGTGGGACACACCGGGACACAGGCGGTGCAACTCACACACCGTTCTTCAATATGCTGGATTTCTTCGGTGAGCGGTTCAACGCCCACGCCGTTGCTTTCCAGGTAATTGTAGCCCTGGGAAAGCTGTTTATCGTCACCCGTCAGCTCAACAACAATTCTCCCCTGTTTCCCGGGATCAATCGAAGCGCGCAGGATGTTCACCATCAGGTCGTAATCTCTGATCAGATGGAATATTATCGGTTCCTCCACCTTGCTGGGGGGGAAAGACAGGACCACTTTGTTTTTATTCATGCCAAGCCCTCCTTCTTACGGCCCGGCCCGGGCAGCGGTTGAACCGACTGGGTAAGGTAGAAATCCCCATTCTTAATCAAGGATTTGAGGTGAACCGCCACTTCTCTTGCCTTGGTGTAACTTGAAAAAGATCCGGTGGGTACCTTCTTTCCGCTGACTTCTATGGTTCCGCTCTTCAGTTCAGCATAGGTGACTTCCCCCAATTTTGGTTTGCCCTCGCCTGTCGGGTAGAATACACTGTAGTCAACGATGGGTGCTTTGAGATCCGCATCAGAAACCGAGACGAATTTCATCATTTCCTCGTCCAGGATAGGAATCGGCACCCCGATTGCGACGCTCAGGCTTACACCGTATCCGGTGAAAGATACCGCCCGGAGCCACTTAGGGTCCATCTGTTTCAAATTTCCGATCAGCGCCAATGTCCCGGCCCCTGCACATGGCGTCCCGTTTTCCAGACGAGGGATGTCAGGATTGTGCTGGGTACCATTCCACGCAACATATCCGTCGGTACCACAGAAAAATATGCGGGTGCCGATGCCGATGGAACGATACAAAGGATCATTCAAAAGCGGGGAAAGCTGACCGGCGCTGCAGTAATTGGCATTCCCCAATCCCGGTTTAAGTTTTCCCATGTAGGTATAGATGGGCTTGTCAGAAAGGTTAACAGCCACATTATAGTTCTGATAGCAGTTTCTGGGATTGAAAAGGAACGCCTCGTTCATCTCATCAAAGCCGATCATCTGCTCGCGCTTTTTTCTCGGGTAGCAATCGGTCCCGTAACCGCCGGCCTGCAGTAAGACCTTCTTGCCCTGCGTCAATTCTTCGATAACATGGGCGCCGCCGTATCTGAATCTGCCCGGACGGCCGTTATTATTGCGCGGGTCATTGTCAGGAAGTGCGGTTGCACCTATGTAAATATCGGCTGCCGCCAACCCGGCGTAGGCCTGGACGCCATTCAGTGTTGTCCACCCCCCGCCCAATTTCATCTTCTGCTTTGTTTGCTTGAGATTAATAAACGCACCGGAAGAGCACATAGGACTGAACGTTCCGGTTGTCACGACATCCACTTCCCGTGATGCTTTCTTTATTCCTTTTTTTCGAACCACGTCGATGATCTCTTCGGCGGTCAACACCACCACTGATCCTGATCGGATCTTCTCGTTAATTTCTTCGATTGTTTTTGCCATTTGTTTTCCTCCTGCTCCAGTCGTCTAAAGGCACATCTGTGTTTAGAAACGGTCATATTGAGAGCGGCCCTGGCATTATCAATAAGCTCTAATCTTCACCTCGACGGGCACCTATGATGCACACCGGCTCTCCGCAACGAATGATCCCTCCTTTGAGCACCCTGGCGAAAATCCCCTCACGGGGCATGATACAGTCTCCGGCCAGATAGTAAATGGCGCACTTGCTGTGGCATTCCTTTCCCTTCTGTGTAATCTCCACAAGGGCTGAATCTCCAAGGTTCATCCGGGTGCCCACCGGGATCTCCTGCCAGTCAATCCCCGAAGTGGCGATATTCTCTGCGAAATCTCCAAACGTCACATCAAGACCCTTCTTCTGTGCGCCTTCGATGCTTTCGGCTGCAAGAAAGCTTACCTGTCGATGCCACGGTCCAGCGTGGGCATCCCCCTCAAGCCCATGACCCTTCAGCAGGGATGCCTCCTCCACCCTTACCTTGGGTGTGCCTTTTTTTCTGCTTACGGCAATGGAGACTATTTTCATGCGCGGTTTTCCTCAGCGGTCTTGCGTGATGTTTGTTCCCCTAATCTGTCGCCGCAATTCATACAGAACCTGGCGTTCAAAGGGTTATGCGTCTGACACCTGCTGCATTCCATATCTGTTTGGGGCTGTTGTTCAATTACCATTCTCAACGCAGGCTGTGAATTTCCGGATTTCCTTTCCTCGTAGTCCCTGATCGCCGCATTGAGCGCCTGAGCACCCAGATTGGAGCAATGCATCTTTTCTTTAGGAAGGCCATCAAGGGCCTCTGCAACCGCTTGTTTTGTCAGCGCCCTGGCCTCTTCCAAAGACTTTCCCTTGGCCATTTCGCTCACCTGACTGGAAACCGCTATGGCCGCAACGCACCCGAATGTCTTGTATTTTACGTCCGAAATCCTGTCATCTTCCACCTTTATATGAAACGTCATCATATCTCCGCATACCGGATTTCCGACTTCACCGATTCCGTCAGCATCCTCAATGATCCCGACATTTTTCGGGTTTGAGAAATGCGCCATTACTTTTTCTGAATACATCTCCTGCCTCCCTCGTCTTCCTCGATCATCTTGGCCAAGGTTGAAGCGTTGAGCTTGTCATACATCGCTTTGGTGGCCTCTTCCCAAACGCCCCGAGCCAAACAACTGTTGGTCTTGTCGCATACATCGGGATTCTCGATACAAGTGGTCAGGTTAATTCCCCCCTCCAGTACACTGACGATCTCCCCGACGGTGATTTCTCCAGGGGGTTTTGCTAACATATGTCCTCCTTTCGGACCACGGACGCTCTCTATTAAGCAGGCCTTTTTCAAGGGTATGATAAGTTGTTCGAGATATTTGACAGAAATATCCTCACGTTTTGAAATATCTCCTATTTGTACCGGGCCTTCATCATAGTGTTGGGCTAAATCCAGCATCATTCTGGTTCCGTACCGGCTCCTGGTCGATAATTTCATGTCAACATCTCCTCTTGTTACGCTGCTTTTTGTTCCCTCCAGATGGGCGAAAGTGAACGAAGTTTTTCAGTTGCTACAGAAAGTCTTTCCAAAACATATTCAACCTCATCAGACGTGTTACTGCCACCAATGGTAAATACAATCGATCCCTGCGCCAGATCAGGCGGTATCCCGATCGCCACAAGAACAGGCGATGTCTTAAGGGCCTTTGAGGCACATGCAGACCCTGTATTCGCGCAGATCCCATCCCTGTTGAGCATAAAAATCAGGGCTTCTCCTTCGATGGACCCAATGCAAAAGCTTGCATGGCCCGGAAGCCTTATATCCGGATGGCCGGTCTGTCTGATCTGGTCGATCCGATCGTGAATGTCTGCCACCAGCAGGTCTCTCAATCCCTTCACATGGGTCATGTTTGCCGGCATCGCCTCCGAGGCAAGTTCTGATGCCTCACCCAAACCAACAATGGCAGGAACGTTCTCTGTCCCCCCCCGCCTGCCGCTTTCCTGTATGCCCCCATGAATGAGTGGCATGAGTCTCACTCTGTCTCTGAAATAGAGCGCGCCGACCCCTTTGGGTGCACCGAGAGAAGGGCCTGAAAGGCTCAGAAGATCCACCCCCAACTCGTTCACATCCACCGGTATGTTTCCGACCGTTGCAACGGCATCTGTATGAAAGATAACGCCATTTTTCTTGCATATGGCGGATAGCGTTGATATGGGTTCAATGGTGCCGATCTCGTTGTTCGCGTGCATGATGGACACCAAAACCGTCTCCGGCCTGATGGCGCCTGCTAACCGTTCCGGATCGATGAGGCCATGGGCGTCAACCGGGAGAAATGTCACCTCATAATCCATCCGTTCAAAGAACCTGGCAGCGTTGATGACAGAATGGTGTTCGATGACGCTCACCACAATGTGATTCCCCTTTTTCTGACCGGCAAAAACCACCCCTTTAATCGCAAGGTTGTTGGCCTCTGCGCCCGAAGAGGTGAAGATGATTTGGCTCGCTTTGGCACCAATGAGCCGGGCGACCTTTTCCCTCTGGGCTTCTATGACTTCCTTGATTTTTGAGCCCATATCATAGACAGTGGAGGGGTTCCCGAAATATTCATCAAAATAAGGAACCATCGCCTCGATAACAGGCTTTTTCACCGGTGTTGCCGAGGCATGATCCATATAAACCCTTTTCATAATAGACTCCTGACAGGTCCCTATTTTTTCTTACGTATATATAATTTGTAGCAGTCCTCATCTTGTTCCATACCGATGAATTCCTGACCGCATTTCTTGCACCAGGCAGGAATATCCTCCAGTGCACCGTCATAATCGGTCAACACCTCTAATACCTGGCCCTTTTTCAGGCAGGCGAGTTTTTCACCGGGCTCTAAGAGATGAAGGGGACACATGCGACATACCAGGTCTAACGTGTCATCTGCAGCTTGGTTTTTTACGAATTTCATTTTGTATCCCCTTGCGAAAGATTTGAGTATGTATTATATAGTATTTTATTCTATAGCATTTTGATATACTATAAACCCACACTACCCCATTGTCAAGAAAAAAATGCAAAGGTGAACCGCTCCTATCGGCCGTTCTTCCAGTTTGTTTCAATCAAGAAAGAGTGCCCACAGCCAAGCGGAAGGCATAATGATAATTGCGGAGTTCATAGAATATATTTGATTTCTGCTAAATTTATAATATAGGACGGTTTGTAACACTTTTAGCAAATGACCCCGGCGCTTCGCTTCGAGGTCGCCATCCTGAAGTCAGATCAAAATGCCGAGAGGCTGGCTGAATTTGCCGGATACACGAAAGGTCTACAAATCATCGAGGACAAGGCCACCGCCCACGTGTGTCGTAACGGTTCCTGTACCCTCTCCACCTCAGACACGCAGACGATGGTGAACCGGATTTTGGGTGACTGAGCTCTCATGAAGGAAAAGCAGATCCAATCTTTCCGCAAAACACTGATCGACTGGTACTCGGCAAACAGGAGGGATTTGCCCTGGCGTAAAACAAAAAACCCATATCACATCTGGGTTTCCGAGGTTATGCTGCAACAAACCCAGGTCAACACGGTCTTGCCTTTCTACCCTAAATTCCTGAACGCCTTCCCAGACCTGAAACACCTGGCCGATGCAGATTTGCAGGACGTTCTGAAGATATGGGAAGGCATGGGATATTATGCCCGATCCCGCAATCTGCACAAGGCTGCAGGAATTGTCATGAATCAGTATGCTGGCATAATTCCGGACCGCTGGAAAACGTTTCGAGAGCTGCCCGGAGTGGGTGATTACATTGCTGCCGCCGTACTAAGTATGGCCTTCGGAAAACCCTACCCGGTCGTAGACGGCAATGTTAAGCGCGTGCTCTCTCGCCTGACTCTCATAGAAGCCCCCGTGAACAAATCTTCGTCAACCAAACATTTCCAGGAGACCGCCAAAGAGATGTTAGACAAAGAAAACCCGGGAACATACAACCAGGCCCTGATGGAATTGGGCGCCATGATCTGCAGACCGAAGCGCCCGCTTTGCGGCACCTGTCCGGTTCAGGCCGTATGCCTGGCGTATCTCTCCGACCGGGTTGCGGAGTTTCCAAAAAAGATAAAAAGGCAGCCAACACCCCAATACCGGATCGCAGTGGGAATCGTATTCAAAAATGGGCAGGTCCTCATTACCCGCCGAAAACTCGAAGGGTTGTTGGGGGGCTTATGGGAATTTCCAGGGGGGAAAATCAGAGACGGAGAAAGGGCTGAGGCTGCCTGTATCAGAGAGATTCAAGAGGAGGTCCATCTAAAGATAAAGATAGATTCGTATCTTTGCAGGGTGAAACACGCGTATACTCATTTTAAAATCCTGATGGATGTTTTCTGCTGCTCGTATGTCTCCGGCCGGGTGAAGTTAAACGGCCCCGTGGATCATCGCTGGATCAAACTTGATAAACTGAAAAACTATCCGCTTCCCAGGGCCAATCACAAATTTATACCTCAACTGAAGCAGTATACAGCATCGGCAAACAGCAGGAATTATGACAAGCCCGATGATGCGGTCTTGAGAACAAAGCTGACGCCCGTGCAATACAAGGTGACCCAGGAAGAAGGCACTGAACCGCCATTTCAGAACGAATACTGGGACAACAAAATGCCCGGCATATACGTGGAGGTGGTCTCCGGAGAACCGCTATTTATCTCTTTAGACAAATTTGATTCTGGAACCGGATGGCCCAGCTTCACAAAGCCGTTAAAGCCCGAAAATATAATCGAAAAAGAGGACCGGCACCTGTTTACGGTTCCAACTGAAGTCAGAAGCCGGCACGGGGACTCCCATCTGGGGCATGTCTTTCCTGATGGTCCCGAGCCAACGGGACTCCGGTACTGCATCAATTCCGCTTCCCTTCGGTTTATTCATAAGAAAGATCTGGAAAAGGAGGGCTACGGAGAGTATCTGAAGCTATTTGAAGGAGAGCAATAAGAATGTATTTCCTGAGAAAGGCTCATCATTCTCCCGGAGGCGCCCGTATCGCAGCCCCCGGGAACCCATCAGCAATAGACTTGCCGATCATTTCCGTCCGGCTTCATACGAAGTATTTTGACAAATCAATCGAAAGAAGGCTAACATGAGCCGCCGAAGATGACCTGAAGATGGGATGCGAAAATGTGAACTTATTTTTGCGCGAGTCCTTGGCTTACAAATGAAAACTGACTGAATAGATGGAGGAGAACGACATGAAGATTCCCAAGTATGTTACCGTGGAAGAGGTCAAAAGGGTCTGCAAGGAACTCAACGTCAGCGACTGGACCCAGAAGAAAGCGCCCAAAGTGTCCTTGAAAGAGGCAAAGATTATCCTTGCCGAAGTAAGCAAGGGCAAAATGGAAATCGACCCTAAAGCGTTTCAGTCCGGGCTGGAGGTTGAGCTTGAACATGGGTTGCAGTACAAGGATGCCAACGTGACCAATAATCATCCTCTGCTCACCGGTCTTATTGTCCTCGCCCATTTGAAGGAATCCTTAGACTATTACACGCTCCTGGATGTTGCAGAGTTGGAGGGGGACCTGCTCAAGGCCGTGGTGCGCGGGCAGTCGAAAAAAATCAAAGTCTACTACCAAAGGCTTGCCGAGGCAAGGATCGCCCTCAGGAAAGCAGAATTATCCCGCCTGGCATAATGAAAGAAGATCTGTTGCAACGCCCTGAGTTCTTAGATGGTGCATGAAAGATAGGAGGCCCTCGAGAGGATTCGATTCCGACCGATAACGCAGTCCAAAATCTTTATGTGGAACGCTATATCTCCGTCCCCCGCAGAGCGGGATAGCAGACAGGCCCACTGAACGTGGTTTCCTCAGACAAACCGGATCCAGTTCATGTTCAGGTGGGATCGGGGAGAACATTTATGAAAGCTTTTCGCTTTATTTTCCTTGCAGCACTCTCTCTCTTTTGGATCGGGTATCTCCTGTTGCCCTGTTTCGGCGACGAAATGAAGGCGCCGCTCACGGGACGGGTCACGGTTCAAGATCTGATCGCCTACGCGTACCAGAATAATCCGTCCATCCGAAAAGTCCGTGAGGCATGGCGGGAAACGGTCGAACAATACCGGATTACAGCGGGTTATCCTGATCCCGAGCTGAAATTCACCTATTTTCCCGAACCCATTGAAACCCGTCTGGGACCCCAGGACTGGACCGCAACTCTAAACCAGAAAATTCCCTTTCCGGGAAAGCTGACCCAGGCGGGGAAGGTGGTGGAAGCGGAGGCCCGGGTGGCACACATCAACCTGGACAGGACCGTCAAGGCGGTGATCGCATCGGTTCGCGAGTCCTTTTACGAGCTTCTCTACATTCGTACCGCCAAAGAGGTGGTAGACCACAACCTCCGGCTCCTAAAACATCTCCGGAAGGCGGGGGAAACCGCCTACGCACAGGACCGGGCCGCATTGATAGACATGGTCAAGGCCCAGTCCCAACTGGGACAGATACGCTATGACGGGATCCTTCTCGATGAGCTGGAATTCACCGAGAAGACCCGGTTGAACGGGCTGCTGAACCGGGGGCCTGATGCAAGGATCGGGGGACTTGTGGATGGGGGATTCGGTTCGATGGTTTTTGATCTCAAGGGGCTTTACCAGCTTGCTGAGGCCAATCAGGAAGAGATCCGTATGGCGCGAGCCCTCGTTCAAAAAGCAGGGGCCACGGCCGAGCTTGCCCGGTTGGAAAATCTGCCCGATTTCAACGTGGGGGTATTCTACGCATCCATCGGCGAACCCGATGTGCCGGTGAGGCCCCAGAACGCGGGGAGAGACGGCTTGGGCGTACAGGTGGGTATCACCATCCCCTTATGGTTTGAAAAGAACAGGGGTCGCGTGGAGAAGGCCGAGGCAGGAATCCGAAAGGCACGCGCAGCGGAAGAGGTCTCGATCACCGAAATCCGCACCCAGGTCCACAACCTCTTTTTCCGTTTTGGAAATTCTAAAAGGTTGATGGAGCTTTACAAAAACGACCTGTTGCCCCAGGCCATGCGGGCCATGGAGATCGCCGAAACCTGGTATCGCGAAGGGGAATCCAGTCTCTCGGATTTTGTGGAAACACAGTCTGTGTACTATAATTTCCAGCTTTCTTTGGCAAGGGCAAGGGCCAATTACGGAAAGTACCTGGCCCGGCTGGAGCAGTTGGTGGGTCAAACCATCACAAAAACGTCCGGCGCCTCATATGAAAACGGCCAAGGAGAGATGAAATGACAAGAAGAACCGTGTTCCTATTTGTCTTGGTCCTTCCGGCTTTTGCCATGGCCTGCTCCGACTATTCGCGGTTGAACAGGGAGATGGCGGAATACCGCCCACCTGTTTATGTCGCCCCCCAGGTTAAGGAAAGGGATGGGCAGGACGGATCTCCGGATAAGACCGCTCTTGCCCTGGAAAAGGAGCGAATTAACGAGGCAAAGGCACTCTGGGAGAAGGCCTTGAACACGCCCGGGAGTAAGGAGACCTTTTTTCGTCCCTCTTCCGGTCTCTTAAATGCTCTCAAGCCGGCCGTTACCGATCCGGCGGTTGCTGCGGCCGCCCTGGTTCCCGGATTCTCCCTTGAAACCCTGGAGACCCTGGCCTTTCTCCGAAATCCGGGAATAGGGGCCGGTGAAAACCGCGTGCGGGCCGCCATGGATACCTACAGCCAGGTCCTGGCACTGGATGACATCCTTCGGCAGTATACGGCATTTACGGAAGCGTTGATGATCGGGATAGGGCCTGCGAAGGGGGCGGAACCCATGAAGATGAAGTTTCCCTTTCCCGGGGTGTTGTCTCTGAAAGGGGAGATCGTGGGCCAGGAGATCAGGGCGGTGATGGAAGACCTTGATATCGCCACAAGGGAGGCGATCACAGCGGCACGAACGGCCTATTGGAGGCTCCTTTTTGTTCATAAAGCTGAAAAGATCGCCGAAGAGACCCTCGGTCTTTTCAGACATTTGGAAGAGGTGGCGACTATCCGCTACGAGACCGGGGGCACAAGCTATCAGGATGTGATCAAGGTGCGCATTGAGCGGGAGATCCTGGAAGAGGACTTGGACACCTTGATGGAAAAGCAGCGAAATTGGGAAACGAAGATCCTTGAAATCCTCAATCTTCCGCCGGAAGCCAAAATTGGCCTTCCCGAGAATCGTGACCCGGTGAGGACGGTGCCTCCATTGGGTGCCCTTTACAAGGTGGCCACCGAGCGGAGACAGGAATTGAGGCGCATGAGGGCCCGGGTGGGCAAAATGGAAAGGC
>JACNIU010000130.1 GCA_014382905.1 Desulfobacterales bacterium
AAACCTTAACACCATTATGCCAGATCCGGATCAAATAATCCTTGTGCTCCTCAAAGACCTGGGCCTGTTCTTCCACCAGTTCTTCGGCCTCGCTTGAATTCATCTTCCGGGTCTGGTTCATAAAGGATGCTACCCGGCCGAGATAGAGCGGCGTTACCAGGTTGACTAATTGGGTGCGGTTATACTTCCAGTGATGGAAAGTGGCAGCGATCTCGTAGAGGACCATGACCCAGGTCTTCAACGGCATGACAAACTTTGTCCTGGCCTTAGCTGCACATCGCTTGAGTTCTTCAAAGCACTCTGGGCAGAATATGTCCCGATAGAAACCCTTGAACTGGCGAAAGCCTGTCTTGTACTCCGCGACTAATCGGCCAAGATCAACCCCGATGGGCTCAGGCTCATGAACCTCCTTGAGGCCAAACAGGGGTACGGACTGGCTCCCCTTAACGCTCTTCCAGTGCGTTTCATTCTGCTCCATGAGGACAAAGAGCGTATGGACCACCTGGCGAAACATAGGTCCTAAGGATTCGGCAGGATCTTTGGCATCGTGAACCTTGGCGCCGAGGTTTGACTGACAGATCTTAAAGTTGTTGGTGATGGCATTGGTGGTCATCCAGATATCTATGCCGAAACGGGCCACGTCCGTGTCCCAGACATCCTGGTCCATGTAGTAGGCAGCCAGGTCGCCGGCAAAGGCAAAGTCCCCGCCGATCGGCTGGCGGATACGCAGACCATAAAGGGCCCGGGTCAGGTTATAGACAATGTTGTTTGTGATGGTCCCGTCATATTTGTAACGGGAGTAGACCGGTGAAACATACTGGTATCCCTCTTCGAGAACAGGTTCTAAAAGATATTTGACCCACTCGCCGGTAATGGACCGCAGATCCGAGTCCACTACCATGCAGGCCTCAACCTTCAAACGTTTGGCAGCCTCAAAGATAGATCGGAAGGCCGAGCCTTTGCCTGCAGGTCCCCTGTATATGGAGACGATCTTTTCCTGCCATGGTTTGATTTCAAATTCCTTTGCAACCTCACGGGTATCATCCGTGGAACCCCCATCGGCAACAAAGATAACGCACCTCTTGTCATTATTATGTTTGGACAGGCCGTGGGTAACCATCTGAATCACATGTTTGACGGTATTTTCGTTATAATAGCACGGAATCCCAACAAGGATATTTGCAGACTCAATCTCTTCTATTCGTTTGACCGTGTAGGCCCTTAAAGCAGAATCGTATTTCATGGAAATGTCTCTCATTCCTTTTTTAGCTCTTCAATCACATTAATGATTTGATCCCTGATACCTGGAATTTTTTCCTCAATTCTTTCCCAGGATGGAAGATCGCGAGCGGATCGGTATTCCTGTTTCATTCTCTTTTCCTTTTCCATAATGGCCTTTTGCAGGCCTAAGCGATTGAACTCATCAAACTCAGGACTCATGGCCGTGTATCTCAAAAACATTCCTGAAACATTTTGCGGCACATTCAAAAGTTCTCCCACATTGATGATGGCATCAGTGATCACTTCGTTAACGAACGTCTCTTCAAGGTCACGGTCATAGCTCAGGGCGTTAAGCCTGGCATTCTCAGCATACTTCTTTATCAATTCCTCTGCTACGGATTGATACGTCAGGGCCAGGTCCCGGAAAAAATGATTTGAGATCTCCAGCCCTTCTTCAATAACAAGGGCATTTAAGAGCGTGGCGATAATGTCGGTGGACATCCTGTGCAGGCCTTTATCAGCATCTGATACCGAGATTTTCTGGTGCTTATGATCAAAATACCCCTTTGTGAATTCAACCTGCGCTATCTGGTTGGCCTTGCGGTATACTTCTATAAGGGTCAGGATTTCCACACCCCAGTTGAGGGTATATTTGATTCGCTGCAACAATTCTGTGTCAATGACAAACTCTCCTGAAAGCTGGTAATTAAAGAGCAACAAAAAATCGATGACACGGAGCATCTTTTCTTCACCGGCGTCTGTAAACTTCCGCTTGAGCGCAATAAGAAGCGGGTCCACCAGGAGCCGCTTTACCCGGCCGAAAAACTGTCGGCCATCGCTCCGGGCATAATAGGCCTTGGAAAACTGATAGTTGAAGACCTCAACCGGAAAAAAAAGCCGATCTAATTGCCTGCGCTTGAAGGTTTTTATGTCCGCATCCAGAAGGCCGACCGAGGTGGCGCTTAAGACAATGGCAACACCAAAAGACATAAAAACATTTCTGCCTTTCCCTCGTTCGCTCAGATCTATGCCAGCAGATTCCAACAATTTGTAAAGACGCTTAAAATGGGGTCCGTCGTTCCACTGGATCAAGACTTTCTCTAACCCGATTTCACAAAAGATCTCTTTCAGAAGATCCACATCTTCTTGAGTAGCTGCATCAAGTCCGATAATGATGTCATTGAGATAGGTGGCGCCCTTTAATTCTCTCAATATGTTTTCAAAAACAGGCCGGTTTTCAGGATCTGTAAATTCCGAAGCCAGGGCCGGAATGACAAGTACCGGCTTTTTCCAGCGTGAGTGCTGGATCAATTCATCCAAAATATCGGTTTCCTCGGAAAGCTTGTAGAAATTTGTGATTTTGGTGCTCTTCTGTGAGTATTCTGACATGGAAATCTCCGTTGATTTTTAACGCGAAGTTCTTGGCAGACGCAGCATCAAACTGCCACTAAATTTAACGCCATATAATAGGTTGATTCGGGGCAATAGGTAAATAAGGGGAATCATGTATTTTTGGTGGATACTTACAAAAGGCGTTCTCAGGTTCAGGGTTCCCCCAGGGCCGTAGGCAGATTCCTCCTCCTTTCGTTAACCTTACCTAAGTACACTGGAATACAGGGAATCTCTTCCTTTTTCCACGCAACTCAGCCTCTAAACGAAATACATGAATAAATATAGAGATATACACTAACGACCCTATTTACGTTGACCATGAGACGGGGGACAATGTGTAAAAAGGAGATATCCAGCACAACTTGGAGAAAGGAGATTAGCATATGAAGATCGCTGTGAGTTCGATGGGAAGAGACATGGATGCAACTATAGCGCCGCTCTTTAGCACCTGTCCTTATTTCATCATGGTGAATACAGATGACATGGGCTTTGAGGTATTTGATAACGAGAAAGCCGTATTGGGAGACAAGGCAAAGATTGAAGGGGCAAAGTTTGTGGTCTCCAAAGGGGCCAATGCCGTTATAACAGGAGATTGCAGTCCCGATGCCATGCGGGAACTCTCCGCAGCACACGTTGACGTGTTTGTCGGACAAGCAGGAACGGTAAAAGAGGGGATTTCAAGGATACTGCAAGAACGACAATGAGTTGTGCAATCATGGTCCTAAACAGATTGCCGATGTGACCGATTTCATTGTGGATAAAGAGACATGACTGTCCTTTTTAGGCTGATGGCCAAGCGGAACTGCCTGCTCGTAAATGAGGTCCTGGTGGCTCCATTTCGGTGAGGTCACCTATCTCAGGAGATAGAAAAATGTTTTTTATTGATCTGATGATTGTATTTGTCATTGCCGTGATTTTGAGCCTGCTTTTTGCAGGACCTTTTGCCTGGAGACGGCTGCAAGAACCGCCCGGGACTTTTTCCTTTGGATACTGGTGTTAGGACTCCTCATTGCGATAATAGTTCGTTATGTCAAATAGTTGTTTACATTCGAAACAGAAGTGAAGCAGGGAAATCAAGAAATAAAAGGGGGATATGCACTTATGGCTACAAGGGAAGAGTTCGAAGCGAAGCTGAAAGAACAGATTAACGGGTGGAACGCGGGCCTCGATAAGTTAGAGACCGATACAGAGGCGAAGATCAAGTATGAGAAGCAAATCAAAGAGCTTCGTCAAAAGGCGGAAGAGGCACAGCAAAACCTTACAAAGATCCATGATGCCAGTGATGATGCCTGGGAGGATCTCAAACAAGGAGCAAAAACCTTATGGAATATGTATGAAAACAGTTTCAAAAAGGCTAAATCCGAGTTTAAACGGGGCTACAGGGAAGGTTTGGAAGAATAACAATAAACAGCATTTAATCGGAAAGGGAGGATAGTCTCATGGAAAAGAGTAAAAAAGAACGAATGAATGACATCCTTGTTAAACTTGAAGATGTCAAAAATAGCCAGGAAGCATTAATTGTAAAAATTGCAACGATTCAAATAGAATTGCTTGAATTGCCAGACAATGAATTAGAAAAAGCAGTAGGTGAGGCTCATTCCAATGCTACAAGTAATACTGAAAAAATCAAAAACGCAATAGAAAAATATCAGGTGGCAATAAATTCATTGGAATAATTGAGACTATTGTATTCTCTGGGAAAAATCTTCTATGTTTGAACCCTGGTGCAGACTATTTGTTAAAAAACTTGGCCTCTTTGCACCTTTGCATGAGGCCCTCTTCAACCACTTAACGAGATCTGGAGGTATATTATTATGGAAGAGATCATGAAGCAGCTTGCGGAATCATTGAGGAAGGCAAAGGAGAGTGGCAAATTTACGGCTGAACATGTGAAGGAGATTGTGCGGGAGACCATGACAGAAGCTTGCAAAAGTGTCAAAGGTGATGAGGAAAGGCTGCGCAAGATCACCGGCGGATCAATCATAGCCAGCGTCGAAGAGCTTGAGAATCAGGGAAATGCCACAGGGGAAATGATCACGGCGGCAGTTGAAGGTGCGGTGGACAGCGTCAAAGCCGCTTTTCAAGAAGCAGTTGAGGGCATGGAAGCTGAATTGGAGCAGATCGAACTCCGTCTTCGAGAAGAGGAGGAGAAAAAGGCGGCTGGTTTGCGCGCGGTATTGGAGGGCGCTGGAGAGAATGCAGGGGCCTTTACTGGAGAAGTGAAAGAACACATTGAGACGGCGGTAACTGATGCCAAACTCAAGAACGCCCTGGTCCTCGGTCTCATCCAGGAAACAGTCAAACAGTCTGTCAAGCAGGCCATTGAAACAGGCGAAGACGTAGAAGAAACCGTTACCAACATCACCAGGGATGCCACCCTAAAGGCCCTGGCCGAGGTCCGCTTCAGATCAGGGAAGGTAAAGGAGGTTTCTAATATAGTTCTTTCAGGAGCGACTGAGGCGGCAGAGGAAGCCGGCAGCTATGTTAGGGAAGTTGTGCAGGGAGCTGTAAAGGGGACTCGAGAAGGCGTCAGAACGGTGTCAGATGCCGGAAAAGCGGTTCAGGCCGTTGCTGAAGAGGCGAAAGATCTGGGCAAACGGGCTTTATATGCAGCCAAAGGCGCGCTTTCGGGTATGTGGAAGGGGGCCAGGGATGGTCTCAAGAAAGCAGGAAACCAATGATTTTTCAACTGATCGTAACTTTTATGCTTCTTTTGCTAATAATTATTATCAGCATGCAAAATAGCATGCCTTTGGATTTAACATTCTTCGCATGGAAACTTCAGATGTCTCTTACTGCTCTGATTTTCTATGCCTCAGCCTTTGGTGGCGCCATTGTGGCCATTCTTACTCTGCCCAAGCTGGTGAATAAATACATTAACGTAAGGAACTTGAATAAAGAGCGTTATGAGCTGAAAAAGAAGGCGTTGGAACAAGAAAAACAGGGAGTGGCGCATATTAAGGCGAAATAGTCTTTAAGCACAGATTGCGGACTTGGTCTCTGGCGAAGATGTTGTGAAGAAAGGAGATATGGGGATGATAAAGCATGATGAGATACTGGAGATGCCGGTTTTGTCGACCAAGGAAGGAAAAGATCTGGGCAGGATATCCAAAATGGCTATTGATCTCAAGGAAGGACAGGTTGTGGGATTTCTGATTGAGGACAGAAATGGAAGGGAAATACTCTTGCCGATAGGTGATGTGGATACCTATGGTAAAGACGTAATAATGGCCTCTTCAGAAAACAACTTAAAAAAGATGGACGATTTAGCCGAAATGGCAGAGGCCATAGAATTTGGCGGGAAAATAATCGGGCTGAAGATAATAACGAAAGAAGGCGAGAACTTTGGGGAAATAGCCTCTTTTTGTTTTGATGAAAAAAGCGGCTTAATAACTCACTATGTGACCTCAAGAGGTGTTTTAAATGGCTTAATGCATGGCGAAGGCTTATTACCCAGAGAAGGAGTTTGGGGCCTCAGCCTCGATGCCCTTGTGGTAACAAAAAAATCTGTTGAGATTTCCGATATCATGAAAACCGGGCCGGGAATAAAACAGAAGACAGGTGCGGCAGTTCATAAAACAGAACAAATAGTTAAGACCGCGATAAGGAAAGTAGGAGAGATAGTCACGCTTTAACAGACAAAATCTGAATTTGAGCGCGGCTACAGGGAAGGTTTGGAAGAATAACAATAAATCTCTCTTAACCGGAAAGGAAGCAAGAAAATGTTACGCAGTATAAAAGAGATCTATAATTATGTTCTACAGGCAGAAGATGGTGAGATCGGCAGGTGCAAGGATTTTCTCTTTGATGATGAGCACTGGACAGTCCGCTACATGGTGGTCGATACCGGCAAATGGCTGCTCGGTAAAAAAGTGCTTATATCCCCCATTTCATTAGGGGAACCCGATTGGGGTTCCGAGCATTTTCCGGTCCGGTTGACCAAAGAACAGATTGAAGAGGCGCCAGGGCTCGATGAAGACGCGCCGTTCAGCAGACAACATGAAATCCGCTGGACCCGACATTACGGATTGCCTTATTACTGGGAGGGCTCCGGTGTATGGGGAAAAGCAGGCTATCCAAATGCGCTTTTTATTAAGAAGGAACTGGAGGTCATGTCTGAGGAGATAGCCGATGCGGTTGAAACTCATTTACGCTCCGCAATAGAGGTGTCGGGCTACCACATCCGGGCAACAGATGACGAGATCGGTCATGTGCAAGATTTCATTTTGGATGACGAGACCTGGACCATCCGTTACATGGTGGTGGATACCCGGAACTGGCTGCCGGGAAGGAAGGTCCTGGTGGCTCCTCCCTGGATAAACTCAGTAGACTGGGCGGAAAGGAAGGTGAGTGTTGCTATGACCCGGAACGAGGTCGAAAACAGCCCGGAGTATGATCCTTCCGCCCCACCGACCTCTGAGTATGAAGCCGGCCTTTCCAAGCATTATGGCCTTCCCATAGAACGGGGCATTGGAACGCCGTAAGAAGACTTTATATGTAGAAAATTAAACTGTATAGAGAAAGGAAAAAACAATGGAACTACAATTTTGGGGCGTTCGTGGATCTATCCCCACACCAGGGCCTTATACTGTCGAAGTTGGCGGAAACACGATCTGTGTAAGTCTGCATCTGAATGATTACGTCTTTGTCTTTGATGCGGGGACCGGCATCCGGCAATTGGGGCGTTATCTTGAAGAAGAAGATAGGTCCCGGTGGAAGGGGGGTATATTTCTGACGCACTATCACTGGGATCATATTCAGGGCCTTCCGTTTTTCGGTCCTGCATTCCAGAAAGAGAATCGATTTAGCATATATGGCGAATCTAAGAAAGGGGTCGCGATTGAAAAGCTCCTTTGCGAACAGATGGAGCCGCCTTATTTCCCCGTAGACATGGAATGTCTCGAAGGGCTTGTGACTTTCGTCGAAGTTCGGCCCGACCTGGAGGTGGAGATATTTCCTGATGTAAGTATTCATACTGTTCGTTTATCTCATCCAAACGGGGCCATTGGATACCGGTTAGATGCGCCTCAAGGCGCTCTCTGTTTCATCACAGATCATGAACATCCTGCAGAAGGCCTGAGCGAGTCAGTGGTGGAGTTTGTTCAAGGGGCCACGGTGCTCATTCACGATGCCCAGTATACTCCTGAGGAGAAACAGGGGCCGAAAGCAGGCTGGGGACACAGCTCGTGGGAAGAGGCCGCTTTAACTGCGCGGGAAGCAAAAGTCAAACGGCTCTATCTCATCCACCATGACCCCGACCGTGTCGACCGACATGTCATGGCTATTCTCCAGGCAGCCCAAAGCGTATTCTTGAATACGGAGATTGCCACAGAATCCACGGTCTGTGATTTTGGGGAATTTTGAAGCAATTTGATTGGAAAAGCCCATGAGAGAATAGGCAAAATATTCAACAAAAACGCAAGGGGCACGAATCAAGTTGTCATCGCCGGGAAAAAGGAATTGGAGCAAGGTTTTTGAAATGGTTTTTGGAATTAGGCAGAGTAGAAATGGGAACATAAACGAAAACTCGAAATGCTGGACAAGGAAAACCAGCCGGCGAAGCCTTAATCGAGCGAACTGAATTTCCAAAAGGAGATCTTATGGGCGATACTCGTAGGGAGTCAGATATTGGCGAATTAACTTTCTATAATTTTATCATTGATAGCCTGCCTATAGCTATTTTGACAGTGAATGCGGATTTTAATATCACGGGATTTAATCCATGGGCAGAAGAAGTCACCGGTTATTCAGAGGAGGAGGCGATAGGTCACTATTGCGGTGAAATCCTGAAAGGCGGAATGTGTGAGGACAATTGCCCTCTGAAAGCCGTGCTCAAACGCGAAAGACCCATAACACAACTCGAAACTACTATTTATAATAAGCAGGGGGACCTCGTACCTGTCAGGATGAACACTGCTGCCCTGTTTGATGATGATGACAATCTTATTGGTGGAGTGGAGGCCTTTCAGGATATTTCCCGCCTAAAGGCCATTGAACGCGAAAAGGATAATCTAATCTCCATGTTTGCCCATGACATGAAGTCTTCGATTACTATTATCGGTGGATTTGCCTTGCGCCTCTTGAAAAAGGTGGGCAGCTTAGATGAAGAAAAAGAAAAAAAGTATCTTGAAATCATCAGAAAAGAATCAGGGAACCTGGAATTCATAGTCGAGGATTTTCTGGAATTCGCCCGTTTGCAGACCGGCAAATTAAAACTGGATTTTGGGCCTACCTCCTTAGATAGAGAATTGATGGAGCTTTTTGATGCCTATCAGATAAAGGCCAAACAGAGCGGAATTCATTTAGAGTTTCAAACCGATGATGCATTACCGGTTATCGAGGCTGATGCCCAGCGGCTTCGTAGGGCCTTTACAAATCTCTTTGATAATGCCTTTAAGTTTTCTGAAAGTGAAGGGGAAGTCACTCTCGCCACCGATGAGACTGACAAAAATGTTACAGTCAGCATAAAAGATCAGGGAAACGGTATTGACCCGAGAGATCTTCCCTATATCTTTGATGCCTTTCATCGTGGCAGAGGCGCAAGAAAGGAAGAAGGCTCCGGCGTGGGTTTGGCTGCGGTAAAGGCTATTGTAGAAGGTCATGGAGGAAAAATCCATGTGGAGAGTGAACTGGGCAAGGGTTCTGTTTTTACGGTAAGTTTACCCAAGTCGAGAGAGGCGTAAGGAGAAATACTCCCATGAAGGTTCCTTTGGCCTGACCGTTTTCAACTCTATTACTTTCATAACGAAGAAGATGCCACGAAGGCGCTGGATCACATCCATGTAGGTGCGTGACGTCTGCGTTTGAGATAGGATAACAAAGGTAGATAGGATGTTTAGATTGAGATACAGGATCCCTTAGAAATAAATACAGGATCGACCCTATTTACGACTTAACTCAATTTTGATTAGAATTCTTTTGAGTGTAAAATCAAGGCATTTTTGAAAAAGGAGGGCACAGTGACACAATTTCCGGTCTTTTGGAAAAAGAAAGGAGAAATCGCGTCGATAAACTCAGAAATGCCGGATAGAAGCGACATTATTCAAGAGACCTATGAAAGCCCCACTGCCGGCTGCTTTGTAGCTTTTGACTGGCTCTATTTCTGCCACCGGATACCATAATCCCCTTTCCTTCATAAAAGCGAGAAGCTCCAGATCTATGACCGCAAATGACAGTTGGCATTAAACTTGCTGTAACCGAAGAAAAGTGCT
>JACNIU010000312.1 GCA_014382905.1 Desulfobacterales bacterium
TGCTGGATGCTGGATACTGGATGCTGGATACTGGATGCTGGATACTGGATGCTGGTTCTTCCAAGTTTGAAGTTACGAGTTTGGAGTGCCTAAAGTTAAAAAAGGGGAAATTCCGATTTGAACTTTTAACTTCACACTTCCTTGCTGGATGCTGGATGCAGTTGATGAGTTGTCAGCTTTCATCCTTGCGCCTTATGCCTTGTGCCTTACGCCTTGAGGACACATGAAAACGCCTCTTTACAAAAATCTTCAAAAAAAGATTATTGTTATTACACTCGTCGTCTCTTTTGCCCCGCTTGTCGCCCTTGGCGCAACGATTTATTATCAGTTTGCCCGAATGTATAAGGAAAAGATCGAGGAGCAGATCAGATACCGGGCCAGCGCCCAGGCAGAGGCCGTGGATTTGTTCCTCAAGGAGCGTACCGCCATCCTCTGTGCCATGGCAGACACCCACACTTTCCGTGACATGATCGATGAAAAATACCTTGCCCGCATTTTCGAAGTCATGAATGCCAGGGCAGGCGCTTTTGTAGATCTGGGTGTCATTTCGAACTCGGGACAGCATCTTGCCTATGTAGGCCCCTATGACCTTAAGGGTCTTAATTACTATCAGCAACCGTGGTTTGACGATGTTATGGGGAAGGGTGTTTATGTAAGTAATGTATATATGGGGTACAGACAATCACCCCATTTCATTATTGCTGTTCGTCGCCAGGAAGGCTTGAGCAGCTGGATCCTCAGGGCTACCATCGATCCTGATATCTTTGGAGAGATCGTACGTTCGGCCCAGGTGGGAAAGACAGGCGATGCCTTCATTATCGATCGGGAAGGGATATTCCAGACCCGTCCCCGTTTCAGCGGGGAGATATTACATCAATGTCACTTGAACACCCGCCTCTTTGGCACCAGGACCACGGTCATCGAAGAGAAGAGTATTCAAGGTGAAGAGACCCTTTATGCCGGGAGCTGGCTGAATGGCGGCAAATGGCTTCTAATCATCTCCCAGGAGGCAAGGGAAGAAATGACCGGTCTGCTTGCCACTCGAAACGTCGAGATCGTCATCGTTCTCTGCGGCCTTCTGGCCATTATTCTGACAACCGTATTTACCACCCGCATGGCCGTCAACCGTCTGAGAGACAGCGATCAGAAGATGAATGAACTCAATGCACAACTCATTCAATCGGACAAATTGGCGGCATTGGGCAAGATGGCCGCAGGGGTTGCCCATGAGATCAACAATCCATTGGCCGTTATCATACAGTTGACCGGATGGATGGAAGATCTCCTCTACGAAGAGGAGTTCCAAAAAAGCCATAATTATGAAGAATACAAACAGGCCATAAGGGACATAGAAGATCATGTGGAACGTGCCCGAAAAGTTGTCCACAGCATGTTGGGCTACGCTCGTAAAATGGAGCCCATTTTGGAGGATGTGGACGTCAACGAAACCCTGAATCAAACCATAGACCTGCTTGAAAATTATGCGCGCATTAATAACATTGACATCGAGACAGATCTGGCTTCTGACCTTCCGATCATTGCCAATGACCAGGCTCAGCTCCAGCAGGTATTTTTGAATCTCATATCCAATGCCATTGACGCCATCAGCAAAGACAAAGACGTAATAAAAGAGACAGGAAGCAGGGGACTGATAGAGATAGAAAGCGGGCAAACCGATTCCCACATAGTTGTCACCATCTCTGACAATGGGCCGGGGATCCCCAAAGACCAGCAAAAAAGGGTGTTTGATCCCTTTTTCACTACAAAGGAGGCAGGGAAGGGGACCGGGCTTGGCTTGTGGATCATTTATGGCATAATAGAAAAGATGGGAGGCACTGTCTCCTTGAAAAGCCAGGAAGGGGAAGGTACCACTTTCACGGTTAAAATCCCCATTGTGAAACCGGAAAAGAAGTAACCGGTATTCTTTTTGATTATATAGGGTTTCATTATCTAAGAGACTGTAGTTCATTTTAATTCACCTTGGTGTCATTTAAAAAAGGAGGTCTTATGGATTATTTCAGGGTTTTGGTGGTGGATGATGAGGAAGTCTTCTTGAAGACCTTGGTAAACCGCCTGAACAAAAGGAATGTGGACACAACTGGCGCCCTGAGCGGCGAAGAAGCCCTTGAACTGATGAGGCAAAAGCTCTTTGATGTGGTCATATTGGACGTCAAGATGCCCGGGGGGATTGACGGCATTGAAGCGCTCAGGGAGATGAAGAAGATCCAGCCCTTGGCCGAGGTCATTCTGCTGACGGGTCACGCGTCAGTGGAGACCAGCATCGAAGGGATGAAATTAGGGGCCTTTGACTACCTTTTGAAGCCGATAAAGTTAGAAGACCTCCTCGTGAAAATGGCCCAGGCCTTTGAAAGGAAAGATACGCATGATCAGAAGATCCGGAGTGCCAGAATCAAGGAACTGATTCGCTTTCCAGGGAGGGTTTTCGAGCAGGAAAAAGAGGAAGGGCGTTAAAATCAGGCATCAAGAGAGGTTCTTTGACGTGCGGGCATGGCCCAGTGCCTGAGTATGGTCTCTTGTTCAGGCGCTGCCGGATGTTTCTACGATCCTTGATATGCGTCATATGCGTCAGTGCCATTGGCCCTTCATCCCTGTCCCTGTGGAACAGACGCCCCCCGGAACATTTCAGCCGGTGTTCCAACCCTCCGATATCTACACCCCCCATTTCTTTTACAACCTGTAAAAAGCCCTGACACATCTCTCGAAGAGACAAATTATCCTCAGGTCTCACCCTCTCAACAATTTCAATAATTATAAATGGTTGGCAGGCATGATGCCCGTTTTTCCTTTTGGCATGGAGTTTGCCTTTATGTGGGATATTCAGTTATTGAGGAAAGCACCATTCCCATGAAAAAATCCCCATATGCAAATCTAAGGCGCGTTATCTTAGTGAGTATGATACTTGTTCCGCTCGTAACATTCGTCCTCATCTTAGGGATCGGATACTACTATTTTACCACCTCTTTAGAATCCAGCACCATTGATACCATAAAAAGAATCGTCTCAGATCACCGGCATATGATCGATTCATTTCTCACCAACCGCAGGGCCAATCTGGAGTTCATCGTTAATTCCTACAGTTTTGATGATCTCGCGGAACCTGAAAACCTTTATAAGATCCTGATTAATTTGCAGCAGGAATCGAGCGCATTTGTTGATCTCGGGGTTTTTAACGAGGAGGGGATCCATGTGAATTATCAGGGGCCTTATAAGCTGGTCGGAATGGACTACGCCAAGGCGCCCTGGTTCAAGGAGGTCATGAAGAAGGGTCAGTATATCAGCGATACATTTTTGGGCTACCGTCGCATACCTCACTTTATTATAGCCCTTAAGAGAGAAGCGGGTGGTAATACCTGGGTCATTCGCGCGACCATTGACACTCATATATTTAATGACCTTGTCAAAAGGGTCCGTATCGGCAAGACAGGAGAGGCGTATCTCCTCAACGCGGAAGGCATATTTCAGACTGAGCGGCGATCCGGCGGAAACCTGATGGATAGGGACCCCGAGACCATCGAAAAGCCCTCATCCCATACCGGCATCAAGACGTTTATTGAGAAGGATTCAAGGGGGGATGCTTATCTGTATGCCACAACCTGGTTGACAGAGAAGGACTGGCTACTGGTTGTCAGGCAGGAAAAAGCGGATGCATTCAGGTTTCTCCGCTCCGCTGCTTATCTGATCGTTCTGGTTACGATCATCGGCGGTGCCGCCATCGTCGGCCTTGCCTTCCTGTTGACCGATCGCATAGTGCGACGCATGGAGAGACTGGATACCGAAAGGGAACAATTGGGCGGTCAGCTTATCCGGGCGAGTGGATTAGCCGAATTGGGTGAAATGGCAACCGGGTTTGCCCACGAAATCAACAACCCCCTCCAGGTCATCAAAAGCGAGCAGGCGCTTATTGATTCCATAATTTTGGAGATGAAGGAAAAGGGTGAATGGAAACCATCGGAGTCTCTGTCAGAGTTAGAGGATTCCATGCAGCAGATCGATCTACAGATAAGCCGTTGCGCCGGAATTACACAGGCGATTCTTAAGTTTGGGAGACAGAGTGAGCCTAAGGTTGAGGACATTGCACTTCAGGACTACATCCCTGAAGTCACCCATATGGTGGAGCAAAAGGCAGTCGTTCATGGGATTGCCTTGAAGCAACAGGTTTCAGAAGATACCCCTAAGGTTCATGCGGATCGCGGTCAACTGCAGCAGGTCCTGCTGAATCTCTATAACAACGCCATTGACGCCATTCTGACAAGGCATGGTGCTGAGGGAGGGGAATTAGTTGTAGGAGCAAAGGCAAAAGAAAATGGAAAGGTTGAAATTTTCGTCAGGGACAACGGGACAGGGATCAACCCTGAAGACCAGAAGAAGATCTTCAGCCCCTTTTTTACCACCAAACCGGTCGGCAAAGGGACCGGGTTGGGGCTTTCGGTATGCTACGGCATCGTAGACAGGATGGGCGGCATTATGGAGGTCCAGAGCGAAAAAGGTGTTGGCACGACGTTTACCGTGATTCTGCCGGCCGCCAGATAATCCTTGGATGATTAAGAAGATACTATTTGACTACTCAACAACTCAACGATTTGACCAGGAATGAGGGGGAATACATGGAAAAAATGAAGATGATGTTAGTGGATGATGAGGAAAGATTCCTCTCCACCACCGAAAAATTACTTTTGAGGAAAGGATATGACATAGTTACCGCAGGCAGCGGGGCTGAGGCCTTAGAAAAACTGAGGACCCACAATATCCATGTGGTTATCCTGGATGTCAAGATGCCAGGGATGGATGGAATTGATACCCTGAGGGCAATCAAGAGGACTTATCCGCTGGTTGAGGTGATCATGTTGACCGGACATGCTACTGTGGAATCTGCTATAGACGGCCTCAAGTCAGGAGCCACGGATTACCTGATGAAACCCACGGATGTGCAGGATCTCATTGAGAGGGCAGAACAGGCATTCGAAAAGAGGCAGGTGTTGGAAGAGAAGATTCGGGTGGCCCGGACCCGGAGCTTTATGAAGTCTCCGAGGGAGATACTGAGAGACACAGGGGGAGCCTGATTAGGGAAGTGTCTAAAGTTGTGGGTTTGAGGGCCAGACAATCCAAGGTTTAAAATCTGCAATTCAAACGGGGGGTACAATTAATGGCGAAGAAAATAAAGGTGTTGATGGTAGATGACGAAGAACAGTTTCGTGCTACGACATCGAAGATCCTCACCCGGAGGGGCTATGAAACCACGGTGGCAGGGAGCGGGGAAGAGGCGATTGATGTCCTGAAAAAATCCCCTCAGGATGTGGTGATCCTGGATATCAAGATGCCGGGCATGGACGGGCACGAGGCCTTGTCCCGAATTAAGAAAATAGATCCCAACGTGCGGGTCATCATGCTGACGGGTCACGGCGGGGCCGAGTCCGCGAAGGCGTCATTGAAGCACGGGGCCTTTGATTATCTTAACAAGCCCTGTGATATCGAGCTCTTGTCATTGAAGATCAATGATGCCTATGAGGCGGCTCAAGGGGGCACCAGGGAAGAGAAAAAGGCCGGGGATATTATGCTCCCGATCGAGGATTACACCACGATTGATCTTGACAGCACTGTTAAAGAGGGAATTGAGAGATTGAAGAAATCTTTTGAGAGCGCTGTTTCCACCAGTCGGATCATGGAGACCGGGCATCGTTCCATACTGGTGTTTGATCACAATAAGGAATTGGTTGGGATCCTGAGCATCCTTGATCTGATCGAGGCGGTGCGACCAGCCTACCTGTCAGCACCTAAACCATCGATGGCCGACAGCATCCAGTACTCGACCATGTTCTGGACCGGGCTTTTTACGACCCAGGCGAAAGGGCTTTTAAACAAACGGATTCGTGATGTGATGTCCGAGGCCCCTCTAAAGGTGGACGAAGACACAAACCTCATGGAGATCGCAAACCTGGTTTTCACGGAAAACAGCAGGCGGATGGCTGTAACCCGAAAGGGGAAGGTGGTCGGCGTGGTAAGGGAGCAGGAAATATTTTTCGAGATGGCCAGGATCATCCTGGAGACCTGATCGCCGTAGAAACACAGGAGTTGTGCCGGGACAGAAATGACCGAAGGTTCAATTCAATCACAAAAAGTGAGGTTAAAGAATGGCTAAAGCAAAACCGAAAGCCACCGGATATGACAAATACGTAAACTGGAAGCTCTTCATTATTCCGGTCGTTCTATTCTTTGCCGTCCTGATCGTGCCGACCCCATACGGAATGAAGGATGTGGCGACCGAGGTCCAGGTGGGTCCAACCGCCGTGGTTAATCTCATCACCACGGAGCTGTTTGGCAGGAAAAGCACGGATGCCGCCCAGTGGGAGCTCTTAACAGCCCAGATAATGGAAACAAACATGAGAATGGGAGCGCTTTCCAAAGATCGCTTTCTAAAAAGAGATCTCAAGTGGTGCAAGACATACAAGCTGCAGGCAGATTCTGAGAATCTAAAAAAGGCCCAAGCCTATATCAAAGAGAATGTCAGTGATAAGGCCTTCCTTGAGATAATGAATAAATCCGTGGAACTCAGGAGAGAAGGGCTCAAATATGAGGACCTGACCGGAAAGGAATTGAAAGCGGCGGACAAGGGGGCATGGCACATAAAGGTCGCAGCTGCCATGATGGTCTTTGTCGTGTTCTGCTTTATGACAGAATGCATCCCCCTGCCGGGTGTGGCCTTTTGTATCGGTCTGATCCTTGTCTTTACCGGGGTTGTTACAAGGAAAGCGGTGGCCATGCTCTACTGGGACGATGCGTGCTGGTTTATCATGGGGAGCCTCATGTTCGCTGCGGCCTTTGTCAAGACAGGCGTGGACAAGAGGATGTGCCTGATGATGTTTAAGAAGTTGGCAGTACCCAATGTAAAGTGGGTCACGCTTGTCTTCTTCATCATTATTGCGCCCCTTGCGGCGTTTATTTCGGACCATGCATTGGCCGCCATGTTTCTCCCCATAGGTATGCTTTTGTATCAGAACAGCCTCACTGACGAGGTCCCGGAGGACAAAGAGCTGGCCAAGATGCTCATGATCACTATTGCCATGGCGTGTAACATTGGGGGCCCTGGAGCCCCTTCGGGCGGCGCCAGAAACGTGATCATGATGACGTATCTCAATGACATGTTCGGATTTGACATCGGCTATTTCCAATGGGTTACCTACTGCATGCCTTTTGTCTTTATCATGATTCCAGTGACCTGGCTCGCGGTCAACTGGCGGTTCAAGCCTAAAATCAATTCCCTTGCCCCTTCCATGAAGCATCTGCAGAATGAAATAGGAAAAATGGGGGGATGGAACAAACAGCAGATATGGGCGTTCGTCATTTTCATCATTATGGTGTACGGCTGGTTTACCGAAAAGGCCTTTTACGACATGGGTATCTATCCGGTTCGTCTCGGCATCGGCGTAATAGCCGTTGCAGGGGCTGTCGCTTATCTTCTTGCAGGTGTGGTGAACTGGAGGGACTACCAGGAGAGGGTGGACTGGGGTGTTGTGTGGCTGTATGCCGGGGCTATCATATTCGGCCGGACATTAGATGACACAGGGGCCGCATACTGGATGGCGAGAACCGTAATTGACGGTCTTGCCCCACTGGGTATGGATTCAGGGCTCCCTCTCATGGCTACATCGAACGGCCTGACTGCGGTGATTACCAATCTAATGGCTGACGGACCGGCGGCCGCGGCCGTAGGCCCCATCGCCCTCAACATGGCAGGCCTTGTCCATCCGGGATCCACCTTCCTGCCATTTATGGCCATGGGCACGGCAATCGCTTCTTCTTTTGCCTACTGCCTGATTATCGGAACGCCCCCCAACGCCATAGTGTATGCGAGCGGGTATCTCGAGCCCAAAGACTATCTGAGGGTCGGGATACCCATGTGGTTTTTTGCGAATATTCTAATTGTTCTTCTAACTGCCGTATACTGGAGTACCAGGGGTTTTGGCAGCTTGCCGGGATTTTAGAGTAACAGAGGTCGGAGGTCAGAAGTCGGAGGCCGGCGGGCAGGACCGAGGCCTGTTAACGAGTTTGAAGGGGTTTAAATTATGGAGGAAATGAATGATGATAAAAGGGAAAAAAAGGCATTCTTTTACTCAAAAGGTGTCACCTATTTCAGTAAAAAAACAGAGCGGACCCTTTTTTTCATCCTGACAATAATAATGCTTATCTGGGGTATCTTTACAAAGTTTGGATTTTGAGATGTTTGCCAATCATCAATCATCAATCGACAATCACTTCACTTTCGGGTTCTATTTCCAGTCGCTGACAAGGCTGTTAAGTTCGCCGAACCGCTTTTTTAGCGAACTGCCTTATGAGACAGCTTTCCGGCAACCGGTCGGCTTCCTGATTATATCCAGCCTGTTTTTTGCCGGTGCGAGTCTTACCACCATGAGTGAGAATCAGATTCTCATGAGCGGGATACTGTTCGTAAATGCCATTGGCATGCCTATTATAACAGCGGGTATCACCTTCATGGTCATGACCATGTCAATCGGGAAACGAGTGACCTTTGCGAGGCTGTTCTCGGTGGTTGCCTTTGCAACCGGTGTCACCCTGCTGGCATCCTGGATCCCGTTGTTTGTGTGGCTCACCGAGCCATGGAAATGGCTGCTCATTATATTAGGGATGGTCAAGGGGTGTGAGTTTAAATGGACACAGGCGGTGCTGATCGCCGCTGCCTCTATTTTCATCCTGATCTTGCTGTTCTGGTCTGCTGGCCCTGTGATTGTTTATATCAAGGGGTTGATGGGATAATTATGATTGCAGATTGCAGATTGTAGATTGTAGATTGGAAAGGACAGTAATGTTTTATACGTCTTTCAACGCCTGATAGCTATATCAGGCGCCTACCCCAAGGTGGGCCCTTTCACAGGGTCCACCTCCACCCCCCTTAAAGGTTATCCCCAAAGAAGGGTTCTTTTCTGAGAAGCTCTAATCTATTGCCTGCGGCAATTAAAACGGCTATCATGCATGCGTTCGCAAAGATATTTGACAACGACGACCTGTTGATTGATGGAACGGCCCGATATCATATACTTTTTTAAGAAACCGGAAGAGATCCCTTCGGGAATCGTTAACCAGATTCACAGTGTTATCGAGGACTGCGGCGGCGTAGGGACCTCGTGGGTTAATGAGAATCTCCAAAAGGCCTTTCTCATCGGTTATGCCGAACATGCAGGAAAGGTCGTTGGGACCTCCACCCACAAATTTCCAAAGGAGGCGTATAGAAAGAAGATTGAAGCTGCCACCGGCCTCGACCTTGCCGGGTATTTAGAGCGGGGGTATACGGCCGTAAGGTCTGAATACAGGGACCTTGGGATTGGCGGGAAACTGATAAGGGGCCTTATTGAACGATCAGAAGGGAAAAAGATCTATGTGACCATCCGGCTGGATAACATCCCCCCCCTCAAGATGACCTACAGGGAAGGGATGGTACTGGCAGGGAGATTTATCAATGAGAGAACCGGCCATGAGTTAGGCGTCTTTACCAGCCAACCACCGCCCCTGAAAAAGGTGGCTTAAGTGGTGCTCCGATGCCTGGCCAGTAGAAAATACTTGTTTGAATCGATCGTTAAAACCCATGCCTGACCAGTTTACCCTCTACAAGGTCTACCCTTACAAACCCACTGCCCTTTCAGTAAAATCATAGACTGGAACGTGAATCATCTTCGTAGGTTTCACTGGTTGTTTGGCAAACTGCAACAAGGTGTCCGTGACTTCCGGCGTATAGAGCCTTTCCCCACATTTTGGGCAGACCTCG
>JACNIU010000423.1 GCA_014382905.1 Desulfobacterales bacterium
CAAGTCTGCCTTTGACTCTTGCGCGTAACCTCCAAGAAGAATAAGAGTCAACGGCAGACTTGACCCCCACACTGACCGTTTTACAGTCTTCATTTTCAAGGATCATGGCCACGCCGGCCTTCTTTTCGGGTTGAAGAATTACACAACCGGAATCCTGTTCAAAATCCCCATCCAAGGCCATGCCGGCTTTTCCCACAATCACACCCTGGCTCAGGAGTAGGGGCCGAATCTTGAGGGGATTCTGGTTGAAAAGTCCCCCCATTTCCAGCTTGATGCCGAATGTGCGGTTGGCTAATTTTTCGGGAACGTCCGAAAGCAAGACGATGCTTCCCGGTTCCATCATGGGTTTTTCCCGTCCCATGCGAAAGCTAATGACCGGAATAATCATCTCCTGCAGGCTAAGTCCCCCATGGTGGTATCCCAGATCGCCTCCGCTTTTGAATACGCCGATACCCTTGGGGAAAACGAACTCCAGGTCGCTGTCGTAACCCAATTGGGAGGCGGAAAGCCGAATGGTTCCGGTCGGTGTGCTGCCGCCCTGTCCGATCCAGCAACGGCGATGGATTTCCAGGGTTTTTCCACCCGGTGAATCCGTCTTGAAAGCGTCCTGTTTCTTCCGGGTAAATAGATGACCATGGTCTGCGGTGACCACAAATCGGGACATGCCGCAATCGGCCAGTTTTCGAACAGCCCGAACCACATTCCCGACCATGGTGTCCATGACCTGCCGGGCGATGAGCCCGCCCGCCATTTCCCCCAGAGCGTCGATTTCCTGGGAACGCACCACCAGCAGGGGAACTCCGGACACCGCATCTGGAAGCCTCTTACCGGGCATCTGCAGCAGTTTTTCAAGGGGCATTTCCTTCATGCCGGGAACCCGGGCTTTTAAAAATTTCAACCGGGCGCTGATGTCCGCCAATGCCGCGTTATCGATTCGGGCCGCCAGCTTCCCGCCCGATTCCACCACGCTGAATCCTGCCGAAGCCCCAGGCAGCAAGGCGGCCATGCCTACTGGGGTGATCGTAGGCCAGGCGGCCGCTGCCGGTTTCACCGTTACATCGCTGGCCATGGGGAGCATTTCCACAAATTCATGGGCCATGGCAAACCGCATGGCGTCTACCAGAAAATAGGCCACGGGCGTTTTTTCTCCATCCACCACCTTTGGGTACACATCCGTCTGCTGAAGCAGATCCGATACGATCCATCCCGAATGTTCCAGTGATTTAGGGGACGTCCATAAGAAACTAAATAATTGAACAAGGCTTTTTTATGATAAGTAGAGTTTCTTAGTTTCTTATGGACGTCCCGCTTTGTCACTCAACGTGACAGAGGGTCTGCGACTCATTGATGAGGCGGGAAATCAGGGAGCACGCCTGATGGTGCTGCCCGAGCTTTGTAACACAGGCTATATCTACAACTCGCACGAAGAGCTCTCTGCTATGGCTGAGCCGGTGCCAGATGGTCCTACTACTGAAGAATGGATTAAGGCGGCAAAGAAGTTCAACGCCTATATTTTTGCTGGTATCACAGAACGGGACGGTGTCAGAATGTACAATACCATGGCCGTCGTGGGCCCCGAAGGTTTTGTGGGCAAGTACCGTAAGACCCACCTTTGGAACGAGGAAAAGCTCTTCTTCGAACCCGGCAATCTGGGATTCCCGGTCTTTGAACTGCCCTTCGGAAAGGTCGGCTGCCGCATCTGCTATGACGGATGCTTTCCCCATGTGACGTCCATATATGCCGCCCAAGGTGTCGATATTATCTGCGACTGCACAAACTGGGTGGTGGCGGGAGAGGTGCAAACCTGCGAAAAGCCAACCTGCGCATATACAGCTCAAGCTCTCTCTGTGCTTTATGGTGTGTTTACCGTATGCGCCGACCGTTTCGGCACGGAACGGGACTGCACTTTCATTGGTGCGAGTTGCATTATCGCTCCTTCTGGGGATTTCCTGGCAGGCCCAGCCTCTCATAACGAGCCGGGGGTGTTGGTGGCTGAAATCAATGTGACGGATGCACACAATTCCCGATACTGGACACCTTACAACAACATGTTTACCGACCGTCGGACAGATCTCTATGATGCGTATTTTGGCTACGATCCCAAAACCGGTAAAAGAGTCGAATAGTGGGCGCGATAATTTCAGGTTTTGATCGCTGAGGAATTAGTCGGATTTGAGGAAGCCGTTTGAGAACACTCATCCGGTTTTAGGTGGAAAGGAGAGAAGAAATGGGAGATCATGACTATGCATTATTGGAAAGGCGTATACAAAAAATAGAAGATATCCAGGCTATCAAGGATCTCAAAGCGCGCTACGCAAATGCCTGCGATGATTTTTACAATCCTGAAAAGATGGGCGAAATTTTTACTGAAGATGCAGTCTGGGACGGCGGTGAGAATTTCGGCCGTTATGAGGGTCGCGCAGCAATCAAACAGTTCTTTGCAGACGTCTCCAAAGATATTGAGTTTGCGATGCACTACTTTGTCCAGCCCCGTATTGAGCTGTCTGAGGATGGTGCCACGGCAGAGGCCGTTTGGTATCTCTGGCAGGCTAGTACTCTGAAAGGCAATAAGGCGGTGTGGCTATCCGGATTCGAATATGACAAGTATCGCAAAGATGACGGCAGATGGTGGAAAACCGAAATGAAGCTTGAGATCCTTTTCCTTACGCCCTACGAAGAGGGCTGGCACAAAGTAAAGATAATTAAGTAAGTTGATATCATTAACATCTCACTGAAACTTCGATTTCGTCCACTCAGCACGAGCTAAAATAACCGGGGCAGGAAACGACCTTCTCCGAGCAAAATAAATTGGCGTCAATGATCAATAAACCATTAACATGCAAGGAAAAGGAGAAAGTGCAAATGGAAGACTATGATGTGATCGTTATTGGAGCTGGGATTGGTGGAGGGCTGCCTGCGGCGGCCTACCTCCAAAAAGCTGGCGCGCGTGTTTTGTTGGTGGATGCCAACCAGGAGGCTGGCTGTCATGTCAAAACCAACGAAGTTTGGCCCGGTGTATTGTGGACGCCCTGTGCGGCCGGTAGTTTCATAGGTAATTCTCCGGCCATGGCAGACCTGGAGCTGGAGCGTTACGGAGTGAATTTGAAATTGTCACCAAGAGGAACGGGGGTCACTCTGCCCAACCACAAGAGCCTTTTTATCGCTCCCTACGATGTTGATGGAACCTGTGCGGATATCGCTCGTTTTTCTGAAAAAGACGCCGTAACGGCCCGGGGAATTTTGGAAAGGTATGTAGAAAAAATCATCGAATTTAATGAACTCTGCTTCTATTCGATTCCCACACCGGAAAAGCAAGAAAAGATGATTGAGATGGCGGCCTATGTGTGGGGCGTTGCTGTTGAAGATTTCCGGGAGATGAATGCTTTCGAACTAGTGGAGACGGTCTTTGAGGCAGATGAGGTCCAACAGGCATTCATGTGCGTGGCCGGAGTACAGACCTTTGGAGACATCGGCGAGCCGTGTCAGGGGGCGTTTGCGGCCGTAGCCTGGATTATGGTCATCCCCGGGCAGTTGCTGGGTGGCAATCACAATCTGGCGCATGCCTACGTCAGGATTTTCCTGGAGCACGGAGGCACCTTTTGGCGGAATTGTCCGGTAGAGGAGATCATTGTCGAGGACGGTGTGGCCAAGGGTATTAAAATCGAGGAGGGTGCTGTGGTCAACGGTGGCAAAACGATCATGGCCAAACATGCGGTCGTAACCAATGCCGGTGTTAACGAGAGCTTTCGACTGATCGGCGAAGAGAATCTCACCAAAGCCGACCCGGCTCTTGCCCAACGGATGAAATATTGGGATATGGCTTCCCGCGCTTCATGCGTGTCCCTATGGGTCCTGAAAGAATTTCCCAAATGGAAATCAATGCAATGGAATCCCAATATCAGCAAGATGGATTTCTTTTATAAAGGTTGGGAATCCCTCGAGCACGGAAAACGTTGGCATATGGCGCAGAAAAGCGGTGACACGTATGGCGCGTTGGGCGGCCTGAGCGAATGCGTGATGCACCAGGTCACAGATGAGACAGCTGCCTCCGAGGAAGGATATGTGTCTCTCCGTGTGGAAGAAGTGCTGCCTTTCTACTGGCGGGAACGCGGCAGTGGAAGCGGTAAAGCGAACATTGAGATGTGGGATGAAAAAAGAGATGAGATCTTGGAGAAACAGACCGAAATGTTTGCTGACTTGATCGAAAACTTTAGGGATCTGATTCTTGAAAAGTACATCATAACACCTTTGGATTTATGGCGGGGCAACCGCGCAGGCTTTTGCGGGAATGGCGTCGGTGGCAGTTACACGGGGAACCAGTGGATGTTGGAGAGAATTCCCTATCGGATGCCGATCCAAAATCTCTACTGTTCCAACGGTGTCTGGCCGATACAGCTGTCCTGGGGAACCGGCGGGTACAATGCGGCTTGCGCCGTGGCCGAGGACATGGGCATCCGCGATCAAGCCTGGTGGAAAGCGAGACCCGTTGAATGGTGTCTGCAAAATCTCGGGCGTTTGCTGGTCGAAAAAAATCCTTACTGGGTTAAATAAAATACACGAGAATAAATGGAGGTAACATAAAATGACTGGAGCCCAAAACGAATATGATGTCATCGTGATTGGTGCCGGCCCCAATGGACTTACCTGTGGGTCCTACCTGGCAAAGGCCGGTGCCAAGGTGCTGCTTTTGGAAAAAAAATGGGAGACCGGTGGCGGGCTGTCCACCGATGATTTTCAAACTCCTTTCCGATTCAACCTGCATGCCATTTACATGATGCTGGCCGAATTGATGCCCCCTTACGAGGATTTCGATCTTGCCAACAACAATGTCGAATTCATTCGGCCAGAAACCCAGATGGCGTTCCATTATAATGACGGGAAAGCCTTGGTTTTTTATACCGATCCCCAAAAATCGGCAGAGTCCATTGGAAAGTTTTCGGCAGAAGATGCTAAAGCCTTCGAGAAGATGTATGCCGAATTCAAACAGCTGTCCGACGAAATCCTTATTCCGGCCACTTATGTGCACCCTATCCCGGGGCTGGAAAATATCGCACTCCTTCAACAGACCGAGCTGGGAAAACGCTGTTTGGAGGTTTCGGAAGAAACCCCTGAGTCGATGCTGGACTTGTACGGATTCAAAGACCCGCGGGTGCGCGGAGCCCTTTTGTACATCACGACCATGTGGGGCTTGGACCCGGACTCCACGTCGGTGGGATATCTGATCCCGTTATATGTCTACCGGATGATGAATGTCGCCATAGTGGCCGGCGGGTCGCATACCCTGTCCTCGGCATTGAACACCCCTTTCAAGGCTAACAAGGGACATGTGATTGAATGGGCGGACGTCACAAAAATCATCATGGAAAACGGCAAGGCCAAGGGGGTCCGCCTGGCCGACGGTCGCGAATTTTTTGCCAAGGCGGTGGTCAGCACGCTCAATCCGGAGCAAACCTTCGTCAAGTGTATCGATGAAAATGAAATCCAGGATGAAAATGTAGTTGCCAGCGCCAAACTCTGGCGATGGGAGCATCGCAGTTTCTTTACCGCCCATTTCGGAATCAAGGGCAATGCACCGGAATTTAAGGCTGCAGCATTCAATCCCGATGTCAACGATGCCTTAATACATGTTTTTGGCTATGAGACGGAAGAGGATGTTAAAAAACACATCGCCGAAGTGGGTGAAGGCAAGGTCGGCAAACCCGCCGGCCACTTCACCTGTACTACGCAATTCGATCCTTTCCAGGCCAGCCCGGGCCCATATGGACCATTACATACGTTGCGGTATGAAACATGGGCGCCCTATGAGACTGACGGCAAGCACTGGGATGAGATGAAACACGATTACCGGCAACAATGCTACGATATGATAAGGCAGTATTCAACCAACCTCGATGAGGCCCAGGTTTTGTTTAAGTTTTCCTACAGCCCGCTGGATATTGAAAGAAGACTCCATACCATGAAAAAAGGTTCATTCAAGCATGGGGATTACAACGCCCTGCAAATGGGCTACCTCAGACCCAACGAAGACTGTTCCAGGCATCGCACACCGGTTGAAGGATTGTACCTCGCCGGGGCGTCCAGTTATCCCGGCGGAATGGTTCTTCTGGGATCGGGATACCTGGCCTCCAATGTCGTAGCCGAGGATCTGGGGCTCGATAAGTGGTGGGCACTGCCCGATTATATCGTCAAAGCCCAGGAAAAAGGATACATCCCTCAATAAAATAGCATAGGTCTTGAGGTGTGCAGGCTTCGTTGTAAAAGACGAACCGCACACCCTTGACCACATAAAGGAATATTGACGGCAGCGTTTATGCAGCGCATTTCAAGAAACACCCTTACAGACTTTTTTGAAGGAGCAACTTATGCAGTGCGGTTCAACAGGACTGGGGAAAATGTCCCTAAAGATGAAGCTTGTGGATGAAAGTAAAATGAGCAAACTTCCGCCTACCAAACCTCCAGAGGGCTCATTGGTCATGTACTGTAAAACCTATGACCCTGTGATATGGAATGTCTGGATAGGGATTGAGCCCGAGGATATAGGGTCGATGCTGAAAATGGTTTTCCGGAGGGGCACATGGGCCTTTGCATTTAAGTTATTATTCAGGCTTAGTTTTTCCAAATTGGGGTTTGGAAAAAAGAACAAGAAGGATACTGCTGTTAAATCTGAGCGAGTAAGAATTCCCACATAGGTTAGGCGAAGAATTGGTTTTTCAGGTGAGATCTATACGGGGAATCCGTTTCTGAATCAAAGAGGTATTGGTTCCGTTCAATAGTTATCGCAAGCTTAATTAATGATACGAGCTGGATAAAAGAAGAATCACAGGCTTAACCGCAATCTCTATAAATCCCAATGCAACAGCGGGAACACTTTGGGTCAAACAATAATTTCTGACGACATTGGGAATCCAGCCAAATTCCTATTTGTGGTTCACATCGGTATTGAGGCATGTCTGTGTCAATATCTGAAATAATCAGTGTCAAAAAATGTTGTAATAGGCTTTAAATATCCAGGAATGTGGTAAGGTCTGTGAAGTAAGATTGGATGTTTTTCCGACCACAATATATGGGGGTTGGTCAATTTTTGATTCAGCCGGTAGCGGGAGAGGGTTACGTGCATAAGTCCTCTTATCACATCCGCCAAATCCATGCAAGGGTACCAGATCAATTGTTCACTTTTGCCGAAAAAACTCTGAAAACAACTATGATATAGTATAGCATCTTAGATCCATAGTAGTTGAAGGGAGCGAGCACACCCAGGGCCACAGGGTCACCTAATAAGCAAAAAGAGCACATCGACTACTCGACCTCCCAGCCCGCTCCCCCAGTTCTGGCAGACGATTTTCAGCCACAACATCATGCGATCGGATTTAGCTTAACACACAAGCCATGATTTCCATATATTCCCTGCCAAAAAAGCGAATTCTTATCCGTTAAGGTCTCAGATATCGGATCATCGCAACAGCCGATTCACTTGAAGTGCTTTGGTAAGTGTTGTTTGAACACTTCGATCAACTCTTCATCGGAAATAGCTGTGATGCGACCGTGTTTTTCGTATTGATCGCGCACCCAGCGGACAACGCGTCCCACCTTGGACTTGCTGAGGCGCTCCTTGCCCTTTAGAGCAAGGTATTCATTCACCCAGTTGGCAATCCCGTCCACTCCTCACTTGTCTGTGATGGCCACCCTCGGAGGCCGGCCCAAGAACTTACGAGTATCGAAGATATTATATATGCGTTCATCCTTTGAGAGACCATCCGCATGGATTCCAGCGCTTGTCATGTTGAATCCCGTTCCTACAAAGGGATAACGTTCGGGAATAGTCGCCTTAATCACATTCCGATAATATTCGGCTATTCGGGTGATCATCATGGCATCAATACCGTTCATATCGCCCTTGATACCGATGTACTCAATGACTGCACCTTCTAACGGTGGATTCCCTGTGCGTTCGCCGAAACCCAGGAGAGTTGTGTTCACCGCATTACATCCGTATAACCAGGCAGTGGCCCCATTGATATGGACCTTATGAAAATCGTTGTGTCCATGCCACTCCAGACGATCACAGGGGACCCCTCCCTCATGGATCATCTTATACACTAGCTTTGGGACGCTCCGAGGCAACAACGCGCCCGGGAAAGAGATACCGTACCCCAGGGTGTCGCATAGACGTACCTTGACTTTGAGCTCTTCTGGAACCTGCTCAGAAAGGCGCATAAGCTCTTGGACAAAGGGTAATACAAAACCGCTAATATCCGCACGAGTCAGGTCTTCAAGGTGACATCGAGGTCGAACGCCCACCGACAGTGCCTCCTCAACCACAGCAAGATAATTACTCATCGCTTTCTCGCGTGTTTTATGCAGTTTGTGAAAGATATGGTAGTCTGAACAGGAAGTGAGCATCCCCGTCTCTTTCAGCCCCATCTCCTTGACAAGACGAAAGTCTCTTTTTTCCGCTCGAATCCAGCCCGTAATCTCCGGATAGGCATGTCCCAACTCCTGACATTTTTGCACAGCTTCCTTGTCCTTGGCACTGTAGAGGAAGAACTCACTTTGACGAATCACCCCGTTGGGACCGCCTAACTTTGAGAGCATACCGTAAAGCTGCACTATTTGCTCAACAGTGTAGGGGGGGCGTGCCTGCTGTCCATCACGGAAAGTTGTGTCAGTAATATGGATATCCCGGGTTAGCAAATCGGCAGGGTAAAATTGAATAAGTTTGCCGTCAATCTCCTCATAGATCTTTCCTTCAAAGGTAATTCGAGGGATCTGATCGTAGCTAAAAATATCTTCTATCAGGTTTGGCTTGTCGGTATGTATTAGATTATCCATGACCATCCATATTCCTATCTATCTTCATTTCAAAATATTTGCATGTCTATTCCTCAAATGTTTGAGCGCCACCTCCAGGAAGTCCCAGCTCCCCTGCCTTTAGCAGCCGTCTCATTATTTTCCCTGATTTGGTTTTGGGCAGCTCTGCTATCTTTCAGAAGCAAGAAACCTTAAAAGAGGGTTAAAATGATTTAGGGGACGTCCATAAGAAACTAAATAATTGAACAAGGCTTTTTTATGATAAGTAGAGTTTCTTAGTTTCTTATGGACGTCCCGCTTTGTCACAATGCATCGGTTTTATTACCAATATCTATGGTCTTTTTCGTCAATCGCTTCTTCGGTATCCGGGCTGAAACACTCGGGGCACCTGTCATATATCTCGCCCGAGAATCGGTAACCACAGGATCGGCATTTCATCCTCGTTTTGCCACTTCCGGTGATCTCATCCTGGGCATCGTCACTGAGAAACAGGTAGGCGCTGGCTGGATCGGTAATATCCATCGGGTCGAGCCCTCCTTCAGCGCTTTTGTTCGGCATGGACTCCTCTCGATGTGAGACATAATCCATATCGTCATGCTAATTATCATATATCCATCATCCCAGTCCATCAAGGCCCTCTTGTCACTTCCTCTCCATATCTACTGCGCAAAGAGAAAGTTATAACTTTATGGACATCCCTATCTCCAACTATCTGGTTGTGATTTTTAAAGCTCCTCAATAAGAGACTTTATCTGATTAACGTGTTCCATTGTTTGATTGTGAGCTTCAGTTAATCCTGTTTCAAGACCTTCATTTTTCCTAAATCGAAATACAATAATTAATCTGATCCTACATTCCGCACTTCAGAGAGGTCGAACTTTGGAATTTTGATCCTCGTGAGGT
>JACNIU010000399.1 GCA_014382905.1 Desulfobacterales bacterium
GTCTTGACTTTTGTAACCGTTCACAGGTTCCCAGGTTCAGAGTTCAAAGGTTAAGGACTCGGAGGTTTAAGGTTTTAGAGGCGATTAGAAGTCAGGGAGAGAGCGTTATCAAAGGGGGCGTTTGGAAAAGCCTCGAAAGGAAGTTGAACATGAAAAATCGTAATCTCTTATTTTTGTCGGCAGTTATCCTATTCCTGGTCTGTGCAATGATCCCCGCGGGGGCCGTTGCCGAGATCAAGAGTCTGTCCGGGGGCCAGTTAACCCTGACGAAGGTAGCGCTTTTTAAGAGCGGTGTAGGCTATTTTGTACTGCGGGGGAGCGTCCAGGGAGGGAAGGGGGTTCAACTCCATTTCAAACGTGAACAGATGAATGATCTGCTAAAGAGCCTTACCATACTCAACTTGAGCGGGGGACAGATCAGCAGCATCGTCTATGACAGCACAAAAACCGTGGAGCAGCAGTTGAGCGATTACACTTTCAATTTCCGAAAGGGAGATGGATTGCCACAGGTTTTGGAACAACTCCAGGGAAGCAAAATTGAACTGATGACAGGCAGCACCAACATAACAGGGAAGATCGTAGGCGTTGAAAAAAGGATCACCATGGAAGATCAGATGAAGATCCCACTCTTTTACCTGAGCATCATGGACGGCAACGGCCAGTTGCGCAGTTTCAATACCGGTGAAATTGCCGGTGTAAAATTCCTCGATCAAAGACTCAACCAGGACATAGAAAGGTATCTGTCTATTCTTTTTCAGAAGCACAGGAAAGATGAAAAAACGATTGTCATAACTCCAACAGGCGATGGGGTGCAGGAACTCCTGGTCAGTTATGTGGCAGAAGCCCCGGTGTGGAAGGCCACTTATCGCATTGTAATCCCGGAAGGAGACAAGAAGGCCAAACCGTTTCTCCAGGGATGGGCCATCGTCGATAATGTCAGTGGAGATGACTGGGAAAATGTGCAGCTCTATCTGGTCAGCGGTTTGCCCATATCGTTTATCCAGAACCTTTATGATCCGCAGTTCAAGAAAAGACCGGTAGTCAAGATCGAGAAAGAGGTCCCCGTGGCCCCTGTAGTCCCGGAGGCAGGTATGCGTACAGACCGGATGCAGGCGGCAGCGGCCCCGATGGCCAAGTCTGCACAGAGGCCCATGCCATCTTTGGGTGGTGCTGAGGAAATGAAGGAGATGCGCTTTGAACAAGTGAACCTTGATGAGCGCATGCGGGAATTGAAAGCGGATACGGTCACCCGTGAGGTGGGAGAGATGTTTGAATACAGGATTGATCACCCTGTTTCGATAGAGCGCAATCGCTCGGCCCTGGTGCCGATTGTGGCGAGAGAGATCGAGGGCGAAGCGGTGGATCTTTACAACGAGAAAGTCAGGGCAAATAACCCGCTTGCAGCCGTAAGACTGAAAAACAGCACAGGCTTGACGCTGGAAGGGGGTCCATTGACCGTTCTACAGGGCGGGAGCTACGCAGGCGAGGCACTGGTCAATACGCTCAAGCCGGATGAACAGCGTTATATCACCTATGCCGTTGATCTGGGCCTGCACGTCAGTACCAAGACGGGAAGCAAAAGTGAGGAGGTTGACCAGGTGGTCATTAATCGGGGGGTACTGCGCATGCACCGGGCGATTATTGAGACGAAAACATACACCCTCGACAACAAAAACGTTCGAACAAAGACGGTCGTTATCGATCACCCTTATCATGCAACCTGGAAACTCCTCAACAAAGAAAAACCTATCGAAATAACCGACAATTACCTCCGCTTTGAAGTGAAGGCGCCTGAACGTCAGATAACAAAGCTGGACGTTGTGGAGATGCGTGACAGCTGGGAAACGGTTATGGTGACCAACCTGACACCGGATCAAATATTGGTGTTTGCCCGCAAGAAATATCTCAGCGAAAAGACAAAGGAACAATTAGAGAAAATTGTCGTGCTCAAATCGGAAATCACTAACATTGACAGGAGCCTCGCGGATTTACGGAAGGAGCGCGGCCAGATGTTTAATGATCAGAAGAGGCTCAGGGAAAATCTGCGGATTTTGGGGCAGACAACAGAAGAGAAAGGTCTCAGGAGCCGGTACGTGAAACTACTTGACCAACAGGAAACGCAGTTGGGGGAACTGCGAGCTAAGGAAGAGGACCTGGAACGTCTGCGAAAGGCTAAACAGAGCGAGCTTGATAAGCTGATCGAGACGCTGGAACAGGATTTGAGAGTCTGAGGGAATTGCCCTGGATGTGGTATCTGATTTGGATTCAAAATGGAGTGAGGTTGCAAGAAAGCTGAGCAGTGAGTGGTAGGATCATAAGGACTTTTGGAGGGAGGGATTTCAAATGGCGGATCACAATTGTAAAAATTGCGGTTTTCGAGCGAAGTACGATAATAACCCCAAATCATTCCTCGGCCGATTATGGAGATGGCATGCCAATTGGTGCCCCGGCTGGAAACGGTACATTACATCTCTTCCTGAAGCTGAGGGGATTGAATTGGCAAAGAAATATGAAATGAAAAAATATATGAGACCTTAAAAGGCATGAGAGATCTTCCGGAGCACCGAAGAAGCGATGGGTGAGATATTTGCCTTCCTGGCGCTGGTGGCAGTTTTGTGGTGCACCCTGAAGAAGGCCAAGCGCTGGTTCTTTTTATACCTATTCCTCCTGACCACGCTGTTATTCGCCTCCCCTTTTCCCGCCACTTCATCTGATGACCGTCCGAGGCCTGTTACAGACGAACTGCTGCGAAGTCTCAACCTTGACCGTGAATACCACAGATGCATCTCTGTGGCTGACGGTGATACGGTCACCTTAGAGGGGATAGGGACGGTTCGGTTCATCGGCGTGGACACCCCTGAGAAGAATCATCCGAAACTGCCGGTCCAGTACATGTCAAGGGAATCGAGCGCCTTCATAAGAAAACTCTGCATGAACAGGAAGATCAGACTGGAATATGACCCGTACGATGAAGACAAGCGGGGCAACTATGGACGAGTGCTGGGGTATCTCTATCTTGAGGATGGCACGTTCGTTCAGGAACAGCTTCTGAAGCACGGTTACGCCACAGTTTATGCCAGGTATCCCTTTGATGAAAAAATGGGAAATCGTTTTCTGGCCTTGGAGCGGGAGGCAAGGCAAAAGGGGGTCAATCTCTGGAAGGAGAACGGGTTGGCTGAAGTTCGCTGGATCCTCAGACAGAAGCATGCCGTAATACTGGCCGAAAGGCTGTCCCCCACGACCTGGAGGGCCAGATTTGGAAATTGGACCTCAGGGCCGGTTCACACGGGTGAAACAGGCAAAAAATTTGAAGAGCTGTATTCCGCCATCTACGAATTGGGTCCACGGGATCTCCGGAAGCGATTGAAGGAACTTGGGTATGAACAAGGGCCTTACCACACAACGGCCCCCGATACCGTGTCGGTGATGGGTATGGCCCACAGGAAATGGGGAATCATCTATATGAAATATGCGTATGCCCGAACGCTGACCGGAGATCTGGATGCAGATTTGCGGAACCTATCCGAGTGGATCGAGCGGTTAGATGCCGGACAACTAAGGGATGTGTTATTGAAAAACGGATACCATATCATTCCCGAAGCGTCTGTGGCCTCTTTTGATCCACAGAAGATTGCGGATGGTTTACTATCACCATACCGGATCAGAACGACGAGCGGATCCGTAATGTCATGGGACCTGGCTGGAAACCATGTTGGAAAAACGGTTGCTGTTGAAGGGAAGATCGTTCGCACCCACAATTCCGGAAATGCCTGTTTCTTGAACTTCCACAACAATTTCACCCGGTACCTGAGCCTCGTTATTTTCGAAAACAGCTTCCGGAAGTTCCCTTTGAAACCGGAGGAGTTCTACCTGAACAAAACCGTTCTGGTCAAGGGGCGAATCATGGAGTACAAAGACGGGCCTGAAATCGTTCTTGAGAGCCCGCGTCAAATCGAGATCGTGGAAAGTCATTGAGGGCCCTTCAGGGATCATAAAGAGAATGGGGCATCGGCAGGTGTATGAAACAGATGAAATTTGAAAATGGATCAAGAGAAGGGGCCGGAAAAACAACGCCGGTCTCTGTTTCAGGTGCCCGATATCGAACCGGGATCATGACCCTGGTTCTTCTTGTCCAGGTGCTCTTTGCCTGTACTGTTTCCCATGTTCCGGAAAACATGGACAAAAGCCTTGTCAGCCATGAAGACCCGGTTTTTGACAAGCGGTTTCAGGAACTCTCCTTTCAGGACATCGATCTCAAGCAGATGTGGGTGGAGAGAAAGTACTCGGAAAACCGAGAAAAGGTGATGGTCAACAACTATACCTTTGCCGATATCGCAGATGCAGCAAAAGATGGCGTTGTCAATATTTACACCCGTCGTCTGGAAGAGAAAGAGGCCAAGTTTGGGATTTCTCCCAACGACATTCTGCCTATCAGGATCCCCATTCTTTCCGATATCTTTGATATTATCCCCTTCAAGGTCCCCATCCCTTACAGGTCCGAGGGGTTCAGCCTGGGTTCCGGATTTATCATCAATGAACATGGCTTTATCCTCACAAACGCCCACGTAATCCACAATTCCACCGACATCAGGGTGGTCCTGGCCGGGGTCCGAAGAGAATATCTGGCCAAGATCATCGGTTCGGATCGAATGACCGATACCGCGCTCATCAAGATTGAGCCGGATCATTTTTTAACGGCGCTTCCCTTAGGCAGTTCGGACGGGGTGAAGATCGGGGAGATGGTCCTTGCCATCGGAAATCCTCTCGGACTGGAGCATTCGGTGACCTCTGGGATCGTGAGTGCCAAGGGAAGGATTGCCCCTGAACTAAACGATAAGTTCGTGGATTTTCTTCAGACCGATTCGGCCATCAACCCGGGCAACAGCGGCGGACCGCTGCTGAACCTCCATGGGGAGGTGGTGGGCATCAATACTGCCGTGATCTCCAAGGCCCAGTCCATCGGATTTGCCATACCCATCGACACGGTCAAAGAGGTGATGCCGATGCTGGTTCTGGATCAGACGGAACGGGGATGGTTCGGCGTAAAGGCGGTTCCCCTGACCTTAGAGAAGGCATCTGAACTGCTCTATCCCGACGAATGGGGTATCCTTGTGGTAGAGGTTGAAAAAGGGAGCCCGGCGGAGAAGGCAGGGATCAGGACCCATGATATCATCCTCGAATTGAACGGTCTCTCTCTCAAAAGCTTCCTTTTGTTCAGAAGGAAACTCTTGGGCCTTGCACCGGGGCATACGGTTCACCTGACCATTTTTAGAGACGGCGCCACCATGGAAGTCCGGAGCACGCTTGGCCGAAAAGGGGCAAAGGAGGAATCCAGAAAACCCCATTTCAACAGACACGAAAGGGGGTCTGCGCCGGAGCATTCAAAAGAGACCCTCCTGGTCAGGTGGACGTGCTCATCCCCAACCCCGAAAAAGGGAAACCGCCCATCGTCTCGCCGTCAGACAAAACGTATGCCCCCTGCTTTTTCTTGACTTGCAAGGCGAATTCGCTTATATTACTTTATTGAGAAACAGAATCTTATCACCTCACCATGGTGCGTGAGCGTAAACGTGATAGTCTGAGAAGATTCAAGAGCCAAAAAGGAGGAGATGAAGATGAAATCGTTATCTAAGGTTTTTGTTGCCCTAACGACAGTATTGTTGACAGGTATATTCGTTCTGGTCGGGGGGGCGCCCACCCTGGCAGATGATGCGACTGAGGCAAAGAACCTGGTTGAAAAGGCCAGAATGAGTATTAACAGCTTCGAAAACGCTGAAGAAATGGGTGGATTTCGTGACCTGATGAAGAAGGCGAAAGGGATATTCATTGCACCCGCGGTCCTGAAAGGCGCCTTTATTGTAGGAGCATCCGGTGGCAGCGGGGTGTTTTTGGCGCGCGATAAAAAGACCAATAAATGGTTCGGCCCTGCCTTTTACACCATGGGTGAGGCAAGCTTTGGCCTTCAAATCGGTGGATCCGCCTCTGAAGTGATTCTGTTAGCCATGACCGACCGGGGAGTCACGGCCTTTTTGTCGAACAACATTAAACTTGGCGCTGACGCAGGGATTGCCGTCGGCCCAATTGGAGGCGGCGCTGCGGCCGCCACCGCCAATCTCAGCGCGGATATCCTAAGCTTCTCCCGCTCCAAAGGGCTCTTTGGGGGTGTCTCCGTTGATGGTGCAGTTGTTGCGACCCGCCCCAGTCTGAACGAGGCCTACTACGGCAAGAAGGTAACCGCTACGGATATTTTGGTGGTTCACGATGTCGAGAATAAAGGGGCCGCCGGCCTAATCAATGCGGTCTCAAAGGGTTCGGCCGCCAAATAGCTGTCTGACTCAAAAAGGGATCCCTTGCCCAACTGGCTCTGCAAGACACGGCGCTACCGTTGCGTGAAGCGGGACGTCTCTAAGACATTCACGTGGTTTTTAATGCCCCCGCCGTTTTCGCAGTGTCCGCAGTTGCCCCAAAACCCCGCTTCTCCAAACAAATGGAGGGCGGGGTTTTTTAAATAAATCCTTGCGCAGATCCCTGAGATATGATATGAGCCCCATGAAATTCCTGTGAGGCTTTCTCTGTTACCTTGTCTGGGAGGTTCTGCCATGAAAAGATTCTTTGCCTGTTTCAGGGGTCAAGGGGTACTCCTTCTAACAGCCTTCGTGCTTTTTTTCTCCTTCCCGGCCCTTGTTTGTGCCGGGGAACTGCGGCTCACAAGGGCGCTTGCCTGCCTGGACATAAAGGACAGGGAGCCGGTAGGGGAGAGCTCTACATTCCCGCCTTCCACCCAAAGAGTATTCTGTTTCACGGATGTTGAGGCTGCTTCAGGACCTTCAGAGATTCGCCATGTCTGGTATTTTTCCGGAAAAAAGGTCCACGAATTTTCAGTCCCGGTTAAGCCTTCCAGATGGCGCACATGGACGAGCAAGAACATATTCCCTGCTCAGACCGGTCCGTGGAGAGTGGATGTTGTCGAGACATCGAGCCAGAAAGTAATCGGCTCGGTTCAGTTTGTTGTCAAGTGAATCTCAGCCTGGAAAAAGCCCTTCCCCTCTTCATGACAGGGAAACGAAAATCCACAGGGCCTATAGGGAGTGAAAGGACATGAAGGTAATGTTGAGACTTAGGTCCATCGTCCTTCTCCTCTGTCTCTTATTTAATCTTCAGGTAATGGGTTTTGACGCACTGGCGGCCGGGTCAAGGTCTTCCCAGTCCAAATCCAAGACCTCTTCTGCTCCCCTTCTCTCTGAGGACGATCTCCTGGAGGAGATAAAGCAATATCTGGGCATACCTTACCGTCGCGGGGGCTACAGCAAGAAAGGAATGGACTGCTCGGGATTGATCAAGCACATCTATTCCAAGACCTTGCAGGTGGATCTCCCCCATTCGAGTTCTCAGCAATATGCCTTGCCCACAATGGAAGAGGTCTCGGAAGACGAACTGAGGCCGGGGGACCTTATCTTCTTTTCTCAGAAAAAGAAGCGAATCAACCACGTCGGGCTCTATCTTTCTGACGGGAAATTTATCCATGCGGGTCGGAAAAGCGGGGTAACCATATCCAGCCTTGATAACCGGTACTGGAAGGTAAAGATGGTGGGCGCCAGGAGGCTTGCCGGCATAGGGATGTCTAAAGACACCGAGAGTGAACCATCAGCCAGCAGGGTGGTCATTGCCTTAAATGAGAATGGTGATTTTCTACATCCCTATCCTGTAAATATGACCGGGTTCAACAGGTCCCAGCAAGACAGTTTAAGTCCGATCCTTTACCAGAATCTTTATTCCGGCAATAGCCTGACGCATAGCCTGAGCCACAGTTTCGAACTCCAGATCAGCCGAGTCCTTGTGGAGGATTCCTGGAACATGAGCTTGAGCCTTCTTCGGGAAGACCTCTACACGGGGCCCTCTGAGGGAGGTTACCTCCCCCAGACCCTCCTGTCCGCGTCTCACAGCTCAGATCCGGAATACATCTTACAGGGGTACCGGCATGGGGTGAAGATGGCGAGTGACATAAACCCATTCGAGTGGTTGCGGATTACCCCCTCCCTCTCCTATCTGGAGTATGGGAACCAACCCAAAGACCTTGCCTCCTGGAAGCCGGCCCTGGGGCTGGAAATTCAGGTCATGCCCATCCTGAAGAATTGGGCCTTTTCAGCAGGATTCCAATACTCGGATGAAACACAATACGCCGGCAAGGGCCTCAGCACCATCGACGATTCGCATAACACCAACATGTCCCTCATGTTCGGGTATCGTCTGAAAGATGATATCAAATTCAACCTGGTGGGGCAGCATGCCCTGGGAAACCTTTTCGGAACCAAACAGAATTATTCCGGGGAAACACAGGAGCGAAAAGGGCTTTTCTTCAGCCTGGATTGGTCTTTTTAGAAGGCAGTTCCGGCTCTTGCGGTTTTCTTGCCCTTTCGAGGGTCTGGATACCGGTCGATGCCTAATGACGTGAGGCTATTTGCTGCCGACGCATCTGTCACGAAATGTTCAGGAGATATAAGGATTAAGTCCCTTGCTGTCAAGCACTCGGGCGATTTACGGTAAAGAATGCTTAGATTGCAACCCCGATTGGTTATGTCTGCACCCGGCCGTTTGCGTTTCTTATCTTTTGGCATGGACGGTAAACGCTTGATAAAGGGCATATGGGAGATGAATGGGAGCGCCAATGACCCTGTGAATGAGACTGAGATATGGAACGATTTTACAGATTGGGAATAAGCATGCCTCCCAATGTGACACGTGTGCCGGAAATATAATGTGTCCACGGAAGGCGTCTGCCTACTTACCCTGGCGCCCCGCTTCATAACCCTGCTGGTAGGCATTCTGCTCGGATTCCTTTTGTTTACCGTAGAGATAGCCGCCGCCTGCACCCACCGCGCCACCGATGGCTGCTCCGAGACCTGCATTTCCCGCAATGGCTCCGATAATAGCGCCTCCTGCGGCCCCTAAGGCGCCGCCGCTCAAGGTCCGCTGCTCGGTCTGGCTCATCCCCGCACATCCCGCAAGCGCGAGGCAGGTGATGACCATCACTGCAATCACGATCTTTGTCATCGTATGCTCCTTTCCAATTCCTGAGATTAACGTTTGCACGGATATTTTTCTATCAGAAACCTGAACCAAGTCTCGACAGGCTCTTCATCCATATACTCCGGATGCTTCTTCACCCAATCGACGAACACGGTTACCACTTCGGCTCGCGGGGGCGGCGGATCGGGCGGACAGACCAGACGGCTACCCTCCGGACCTGAGTTTTCTACCACATGGTAATGATAGGCGCCAACTAGGTAGCCGATGCAGAAGTGGACGGCTTCCTTGTAGAGCGGATCGCCTTGGGGAACCGTGCAAAGTGCGATCAGATCGCCCGTGGTGTCCAGCACGAAGTGGCCCTTTTCTACAGCTCCGACCCAACCGGGAATTAGAAAGGCACCCAAGAGCACCCACATCATCCATTTTCGTTTCATGTAATCCTCCTCCTTTCATGTTTGGGAGCCGGAACATTTCCCCTTTAGAAGAGAGGAAAACATCCTGGTTTCCGAGAGAAAACGTGATAGCTACGGATACCTGCCTGTTAGGAACCCATTCTTCTTTGTAAAATGTAGAGAAATACCTCTTGTGAGTCAAGTAAAAACGCAGCACAATATATAGTGGTTTT
>JACNIU010000300.1 GCA_014382905.1 Desulfobacterales bacterium
CACCTTCATTGAGCGTTCTGAACCCAGTCATATTAATCGCTGAGTGGTGAACAAACAGGTCCTGGCCATCTTCCTGCTCAATAAATCCAAACCCCTTTCTTTCACTGAACCATTTTACGACTCCTTCTCCCAAACCGCCAACCTCCTTTCTCTACCTTATTACTATATGGTCCCAAGCCCAAGGTCGCCACTCTGGCAAAAAAGAGAACGATACCTCAGAGTAAATTCGACCCGCAAATATCGCCGGGCCATAAAAATGTTATATGGTATTATACACAATTATTGGGGTCAAGTAAAAAAATGGGACATCATTTCACAGGTGCTTTTGCCGCTTTATCTTTTTCATCCTCTTTTTCCAAGAGCTGATCAAAAGCAGTGATAAAGGCCTTGTGCTGCCACTCGGGAATGGTATAGACCCAGGGGGTTAGACGGTCATTCTGACGTGCAGCCTCAGCGGCCAAGTCTTTCTGGGGTGTTTCCGCTGCAGGTTCCTTCTTTTCGGATGCGGCGGTATCATCTTTTTCCTTTTTTGCAGGGCCGGGTTCTTGATAGCCAACTTCAAGTTTCAAATAGCAGGGGGCGGCGGCTGAGCAGGCGTTTCCCGGGTAGACACGATAGGCCCGCCCGTCAAAAAGATAATAGTCCAGCCGTGGAGAGATCCCCTTCTGAATCGATTCCGGAGGTGTCGATGGGTTTTCCACATCCCCGATCTGGAGCGACGATAAGGCATTGGACACGCGGTTGAGGGAAGTTTTTTTGACCTTCCGATCCGTTGACGGAGCAGTGAGTTCAAAATCCTTTCCCCTGCCAGGGCGTTCAAATGTGTACACAACTTCTTTTCCACCCGGTCCCAGGCACAAGATCTTTCTAATCTCTTTGTCATCGACCTTGACCGGGCTTTTTTCTAACCAGGCAGATGGACCGACCTCAAAAGATGAAAGGATTTTGTCGATCAGATACACCTCGGGGCCCTTGCTCAACATCACATACTGGCCGTCAGGGGCCTTTCTCTCATTTCCCCCGGTCCTGGTCTTACCCAGTATCATGCCCAAAATCGGCTTCCCCTCCTTATCTTTCATCCGGATTCCGGTCCCCCGCTCCCCTTCCGGGGCACCTGTATCGCCGGGGGATTTCAGGGAGAGGCGCTTCAGGATCTTTTCTGAAGACGCAAACTTCCGTCCAACCTTAACCTGTTTAAGTGTCTTTACAAAGTCGGAGATCTTGGAAAAATCTGCCGGGTACCCGAATCTTTCTTCCACTACCCACGAGTTCTCTTTTCTCGTTAGAGAAACAGACTCCGTCGGCCTCTCGATGACAATGGAAACGACCTCGTTGGCCGGAAGCTGCTCTAACAGGTATGCCCCCATCTCTCCCGAGGGGGATGGGATATCCCGCAAATGGATGACCAGGGCTCCTGCTCCCGCGAAAACCCCCAGGATGATCAGCAGAATAATAAGGGTCTTTGTCTTCATTTTTTCCTAAACTTCCTCTGCTTATAGATGGCAAAACCGATTCCTGTTACAGAAACTAAAAAGGGCATCAGGAATATGTTGATCCCTTTGAGCGTGGTTCCCAGGTTCTCGATGTCGGCGCGGAGGTTTTTTCGAACCTGTTTCAGTTCCTGGTTGATCTTCTGCCTCTGCTCTTTGAATTTATTTATCTCCGCTTCCTGCTGGGGACTGATAATCATTTTCTGTGATACGTCCTTTTGCTTCTCCAATTGGCGAAGCTTCTGATTGGTCTCTTCTATCTGTTTGACCAATTCTTTCTCCTTTGCCAGCCAGCGTTCCTGGGCCTGTCTTTTCAGTTCCATCACCGCTGTAAACGGTCTTTCAAGTTTCCCCCGGGACCTGAGCCCGATCAGATCGTCGCTCCCGGTCAGGATCTCAGAGGCATTTGAAAGAAAATTTAGGTTGTCATTAAACATCTCTGCAATGGCAAGCCCCAGGAAATTTCTACGCTGGACATAAAACTGGTCCGCCAACATATCGGCATCAGAGACCACGATGATGGTGGCCAGCTTTTTCCCCTCCTTGAGATGCGGTCCTTTTATTTGCTCAGGGGGCTTGGAATCGGATTCCTTCAGTTCGGGGCGGCCATCGGGAAAGGCCGTCTTAAGCTTTCCGCGGACACGTACCGCGATATTGAATCGTTCTCCTGCCGGCACGAAATCCTTCTTCATTTCTTCCACTCCCAAATATGCCTTAAAAGCATCCATTAAGGCGGCACTTTTGCTGGAGTAAATTAGAGATTCAAACTCGTAACCCTCCGCGCCGGTCTTTTTGATCGCCCCGGCCACTGGAAAAAGCATGCTCTCCAGGCCAGCAGTAACAACATCTTTCTTGTTAAAGGCAGCGCCTCTAACGGATATCATCAGGGGGTTATCCTCCAACCTGTTATCGCCGGCCCTGACGCGGGTCGGCTGACCAAAATCAGCCACTGCTTCCGATGAATTCATGGATATCCCCCATGCCTTGAAGACGTTATCCAGGGAGGCCCCGGAGGAACGGATAAACTGCTGACGTCCCTGGCTTTTGTCTGATACACACAGGGGGTCTACGAAGATAAGGGCGTTTCTTCCGGACAGGACATACTGATCGACAGCATATTCCAACTGGGAGCTTAGATTTTTTGGAAATACGATCATAAGAAGATCGAGAGCGGGATCGATCTCCTGGGCCGATGGATTGATATTCCGGACATCATATATCTTCTTCATCTCAGTTACAAAAAGCCATTCTTCCGAACCGGATGCCTGGCCGGGAAATTGAGGCCTTCCCCCTGTCCCGAAAACCGGAAGACTGCTGATAATGCCGACCACCTTCTTTTCCGGCCTCTGAAAGCCTTGAATGATGCTGGTGAGATCGTATTCTAACACCTGCTCCTTGGATGGGTCCAGCCATGGAATCAGTTCTTCCTTATCTGCGGACACAAAAACCAGTCCGCAATAAATCTTGCCATGCGGGGTCATCATCGGTTTGATACCATATTTCTGGGCCCACTCCTCCTCGTCTGAGTCAGGCGTTGGATCATATATTTCCAACTTGATCTGGCCCTTACCCGCATGCGTGTATTCAGAGAGGAAATCTTTTACCTGTTTGGCGTATACCTTGACATTGACCGGGACGTCAGGGTTGCTCTGGGAGTAGAAGAGCTTGATGGTGACCGGCGCAGTCATAGAGGAAAGGATATTCTTAGTCCCTTCAGAAAGGGAGTAGGTGTTGTCTTCAGTGGCGTCCCAGCGGATATTGGCATAAGATACAATAATATTTACGAAGATCAAAATGAGGAAAAGGACAATTAGTCCCGTGATGGACAGGAGCGCCTTTTTGTAATCGTAACCTTTTTCTTTTGCCATTCCCAGCGCCTCCTTCAATTTGCCCTGCGGTTTTGCAGGATCACGCCGTTTGCAAAAAGCATGAAAAATATGACTGAGATAAAATAACACAGATCACGAAGGTCCAGAACACCCCGTTGCATAGAAGCAAAATGGGGCATAAAACTGAAACCGGATACCACATTCACAAGCCAAACAGGCGCCCATCCCGATAGAATATCTGTTACCGGAGGCCACCCTGCTAAGACCAGAAACAGACAGATGACCACCGAAAGGACGAAACTGATCACCTGGTTTCGTGTCATGGCAGAGGTCATGCTTCCCACGCTCAGGTAGGCCCCGGCCATGAGAAAGCTCCCGAAGTAGGCGCAGAAAATGGCCCCCAAGTCAGGGTGGCCTAAGTAAATGGCTGTCAGGACCATGGGAAAGGTTAACGCAAGCGCCACGCCGATAAACAGCCATCCGGCCAAGAACTTCCCTAAGATTACCTCCGTAAGCGTAACCGGCAATGTCAGTATGAGTTCAATCGTCCCGGTACGGCGCTCTTCGGCCCAGAGCCGCATGCCAACGGATGGCACCAGGAACAGGAAGATCCAGGGGTGCCACTCGAAAAAGGACCGGAGGTCTGCCTGGCCTACCTCATAGAACTTGCTCAACGAAAATGTGAAAAACCCACATAATAGTAAGAAAATGACAATAAAAACATATGCCACCGGAGATCCGAAATATCCTCCAAACTCTCTTCTCAGGATTCCGGCACTGTTTCTCAAAAAATCGCTCATATTTCCCTCTCTACTGAATCGGGTCTGGTGACCATCCGAAATACTTCGTCCAAACGCCCTTTTTCCATGAAAAACCTCTCTACAGAAAATCCTTTTTCAAACAGATGCCGGATAATCAGATTCGCCGGCGATGCAGAGGTCCCCCTGGGAAAGAGACGGACGGTGATGTCTGATTCGGTTTCACTGACGATTTCACTCCTGTGGATTTCAGGGATATCCTTCATGTGCTGAATGATATCCTTTCCGTCAGCCTTCTTAATCGTAAAGCAGATTGAACCATGAAAGGCGGACATTGCCTTGAGCCTTTCCGGCGTATCATCAGCCACGATCCGCCCCTGGGCAATGATGATTGCCCGCGTGCACACCTCGTCCACCTCGTCCAATATATGAGTTGAAAGAAGGATGGTCTTATCCCGCGCCATTTCACGGATCATGGCGCGAACCTCATGTTTCTGGTTGGGGTCAAGACCGTCTGTAGGTTCATCCATGATAAGGTATTCCGGGTCGTGGAGGATGCTCTGCGCAAAACAGACCCGCTGCTTGAACCCTTTGGAAAGGGTGTTTATGGTTTGAAACCGGACCTCTGAGAGGTAACAGCGTTCCAGTGTCTCTTCAATACACTCTCTTCTTGCGTGACCGGAGAAGCCACGTATCCCGGCAATAAACCCAAGGAACCCGGTAACGGTCATGTCAGGGTAGGCAGGGGCGTTTTCAGGGAGATAACCGATCTTCCTTCGAGCCCCTATGGAATCCTTGATAATGTCGCTCCCTCCGATAACGGCAGTCCCTGATGTAGGGGAGAGAAAGCCGGTAATCATCCTCATGGTGGTCGATTTCCCTGCAGCATTGGGTCCCAGAAACCCTAAGACTTCTCCCCGGTCCACTGCGAAGGATATATCGTCAACAGCGACATTTTCACCGAAATATTTCGTGAGATGGTTTACCTCTATCATGGAATCCCTTCCTGTAGGCTTGGGTAAATGGTTGAGTGGTTAAGTAGTTGAGTAGTCGTAGCCTGGAACATTTTGACAAAAAAATAATCTCATCAGGCCTATAGTCAAGGGAATGAGTCGGTTTTTCTCATCCTTGAGTTCCTATGTCAGCCGCCTTCAGGGAGCGTTACCGGCCTCTAAATTCCTCAGGTTTTCCCTTGCAAAATCGATTGTCTTATCCAACTCCAAGGCCAGGTTGTAGTAGCGAATGGCCAATTCTCTTTGGCCCATATCCCTGTAGTTGGAGGCGATATTGGCATAGTCAATGGCCGAACTGGGGTCCAGCTTAAGGACCTTCTGAAAGGATTCAATTGCTTTATCATGCTCCTTGAGTTTGAAATAGCAGAAACCTAAGAGGTTATAGACATCCGTCCTTTCGTTATCGTATTGCTCAGCCTTTTCAAGGACTTCTATAGCCTCACGGTATCGTTCCATATCCTTTAGGCAGACCCCCATATAGGAATAGATGCTGGGGATGTCTTCCTTTTTTGGTTCCAGTTCGAAGGCCTCCTCCAAAAAGGCCAATCCCTTTGACGGTTCATTGAGTGAAATATGAGAGAGCCCTAAGAAAAATTTAACGTAATACTTGCCGGGCAACAGCCTGTCCATTTTTTTCAATTCAGACAGTGCCCATTCCGGTTCCCCTCTCTCTGCTATCAGTTTGGCAGAGAACATGCCCACGCTGGTACCCACAGCCCTTTCCCTGAAATGGGCCCCGGGTATGATGGTATAAAAAGCCGGTATGTTCAGTTTGGGGTGCATCACATCAATGAGCATGACCTCCATCCCTGTGCGCGCCAGGGCCCCAATGCAATTTTCCACCTCTACCCGGATGTTGTTATCGGAGACATCAGGGAGGCTGGAAAAATCAATCTTTTGATAGGGATGGAGAACGAAATCAGCCTCAGACAGATCCCTGAATTTTGGCAGGCCGCTTGCCACATAATTGGAGCAGGAATTAAAATCTCCTGCTAATTGGGCCACCTCGGTAAGGGCACGGCTCAAGGCCTTCTGAGGATCAGGCGTGGTGCCGGCAGTCCAGACGATCTCACTCTTTTCCAGAAAAGTGACAGGATCATAGGCGAGGACACCCACAGAAGGTATCCCCATATTCAATGAAAAATCTGAAACGAAGAGCTTGATGCCAGCCCTACGGTACTTGCCAATCATTTCCAGCACAAGAGGGTCGGACACACTGCCCGGGTCTATGGCAGGTGTCTTGAGTCTCCCCCTGCTCACAATGGAAGATACGTGCCTTTCCACAATTTCGCAGATTCCCTGGCTGATTGCCTCCTCCACACAATTCCCTGCCGACGGACCGTTGAATTCATTGATAGCAAAAAACCAGTCAAAGGGAATGAGGGCCTCTTCTTTCTTCGTCATGTTATAACCCCAGGTCCATTTGAGGGGGAGTCTTGAAAAGATTTCCCGGGCAACATCCAATTCATCGGAATCATCATGCACCGATTTGGCGATTGTCTCAAAGGGGAGTGCCTGGTCTTGGATATTCCTGTATTCTTCAACAATGAAATTCTCCGGGTTCTTGCAGAAACTAAAGAAACTGAATCGTTCCGCCAATTCCATGACAGCGCTCGCCTCAGATTGGCTCGGCGTACCCCCTTTCCCCATCTGCTTCTTGGTCCCGATGACCTCTTTGGCATCACGGCCGCATACACTGAAATAAATGGGGATATCCAGCCTCCCGTTATCGATCCTGAAGGTCTCATCCAAGATATCCAGGTCCACCTCTTTCAACTTATCTCTGAAACGCCGGACGGTTTCTTCAGGTGAAAAGATCTTGTCCTGATCAAGGGTGTATCCCTTATAGGCGTCTTTTAAAATGATTTCATGTCCCAAACTTACACCTCCTTTATATCGCCCCTCAAAACTTCTGCGGTTCGTAATTCCTTGTTCGTTGTTCGATATTCGAATTTTCAAATATCTTTGGTTAGCTTTTTTGATGGCACTGCCGGGGTGACCCGCCGCACAAAAGAACTATCCGGCCATCCCGGAGGAGACCCGGGGCATCAGCCGCTTTCACCTGATCGGCAATGATGTCTCTTTTATAGTCGATTCCGGCAGATGTCAAGGCATCAACGAAGTTATACCTCTGACCGGACCCGGGTAAGACTCGCAGGAGAGCGGAGAAACCATCACGATAATGGAGATTGGGGGGGTAAATTAAAGGCCGGCCTGTTTAAATAGTCTGGACAGATCCAGTGCATTTACCATGTCAGAAAAGATTTCTCCCATAAGCGTATCAGCGCTGTCACGCCCTATCAATTTGTATCGTTCGGCCTTCCCGTTAATGATCTGATTTGCGACCGCGCCCTTCTCACCTTTCAATCTGGCCTCATAGCTCATTTTAGCAAGCCATTCGCGTCCCACGAGATCAAGGGAGAATTCCTTCAGGACGATCACCAACAGGGGTACGCCCACCGTTTTCTCTGAAAGCACCTTTACGCCTGAGGTTTCCAGCTTTCTTGCGAACGCCTCCCTCATCAGTTGAGGAACCCGGAATATCCCGACCCTGTATCCCTTTTTATTGGCATCTGCAACACTCAGGGAGATGCTGCCTGAAAACCCTTTAAACTCCTCCTCTGCCCCTTTGCCCAAAATCGTCTTTGATGCCCGCGCATCGTCAATCACCAAGGTCACGGACCGCCCTTCCAACTGCGTTGACAGGGGCGGAAGCTGATAAAGGACCTGTAATTCAGGAATAGACGCGCATGAAATGAGGAGGACGGATATCAACAGGGTCAGTACGCCTTTAAAGACTCGATCATGTGATGCTTGATTTATTTCTTTCATTGGCCTACCCTCCTTGTATGAAACTGGATACTGGATGCTGGATGCTGGATGCTGGTAACGCGTGACACCCAAAAACTGAAACCTCCTTTGAAACTTCACCGCTAAAAATTTCCTTTTCGATCAAACTATCCGCTTTTCTGACCAGCAGCAAGGCTTGTATAGAAACCCAAGGATTCGGCGATTTGATAAGGAAGTAGGTTCGGGAATTACACTCAATTCCGCAATTCCTGAATCCTACAAAAGGACACATATGTCAAGGAAAAGCATCCATAAAAGGGCGCACGATTTCCAGACCGATCTCTCCCCGGAAGACAGGTCGCTCTTCAAGGCCGCATGGGAGATTGCAAGGGAAAACCATGGCGACACCTTTCTTTTTTACCTCCCGGGTATGATCAGATACGGAAATATCCGGGGACGATACCCGGCCATATCCATCACAGGGGACCGGTGTGATCTCCAGTGCGATCACTGCAAGGGTCAACTCCTTCAAAAAATGTTGAAGGCAAACGGGCCTGACCAACTGCTGAAACGCTGTATCAGACTTGCAAGAAACGGGGCGCATGGCGTCCTCTTAACCGGTGGGTCCAATCCCCAGGGGAGGCTTCCGTGGGAGACCTACCTAACCGCGATCAAACGAATTAAGGAACAGACCGATCTCTTTCTTTCCGTCCACACGGGATTTCCTGACGATCGCTCCTGTAACCAGCTTAAAGAAGCCGGAATACGCCAGGGTCTTGTTGACGTAATGGGTAACGACGAAACCGCCAGATCTGTTTACCATCTGAAGGATCTGAAACCTGTCCTTAACGCATTGGGCGCCATCAAGCGGAGTGGCCTTGAACTCGTGCCTCACGTCGTGGCCGGGCTGGCCCATGGAAAGATTGATGCGGAATACAACGCCCTTGAAATCATCCGTCATCATCAGCCTGCCGCCCTCGTTATCGTTGTGCTGACCCCCATGAAAGGGACGCCTATGGAAGGTGCGAAACCTCCGTCACCGTTAGACGTGGGCCGTCTGGTGGCGAGGGCCAGATTGCTGATGCCTGAAGTGCCTATCTCTTTGGGGTGTGAAAGGCCCAGAAACAGAGAAGGGCTGCTGATGGAACTCCTCGCCATAAGGGCCGGCGCGAACAGAATGGCCGTGTGGTCTGATCAGGCCATAGATGAGGCCAGGAGACTGGGGTTGACGCCGCGGTTTCAGGCAACCTGCTGTTCATTGGACTATTGTGAAGAATTTCGATGCGCTGCGTCCGGCTCTGCCGACAAGATGTGGACGACTTAAGTCCTAAAAGGCGCTATGTCTTTCTGTTGGGAACCAAATTGAAAGTTCCAATATTTTTCTTGACACTAAAGCGCCGGTTATGGCATGTAAAATAGTTCACAAAAGGGCCTGGTAAAAGCAAAGAATATATGAATATCTTCGGTCTTTCCCCCACGTTGCAGGCGAGTACCGACGAAATAAGAAATACATCTTAGAATTAACCGAATCAAGAACTTAGGAGATACGAATCATGGGTCAAGACAATCCTATAGGGTCGGTCATGGTTGTCGGTGCGGGTATTGCTGGAATTCAGGCATCGTTAGAT
>JACNIU010000269.1 GCA_014382905.1 Desulfobacterales bacterium
TGTCGGTAGCACGAGCTCGCTATTTGGAGCCATTACAGGAATTTGATCTGCCGGTCAACAAGACGGCCCTGGTGGTTGGTGGCGGTATCGCCGGCATGACCTGTGCGCTCTCCATTGCAAACCAGGGGCATGAGGTTCACCTGGTGGAAAAGGATAAAGAACTGGGGGGGATGGCGAGAAGAATTCACACCACCCTGGAAGGAATGGATGTTCAAGCATATTTGAATGATGTGATACGCGCGGTTTATAATAACCCCCTGATACATGTGTCCCATGAAGCCACCATCACAGACGTCTCCGGTTATGTGGGCAATTTCATCACTACGGTGGAAACTGAAGGTAGCGTCAAAGAGATAAAACATGGTGCATCCGTCATTGCAATAGGCGCTGATGTATATCAGCCTACCGAATATCTTTATGGAGACGATGACAGGGTAGTGACCCACCTTGAGTTGGGGGAGCTGATCGCCAGAGGAGAAGAAAAGGTAATCAAGGCCGAGAGTCTGGTGATGATCCAATGCGTAGGCTGTAGAAATGAGGACAGAAATTACTGCAGCAGGGTATGTTGCAGCCATGCCATAAAGAACGCCTTGAAACTGAAAGAGATAAACCCCGAGATGGATATATACATCCTCTTCAGGGATATGAGAACGTATGGGTTTAGTGAGGATTTTTACCGGGAGGCGTCAGAGAAAGATGTAAAGTTCATCCGTTATGAGCCGGATGACAAGCCCCAGGTGGAAGCTGCTGTAGAGGAAGGTAAGCCTGTTTTGAGGGTTATTGCAACCGATCCCATTTTGGGCCAGAAGCTTGCGATACATGCCGATTTCCTTTCTCTGGCTGCCGCTGTTATTCCCGCCGCAGCAACCAGGGAGGTCGCCGGACACTTCAAGGTAACGTTGAGCCCGGATGACTTCTTCAAGGAAGCCCATGTCAAATTAAAACCGGTTGAGTTTGCTGCAGATGGCGTTTTTCTTTGTGGAACGGCTCACTATCCTAAACATATAAAGGAAACGATTAACCAGGCTTATGGTGCTGCAGGCCGGGTCTTAACGCTTCTCTCAAAAGATACCGTCACCGCCTCCGGTTTTGTTTGCGAGGTAAAAGAGAACGATTGTGTATCGTGTGGGGCATGTATCTCAGCCTGTACGTATGGTGCCATAGAGTTTCGTGAGACACCACAAGGCAAAAAGGCCTGGGTGAATCCTATTCTCTGTAAAGGAGATGGTCTCTGTAACGCAAAGTGCCCAACAAATGCTATTTTTCTAAAGCACTTTACCGATGAAGAGCTCTTGAGCCAAATTGATGCGGCGGTTCCAGAGGAAGAGATCATACAGCAATTTGATGCGGCGGTTGGAGACGTGTAGCTGGATGCTGGATGCTTGATACTGGATACTGGATGCTTGATACTGGATACTGGATAAGAACTGGATAAGAACTTGGCTACATTGGTTCAGAGCAGCATCAGTTAAATGGCTTTTTATGTGGCTTAAGAAAATGAAAAAGAAGTCTTTATTTCATCCAGTATCCAGAAACCAGTATCCAGTATCCAGGAAAAGGAGGTGAGAACGAATGAGTACAGGGCTTAAATTTAAACCAAGAATATTAGGTTTTGTATGTCATTGGTGAGCATACGGCGCTGCTGACATGGCTGGAGTTTCCAGACTGCAATATACAACTGAAATCAGGCTTATTCGCGTCATGTGTTCCGGTAGAGTCGACCTGGAATTTGTACTCAGAGCCTTCTCAAATGGAATGGATGGGGTGTTTATTGGTGGTTGCCGTCTTAATGAATGTAATTATATTACTCATGGAAATTACGATGCATTGGGCAATACGTATCTATGTAAAAAAATAATGGAACATATAGGGCTATACCCGGAAAGGTTAAGTATCGAATTTATGTCTTCCGGTGACGGAATCCTTCTTGTCGACGTTATTAATGATTTTTGTAAGAAGGTGGAGAAGTTAGGACCACTTGGCAAAAGCGAAGGGATAGACGAAAATGGATTAAAGTTCAAACTTGAAGCAGTTACAAAGTTAATCCCCTACATTAAGCTGGTGGAAAGGGAGCGGCTGAGAGTCCCTTTTAAATCGGAAGAAGCGTATAATCAATTTTTCACCAGTGACGAGGTAAACAGGTTATTTAATGAACTCATTGGTGATAAATTGGCGATAAGCCAAATTATGTTACTCCTGCGAGAAAAATCCCTATCAACTGGAGAAATCTCTGAGAGTTTAGGCCTAACCCCGTCTGAAGTATCAAAATACATGAATAGTTCATCAAGGCAAGGATTCGTCAGGTACGATGAAAGCCGGAAGTGTTATGCGATCGCCTAAGGTGAAAGACCAGCCAGTGGATTAAGGGAAAGAAGAAGATTAGGACAGCGGCTATGGATAACGATAGAATCGATCAGATTATTGATAAACATCAGGGCGAAGCCAGTTCACTCATTCAAGTATTACTGGAGATTCAGAGCGAAAAGCATTGGCTTCCTAAGGAAGCATTAGAGAGGGTCAGCGAAAAATTACAGGTTCCTCTAACCCGGATACTGCATATCGCTACCTTTTATAAAGCCTTTAGTTTAGTTCCTAAAGGCCGTCATGAAATTCACATTTGTGTGGGTACGGCCTGTCATGTTCGTGGTGCGACGCGTGTCCTTGACACGGTGCAAGACCTGACGGGGATTAAACCTGGCGAAACGGACCTGGATTTGAAGTTCAGCCTGGAGACCGTTAACTGCCTCGGCTGCTGTGCTTTAGGGCCGGTGATGGAAGTCGGTGGGAAGACTCACGGTAAGATGGCGCCAGGCGGGACAGCAGACGTGTTAAAAAACTATGAGTAGGATAAAATTATGTCGCGGATAAATTCACCCGCTGAATTGGAAAAATTCAGACAGGGCATCTTATCGAAAAGAGACCCGAATAAACCTTGTATTACACTCTGTTCCGGATCTGCTTGCCATGCTACGGGTAGTGGAGAAGTTGCTGAGAGTCTTGAAGAGGAGATTAAAAAACAAGGCTTAAGTGCTGAGGTGGACATCAGGAGGACGGGTTGCCATGGTTTTTGTGAGAGGGGGCCTATTATCGTTATTCACCCTGAGGAAATTTGTTATTTACAAATAGAGCCTAAGGATGTTCCTGAAATTGTCTCCCAGACCATAAAGGAGAAGCAGGTCATAGAGCGTTTACTCTATACCGACCCCAGCACCAAAGAAAAGATCATTCATGAATCTGAAATCCCTTTCTACAAGCACCAGGAGCGGCTTGTTTTCGGTTCCAACGGTAATATTGATCCTAAGAGCATCGATGACTATCTGGCACTCGATGGTTATTCCGCGTTAACCAAAGTTCTTTCCCGGATGACCTCCGAGCAAGTATTGGAGGAAGTCAAAAAATCCAACCTGAGAGGGAGGGGAGGTGGCGGCTTTCCCGCAGGGAGAAAGTGGGAAGGATCCCGCAATGCCCCTGGCGAAATAAAATATGTGATCGTCAATGCAGACGAGGGGGACCCTGGCGCTTATATGGACAGGAGCCTTCTCGAGGGGAATCCCCACTCAATCCTCGAGGGGTTGACCATCGGAGCCTATGCCATCGGCTCCCACGAGGGCTATATTTACGTTCGACAGGAGTACCCCTTAGCGGTGGAAAATGTGACCATCGCTATCAAGCAGGCTGAGGAACATGGTTTTCTTGGAAAGAACATCCTTGGCACAGGCTTTGATTTCACTGTTAAAGTCCACCAGGGAGCCGGCGCTTTCGTCTGTGGTGAATCGACTGCTCTGATGACGGCATTGGAGGGCAGGGCAGGAGAGCCCAGGCCGAAGTACATCCGCTCCAACGTCAAGGGCCTTTGGGATAAACCCAGCGTGTTGAATAATGTTGAGACATGGGCGAATGTGCCGCTGATTATCAACAAAGGCGCTGACTGGTTCACGCAATTTGGAACTGAGAAAAGCAAGGGCACGAAGATTTTCTCTCTGGTCGGTAAGATAACCAATACCGGCCTTGTGGAAGTCCCCATGGGCACGACCCTGAAAGATATTATCTACAAGATAGGCGGTGGAATCCCTGGAGGCAAGAGATTCAAAGCAGTGCAGACCGGGGGACCGTCTGGAGGATGTATCCCCGAGGAACTGTTGGATTTGGAAGTTGGTTTTGATGAACTCACCAAGGCCGGTTCAATGATGGGGTCAGGTGGGATGATTGTAATGGATGAAGATACCTGTATGGTTGATGTCGCCAGGTACTTCATTGACTTCCTCACGGATGAATCGTGCGGCAAATGTGTCCCATGCCGTGAAGGCCTGAGGCAGATGCATAAGATTCTCACGAATATCACCAAAGGAAAGGGAAAAGAGGGCGACATCGAGCTTTTGGGGGAGCTATCTGAGACAGCCAAAGAAGCCGCGCTTTGTGCTTTAGGTAAGAGTGCCCCTAACCCCTTTCTAAGCACCTTACGCTACTTCAGAGATGAGTATGAGGCACACATCAAGGAGAAAAGGTGCCCGGCTCTCTCGTGCAAGGAGCTGATCGCATACCATATTGACCCGTATAAGTGCAAGGCCTGTATGATTTGCCTTCGAAAATGTCCTTCAGAGGCGATTGTAGGCGGCAAGAAAAAGCTTCATGTAATCGATCAGGAGAAATGCACAAAGTGCGGAACCTGCTTCGAAGTCTGCCCCCCTCGCTTTGGTGCGGTGCAGAAGATTTCCGGCGAGCCCGTTCCGGATCCTATCCCTGAAGAAGAAAGAATTATCATCAGAAAGAGTAAAGAAAAATGAGTGAAATCCTTTTACAGATTGATGGAAAAGAAGTTGAAGCAAGGGAAGGGATGACCGTCTTGGAGGCAGCCCAAAGTGCGGGGATATCTATTCCCACGCTCTGTCACCACGAGAAATTGGAACCCTATGGGGGTTGCCGAATTTGCTCCATAGAAGTAGAAGTTCGCGGTTGGACAAATCTCGTTGTTTCCTGCGTTTACCCGGTAGAACAAGATTTGGTCGTAAGAACCCGGTCTGAGAAGGTAGATAGAATTCGCAAAATGATTTTGGAGCTGTTGCTGGCTCATGCTCCAGATGCTTTGGAATTGCAGGATTTGGCTCAAGAGTATGGAGCAGACAAAGACCGTTTTGAAAAAGAGGCCTCATTTTGCATTCATTGTGGTCTATGTGTAAGATACTGTGCTGAGGTCAAGAAGAAGAACGCTGTTGGATTTGTTGACAGAGGAACAAGGAAAGAGATCAGTTTCATTCCGGAAATAGCATCTAAGGAGTGCTGGGACTGCAAGGAATGCTTTCCGCTTTGTCCTACATCGGCACTACAAGCAGCTTTTGTTTTAACCAAAGCGCTAATTTCTCCCCCACCTTCTTTCAAACCCGAGTCAGAGGAATAGGCAAAGATTAATTTCGCACGGCGAAAGCCACAACAGTCGCCGCAACACTTTGATATGTTAAGTTTCTTAGTTTTTTACCAGCGCCCTTTTACCACGCACATAGCTTAAGATAACCAGTAGCTATTGGCAGGCGCATCTACTAAGCTTTTCTTTATGACTACTGAGTAACAAAAACCGCTACGCCATTAACTATTGCCGCTTCTACCTTAAGTTTGTTTCTTATGATTCCAGGGTCTTTTAGTAAACGACTAATTTTTTTGCTATTCCATGTGGCAATTTTAACTGGATCAAAACCATCGTATGCAACTCTGTATGTTTCACGTCTTTTGAGAATAGTGAGCCAACTCAACCCAGCTTGAGTCCCTTCAAGAATAAGCATTTCAAAAAGTTTTGTGTCATCATGAAGAGGCCCTCCCCATTCCTTGTCATGGTATTTTATATATATTGGGTCATCTGTTACCCAGCTACATCTTTTCATGAATTTCCTGTATACACATGTATTAGATTGAATCTATAATATTGAATATCATAGATTCCACATGGCTCACGATATTTTGTGAATTCTTGACCTTCTATAAACTCTGTCGGACCCAACCTTATAGATTATTGAGAGTATCTAAAAAATGGCGGCATTTGTGATATGCCAAGTCACCTATAGGTGCATCGAGACCTTTGCAAAACGCCCCCTTTTGCCCGATTTCTGCGTCAGGCTCAAATTTTAATCCTCGAAATACTCAGTGTATTCCTGTGGTTAAAATATTCGCCTTCCTTGAACTCGAACAAAATTGAGCATTTTTCAAAGGTCTCGCATCATACTTGCACGCCACACCAGCCAAATCCATGCAAAATTGCCAAATCAACTATTCATAAATTGCGAGCAGTTATGGCTATTTCATTGGGTTGACAGTCATGACTTTTTCGATCTTTTTCCTTTAAGCCGAAGCCCTGCATACTGCAAATGCGTCCACTATCACCAGCAGGCAGTTTGGCTATAGATATCGCCCTTCAACTTACTGAACTCGTTCCTTTAACGACTTGCCCGGTGTGAATTTAACAGCCTTGGACGCCGGGATCTGCATCTTTTCCCCTGTACTCGGATTCCGGCCTTCCCGGGCTGCTCGCTCAACTACTTTGAAACTCCCAAATCCAACGAGAGAAATTGAATCCCCTTTCTCAAGAGTTGAGGAAATTCCTTCGATGACCGCTTTCTGTGCCTGTTCTGCAGCTTTCTGGGTAATGCCTGTTTTCTCACAAACCAATTTCACCAAATCTTCTCTATTCATTTCTTTCCTCCTTTTGCCCCAAACGCCCGGGACTGATAGAACCTCAGTTATACGGTTTACTTCTTTCTCCTCTTAGGCACGCTTTTGCTCTGACCTTCACTGATCCATTTATCAATAGCTTCTTTGTCAAACCGCCAGACTCTACCGACCCGAACTGCAGGGATCTTACCTTCAGCGGCAAATTTACAAATCGTAATCTGGTGTAACCTCAAATACTCTGCCAATTCCTTGGTGGTCATGATCTCAGGCATAATATATCCTCTTTCCATTTATTATTGTGCTAAATGTGATTTGTAATATGCAAATTGGAGAAAAGCAACATAAAATTATCTTAAGCATAAATAGAGGCTGTGGGAAAAGTGAGTGATGAGGAAGCCATGAGGTGGACTGACAGCATTCATGGATAATCAGCATGTCTTGACAAACTATTTTTTTTGTTCAAGGCCCGCTTATTGACTGAAACGTATTCATGCCATACACTTTTGAACGGTCTTTGACAAATAAACAATCATGGCCTCAGGATTACAACTTAAGAGGAAAAGAAAAACAGGGAGACAAACGGAAAAAAACTTTTCCGGGCTACCATATAAACGTCCGCAGTGTTACAGGAATCTGGACTGCCTATCCTGGAGCCGATGAGGGGTGTATAACATCGGTTAAGGCTGAAAAAACGATAAACGGATGTAAATCATGAATGAACTGGAACCGGGCCGCGCCCAGGGTGAGAAAAAGGAAGTTTATTATGGTTGGATTGTGGTGGCAGGCGTATTTTTCATGGTTGCCGTCTCTTGTGGGTCCTTTTACAGCTTTGGTGTGTTTTTTGTACCCATTATGGAGGAGTTCGGGTGGGCGCGAGGTGTCATCTCAGGCGTTCTTTTCGTTTCAGGGATCACCTATGCTGTCGCCGTACCGCTGATCGGCAGTATCGCCGATCGCTTTGGGTATAAATGGATTTCCATTGTCACGGCGGGTCTAATGGGATTGGGATTTGTGCTGGGCTCCCGCGTGCAAACGGTGTGGCAAATGTATCTTTTTATCGGCTTTCTGCCGGGCATAGGGGCCTGTGCTGCTATACCTCTGCCGCTATCACTGATTGCTAACTGGTTCGTGAGACGACAGGGACTGGCACTTGGGATTGCATCCGCCGGTATCGGAACCGGTGCTGCCACCTTACCACTGATGGTAACTTCCATCGAAACTCAGTTTGGCTGGCGAACAGGGATATTTGTGGTGGGAGCGCTGATCCTGCTGATTTATATTCCTATCGCCCTGTTCGTGATGCGGCTTCCCGAAAGCGACTATGTTGCGGCCCATGAAGGAAACCCGCAAATCGATACTAATCACGTTTCCGACAGCAATAACCGCGCCATTTCACTGTTCCAGGCACTCAAAACCAGCCAATTCTGGTCGCTTTTCGGCATTTTCGGATTCTGCATCCTGTGCCTGGGTTTGATCATCACCCATCTTGTACCCTATGCGAGGGACACCGGCATTTCGCCCATGAGTGCTGCCAGCCTGCTGACCATAATGGGGCTTTGCAGTATTGCAGGTCGGCTGACTGCAGGGTTTCTTTCGGACCGAGTCGGTGCCAACCGGGTTCTTTTCTGCGGGTTATTTCTTCAGGGTGTGATGATACTGTGGCTCTCCCGGATGAGCAGCCTGGGGGTGTTCTACTTCTTTGCATTCCTTTTTGGCATCGCCTACGGCGGGAACCTGGTTATGATTCCCAGACTGACTGCTTCCATCTTCGGTGTGAAATACATGGGAACGATTTATGGCAGCCTCTCGGTGGCAGATGGTATCGGATTCGCTATCGGACCCGTATTGGCGGGCTATCTCTTTGATCTTTCCGGCAGCTACAATGACGCCTTTCTGATCACCGCGGGTGGAGTATTCATTGCAGTTGCATTGACCTTTGTCCTCAGAAACAGACGCTGAAAAGCAATCGCGACCCAAACCTCCATCGCGGTCAAAAAGGCCTAAAGATTACACCTGAATTTGATCGCTTTGAGGCCTTCTCATACGTTACACACCGCACAGGCCCTTTTCGTTACAAAAATGGAAATATATCTCATACATAGACTATAAAAACTGGTCGATTAGTTGTTGGAAAGAGGTTTTGAGGATTGGAGGCCCACCCAATGCAACCATTCTTGCATACTTGACTTTTTCAGGGTGTTCGAGAATAGAATTAAAAAGGCAGCGTCAATGAAGGACGCTGCCTTAATAACTAACAACCAGTAGTTATTCATGCGCAAGCGAGATTGCGCAACCCGAGAGGGTCGTAGCCAGGTCCGCACCCAGACAAATGCCGCTGCTCCTTAAGTAATACGGATTCGCCTGGAAGGCCTCAGGAAGACTCCCCAAAGGGGGCTTAAAAGGTAAAACTCTTTATGACGTGGGAGAGGACGGCGCGGCCGAACCTTTCCGGGTCCTCCACCAGAGGTGGAGGGTTTAAGAATCTAAATATCTAACTCAAGATTTATCATATCACCCTTCTGGAAACCCATACTGTTAAAAAATTTCAAGAGAATCCAGTCCCGCCGCGTTACAAATGTAATTATGGTATCTACACCCACTTTCTTCAGGTTATTAGCCATTTCCCTGAACAGGATTTTTGCGATGCCCTTTCTTTGGTAGTCAGGGTCCACGCCAATGGTATCAATCCGGCCAATATTTTCCGGAACGTCATACCTGAATTTTGCACACAAACTTGACGAATAATTGAAAAACCATCTGGGTTTCCTATTATAATGGGTTTTCGGAACATTAATCCCAAAGATAGGAGGTAACCCAGATGGTTAAAAGGCGAAAAAAGGGTATCACGAA
>JACNIU010000359.1 GCA_014382905.1 Desulfobacterales bacterium
ACTTGCTGTTGGATCACCTGACAGGTTAATTCTTGATCCTTCAAGGGTATTAAGTGAAGGTGAACAGACAGCGGTGGCGTTAGCTGATTTTTTGACGGAAATTGGGCTTAATGAGCAGTCTTTGGGCATTATATTTGATGATCCGGTTAACTCATTTGACCATATTCGAAAAGAAAAAATAGCAAAACGACTTGCTGAAGAAGCAAATACAAGACAGGTCATAATATTTACTCATGATATTCTGTTTACGCATCACCTTGCTGAGGCAGCCATTTCCCAAAAGGTGGATTTTACAGCAGCCACCATTTCCATAGATCCAGACAAAAAGATTCCGGGGTATGTCAACCGTACCGTTTTCCCTTATGAGCATTATGAAAAAGCGTCGGCAAAGCAGGCAAGAAAATATTTAGAAGAAGCGAGAATGCTTGCTGGATCGCCACAAATGGAAAAACTGGAGTTAGGAATTGGGTCATTACGTGCTGCATACGAGGATTTTATCCAGCGGCATATATTTAACGATGTCGTCGGTCGCTGGCGTGAACAAATAAAGGCGACTGCCTTATCACATATATATTTCGATGAAGAATTGGTTAAAGAAATTGAGGAGCATTACTCGTTTTTATCTAGATATGAAAAAGGTCACTCTCATTCACCAGAGTTTCATGAAACCCCATTAAATATTGATTTGCTCCAGGAGGAAATAGCAGAATTTGATAGAATTACTCGTACTTATAAAAAAGCTGCTCTTGAATATCGCGAACAAAAGAGTAAGGAAAAAAAGAGGATATTTTCATGAGTAGACTGATCGGTGATGTTTTTAAAGAGAGAGTTTTCGATTCTTTATAAAAAGGAATAAGTCTCACAAATGGAGAAATACCATGGCGCAAATTCAGTTTAAGGGTAAATCGTTTGTTCAAAACCATCATCTGCTTGTCAAGTACCATGAGCTGATTCCGAAAAAGGATAAGAGTTTAAAGGATAAAGTCAGCCTGCATGACAATCTTATCATCCACGGGGACAACCTGAAGGCACTCAAGGCGTTGCTTCCGCTCTATGCCGGTAAAATCAAGTGTATTTATATTGATCCGCCATACAACACCGGCAACGAGAAATGGGCATACAATGATAATGTCAATTCCCCCATGATGCAGGAGTGGCTCGGCAAGGTTGTTGATCGCGAGGACCTTACCCGTCACGACAAATGGCTCTGTATGATGACGCCGCGATTAAAGTTGTTGAGGGAGCTGTTACGTGATGACGGGGTGATTTTTGTCTCGATAGACGACAACGAGCAACATCATCTTAGGATGTTGATGGATGAGATATTTGGTGAGGAGAATTTCGTTACAAATATTATTTGGCAGAAGAAATATTCCCCCAGCAATGATGCAAAATATTTATCAGACATGCATGACTTTGTAGTTTTATATGCAAAAAACCTCAGTCTTTGGACGCGAAATCTTTTACCCCGTACTGAATTACAGGATAGTCGCTACAAAAACCCTGACAATGATCCAAGAGGACGTTGGAAAGTTAGTGGACTGGATGTAAAAACATATTCTGCTGCTTACGATTATGAGATAATCACACCTTCCGGTAGAAAAGTATTGCCACCTAAAGGAAAATGCTGGCGTGTTAGTAAAGAAAGACTCGATGAATTAATTAAAGATAACAGAATTTGGTTTGGTAAAGGCGGCAGCAATGTCCCATCAATCAAGCGATTTCTTTCTGAAGTCCAGCAAGGAATTGTTCCTGTAACTCTTTGGTTGCGCGAAGAGGTGGGTGATAATCAGGAAGCCCAACAGGGCTTTAACAATATCTTTAGTGACGCAGTAACCTTTGGGTTTGAAACGCCAAAACCCGTGCGGTTAATTAAACGGATGCTTCAACTTTCCACAAATGAGGATTCCATTATCCTCGACTCCTTCGCCGGCTCCGGCACAACCGCCCATGCCGTCCTTTCCCTCAATAAGGAAGACGGCGGCAATCGAAAATTCATCCTCGTTGAATGCGAGGATTATGCTGATAAAATCACGGCGGAGCGTGTTCGTAGGGTTATTAAAGGCGTGCCGAACGCGAAGGATGAGAATCTTAAAAAAGGACTCGGGGGGACATTCAGCTATTTTGAACTTGGAAAGGTCATTGAACTGGAGAGCATTCTTTCAGGAGATGGGTTGCCGACATACGAAGAACTGGCCCGCTATATCTTTTACACGGCAACAGGCGAGGAATTTGATCAAAAGGCCATGAACGAAAAGAAAAATTTTGTTGGCAAAAGCAGGAATTACAAGGTCTATCTTTTCTACAAGCCGGATATTGAAAAGCTGAAAAATATCGCTTTGACACTGGAGCGCGCCAAATCCATTGGAAAGCCGGGGGAAAAGAGACGGCTTGTCTTTGCGCCGACAAAATATCTGGATCAGGCGCACTTAGACGAACTGCGGATCGATTTTGCGCAGCTTCCGTTTGAAATTTACGAGCTTGCGCGGTGAGATATGGAACTTAAAGAATACCAGATACGAGCCCTATCAGAGGTAAAGACTTATTTCGAGCTTTTAGCCGACTGGCGGGGAAAAGCCGAGCAAATCCCGGATTTCGAAATAGATTTTCCGACCAAGGCATGGGAGAAGGCACGGACGGGGCGGATATACAAATCGAGGAAAAACGGCATTGGCGAACCGTTGCCGAATTTTTGCCTCAAAATACCCACCGGCGGAGGCAAAACCTTTCTTGCGGTCAAGATGATTGACCTTGCCAATATGGTCTATCGCAAAAAGAAGACAGGGCTTGTCCTCTGGATAGTGCCCACGACACAGATCTACCGTCAGACAATACAAAGTCTGAAAGACCGTGACCATCCCTACCGGCAGCATCTCGATATTGCCAGCGGAGGACGCACGGTTATCCTCGAAAAGGCCGACCGCTTTTCCCCGCTGGATGTTGAAGAAAATCTTGTCGTTTTAATGCTCATGCTTCCTTCCGCTAACCGCCAGACCAAAGAGACTTTGAAAGTTTTTAAGGACAGCGGCGGATTTCAGGACTTTTTCCCTGCTGAAGATGATATTGAAAAACAGGAAAAAGTTCTTAAAAATATTCCCAACCTTGATACTTATCACCAGGAAAAGAGTTTTTGGGGAAAACAGATCAAGACCTCCCTGGGGAATACGCTTCGGACTCTGTCACCGATTATCATCCTTGACGAGGGCCATAAGGCATATAGCGAAGGCGCTCAAGATACATTACGTGGTTTCAACCCCTGCATGATTGCGGAACTTTCTGCAACCCCTTCCAAAAAGAGCAATATTCTTGTTGATATATCGGGCAGAGAACTTCACCATGAAGAGATGATCAAGCTTGATCTTCATGTGGTCAACAAGGTGAGCCCGGACTGGAAAGATACCTTATTGGCAGGCGTAAATAAAAGAAATGTACTGGAAGAAAAGGCTCGAGAGTATGAAGCAAATTCCGGCAACAATATACGCCCGATCTGTCTCATTCAGGTTGAACGGACGGGCAGAGAGCAGAGGAAAACCCGCTATATCCATTCTGAGGACATCCGGGAACACCTTATTAAGACAGTGGGAATTCCAGTTGAAGAGGTAGCTGTCAAGACAAGTGAAAAGGACGAGCTTAAAGAAGTTGATAATATTGGCGGATTAATGGATCGGGACTGTAAGATTCGCTATATTATTACCAAGCAGGCACTGCAGGAGGGGTGGGATTGTGCCTTTGCCTATGTCCTGGTTATCCTGACAAATCCTGCTTCTAAAAATGCCTTGACACAGCTTGTGGGACGTATACTTCGCCAGCCCGGTGCCCGCAAGACCAAGTTCAGAGAGCTTGATGAGAGTTACGTGTTTTGTTTTAAACAGAAAGCAAATGAGTTGTTGACGAGCATAAGAGACGGTTTTAGCCGCGAAGGTCTTGGAGACCTGAGAAGCCAAATTATTCCAGATATGGAAGAAGACGGAGAGGGCGGAGAGCAGCCGGAGCGTTTAATAAAAATCCGGGACCGATTTAAAAAGGCGGCAAGCAGCACTATTCTGCCGGTGTTTATGGTACGGCGTAACAGGAGTTGGAAACCTGTCAATTATGAGATGGACATCGCTGCACAAATACCCTGGGATCATATTGATCTTGAGCCCGTCCGTTCGCTTACACTTTCCATGTCCGAGGAAAAGGACATCGAGCATATTGCCACGCTTTCAGAGGACATCAAAAAAGTAATCGAGGAGAAAGAAGCGATAAAACTAAAGGAAGGTGGTATTCGTGTTGATCCTGTTTTTATGACCCGCCAACTTTGTGATATCGTGCCAAATCCCTGGATGGCCCATGAATTTGCTCAGACTGTGCTTACACATCTGGCAGAAAAATATAATCACAAGATGATTGCCAACAATTTTGTATTTATTATCGAGGAGCTGCGAAAGCAGCTTGATCTGGAAAAAGACCGGCTATCTGAAAACATCTTCCGGCAGATGCTTGAATCCGATCAGATGAGATTTTTGGTAATCGGAGAAAAATTTGATTTCACCTTTCCAAAATCTATCAAAGTTAAACCCACTGCCACAACCCTGAATCGCAAAGATGGCCAGCAACTGCAATTAAACCTTTTTGACTTTGTGCCCGAAGACGAGTTCAACGAAACCGAAAAAGCGGTGGCCTGGTATCTTGAGGGTCAGAAAAGACTTTTTTTCTGGTACCGGAACCGAGCCCGGCGCGACTACGCTATACAGGGCTGGCGAAAGCATAAAATCTACCCCGATTTCATCTTTACAGCCACGGCCTCAGAAGACAAGGACGATTATGAGCAGGTATATGTGGTAGAGACAAAGGGGCTTCATTTGATGGGCAGCGCAGATACTGATTATAAGCGAAAGATGTTTTCGATATGCAATAGTGCGGCTAAATCAAGGAGCTGGACAGAACTGGGCCCAATAATGAAGGATAAAGTATTGCGATTCGAAGTGCTCGCTGAAGATGAATGGCAGGCGAAATTGAATGAGATGCTGCAGGCGTAATAATAGTTTAAATTTTGCCTGAGGAAAACCTGCCAAATGAGGCGGCCAAGCACTGGTGTGCCGCCGTGTCTGCCTGGGGCAAGATGGGAGCGTGGCGATTTGCAGTATGCAACGACCCGAAAAAACTGAATGATATCATCACAAATCATGATTGATGGGCGGGCCCCTTGCCTGCACTGAACCACAATGGAAAAAGCCAAAAAAGATGAGCGATTAAAAGAAATCAAGGGATTGGTGGTTTCCTTTTGCGTTGAGCATTTGAATGAGGAACTGCAGAATTATGCCCTGAAGTTATGTGACACATTGAATCGGAAGCGAAAGATTTCAATTACAAGCGGGGAAAAAGAAGGAAAATGAGCAAGACAAGCAAATAAGCCTGTTTGATGGCTTTTAATATTTCTGATTGAGGGTTAATCGGGTGGCGAATGTATGGCCTGTTTTATCGGGGCAGGGTTAGGAGACTGTCCGGGAATACTCTTCTGCTGCGTGCAGCGGTGAATGATTGTGTGATTCAACCTGTGCAAAAATTGCACAAATTGCAAGAGACGGCAAAAACGGAAAGAAAACATTATGATGACATTACGACAATTTTCTGCGGAACCATCTACGATCCCTACAATCGCCAGTTGGTATATTGCCGATTTGAGTAAAGCGCAGGGCAATCAGGAACTCATTGATCAGTTTAACCATGATGAACAACTCTGGAGGCGGCTCCAGTGGCGGAAGGTGAAGCGGCGGGTCAGATTCCCGAAACTCGCAGCGTCGTCTCATGCCATTCTGGATCTGTTGGATGAGATGCGCGAGAGGCGCAAACCGGCAGACTGCGTCAGCCGATAATGGATTGGAGGCCCCGAGTGACTATCAAGCACGTGCAGAAGAAGACTCAGAAGCCTGTAATTATCGAGGACTATGACGGACTTCTATCTGGCGTGGTCTCTCTCATTGAGGAGGCGCGACGAGTATCAGCACGGACTGTCAATGCCATCATGACGGCAACGTATTGGGAGATAGGTCGTCGCATTGTGGAAAGCGAGCAGGAAGGAAAAAGGCGGGCTGGGTATGGCGAGGAATTGCTCAAGAAATTGTCTGCAGACCTGACCGGCCGTTTCGGCCGGGGCTTCTCGCCGGACAATCTTGAGAATATGCGTCGCTTTTATATGACATACAAGGCTGCGAAGATTTCCGAGACGGCGTCTCGGAAATTGAGCAAGAAGAAATCCGAAACGGTGTCTCGGAAATCGCAGAAACCGTCTGCGGAATTGACTGTTCAGGCCATCTCAGAACGGTTTCCGCTCCCTTGGTCCGCCTACGTCCGACTTCTATCCGTGAGGAACAAGCATGCCCAGAAGTTCTATGAACAGGAAGCCTTGCGTGGTGGATGGTCCGTTCGCCAGCTTGACCGTCAGATCAACTCTCAGTTCTATGAGCGAACTGCGCTTTCGAAAAACAAGGCGGCCATGCTGAAAAAGGGTGTGAAAGCCCGACCTGGAGACGCCGTTACCCCGGAGGAGCAGATCAAAGATCCCTACGTCCTCGAGTTCCTTGACCTCAAGGACGAGTACTCGGAAAGTGATCTAGAGGAAGCCCTAATCCTTCACCTTGAGCATTTTCTTCTCGAACTCGGCGGCGACTTCACCTTTGTCGGTCGACAGAAGCGTTTGCGCATTGGTGATGAATGGTACCGCGTGGATCTGATTTTCTTTCACCGCCGCTTGCGGTGTTTGGTAATCATCGATCTCAAACGGGGAAAATTTACGCACGCGGATGCCGGTCAGATGCATATGTATCTGAACTACGCCTGCGAACACTGGACCCATCCTGACGAGAATCCTCCCGTCGGTCTAATCTTGTGCGCTCTGAAAAATTCGGCCCTCGCGAAATATGCACTTCACGGACTGCCGAATAAAGTCCTGGCCGCCGAGTATAAAACGGTTCTGCCGGATGAGAAGCTGATTGCGGAGGAATTGAGGAGAACGAGGAAGTTGCTGGAAGCGCGCGGGAAACGTCCATAAATAGATAACTCAACGAAGCCAGCATCAATAGGATTGAAGATTGAAGATTGACGATTGAAAAACAGCCAAAAAACAATAAAACACATGTGAGGATGCTGGAAATAGGATCTGGATTGCGATCTGAAAATTGTGCTAGGACTATAAAATACAAGAAGGAGACGGAAGGGGAAAAAGGACTCCTTTTGATGGGGTAGGACGGGACGGAGATTTTAAAGCATTTTGTTCTGGATTTTTGTCCGTGGAAATTGATTTGTGAAATCGGTGTCATAAACTCAAAAATCGAATCGAGAGTGAAAAGAATGATTGAGAACAGCAGGCATCAACCTATTGTTCAGATACACAGGGGCTGGTATTATTAGAAGGAGGGGATCATGATTAAGCTTACGCAAGGCAACATGCTCGAGGCCGATGTGGAAGCCCTTGTTAATACCGTGAATTGTGTGGGTGTTATGGGCAAGGGAATCGCTCTCCAATTCAAACAGGCGTTCAGGGATAACTTTCAAGCATACGCAAATGCTTGTAGAAAGGGAGAAGTTAAGCCGGGACTCATGTTCATCTTCCCCACCGATAGAATGATTAACCCCAAATACATCATTAATTTCCCAACAAAGCGGCACTGGAAAGAGAAATCTAAACTCGAATACATTGAGCAAGGGCTGAACGCTTTGGTCAAGGAAGTCGGCCGGTTAGGGATCAAGGCTATTGCCATACCTCCTTTGGGTTGTGGCTATGGTGGGTTGAACTGGCCTGTGGTCTGTAATTTAATCGAAACTGCATTCGATCAATTGCCTGATGTCCAGGTGCTTCTTTTCGAACATAGAGGGACACCCGAGGCTGAATCAATGCCCATAGACCCTAAAAAACCCTCATTAACGCGTGCCAGGGCACTTCTTATTAAGCTCCTTGAACAGTATGCTATTCCTGGTTACCGGTTGAGCCTGCTGGAGATCCAGAAACTTGCATATTTCCTCCAGGTTGCTGGAGAACCGCTTCGTTTGAAGTATGTCAAGCAGAAGTATGGGCCTTATGCTGAAAATCTCCATTTCGTGCTTCAGCGATTGGAAGGGCATTACTTACGTGGATATGGTGATCGTAGTGTAAAGGCATCCATCCGTCTTCTTGCCAGTGGCACTGAGGAGGTTGATGAGTTCTTGGCAGATGATCCTGAGGCATACCATCGCCTCGAGAGAGTGAAGAAACTCATTGAGGGTTTTGAAACGCCATATGGTATGGAGCTCCTTTCTTCCGTACACTGGGTTGCATCGGCCGATGATGAACCTGCTCAAACTGTAGACCAGGCCGTGGAGCGAATTTTTGCCTGGAATGCCCACAAAAGGAAAACCTTCAAAGCATCCCATATTTACAAGGCTTGGTCGCATCTTGCAGAACAGCATTGGCTGCCGAGTCCTGGCTCAAAGAACTAAAGGATGTCCTACCGGCGTTGTGGCACAACCATATGCAAAAACTGCTTGGTATGATGAAGGGGGAGGGCGCAATCCGACCAATTTTCGACTCAAAGGGCATCATGACGCAACTTTCCGATGAAAAGACCTATCAAAGAAAAGGGAAAAGGGGTCAAGTTGTGGGCTACGGAAAGAAAGATTAACGACAGTTGGTGATAGGGTTTGATCTCAGATATACCGTGGGCTTTTTCAAATAATAGCGATGCAGAGATATGGTTTAAATATTATGACAAATTGAAAAGTCTGACAAAAACTTACGTGAAACCCCATTACTGGGATTCTATTGACTATATGCGCCTCAGGTTTTAGACGAGAATCAAAATGCCCATGTCACAAAATGAAGTCGAGGATCTGAAATATGCAAAAGATCTATTAGAAAACCCGGGCCTGGCTGCAAGGATCACCGATGCATTGGGGACTGCTATTGACAAGGGTTTTGAAATTCTACCAGCTAAATGGTCACGGGTGGTCCAGCAGGCTACAAAAGAATCATTGCGCAAGGCACTGGAATTCGCGGTTATAACGATGGATGAACGGCCGAGGGTATCTTCGTGGAATTTTTTGCACAAAATGCTTGCTGCAACTTCTGGTGCAGTAGGTGGTGCCTTTGGTCTGCCAGCCCTTACAGTGGAGTTGCCTGTCTCAACAATCATCATGCTCCGTTCCATTGCCGATATCGCACGGAGCGAAGGCGAAAAGATCAAAACGCTCGAAGCAAAGTTGGCTTGCCTGGAAGTTTTTGCCCTTGGAGGGAAATCGCCCGGAGACGATGCAACGGAGACCGGATATTTTGTGGTGCGGGCTGCTTTTGCCCGGGAGATTTCTGAGGCCGTCAAATACATAGCGAAAAAAGGGTTGGCAGAAAAGGGTGCCCCGGCGATTTCTCGGTTCATAACCACAATTGCATCCCGTTTTGGAGTAAACGTCTCAGAGAAATTTGC
>JACNIU010000454.1 GCA_014382905.1 Desulfobacterales bacterium
GGCCTTTAAGGGATTGAGGTGGATGTAGCGCACCAACTGCAGTACATAGCTGTCCCCGTCAACGAGAATCGATTTATATCGACCCCTAAACAAAGTTCCGTCACGACCGTGGCGAAGATTGTATCTTTGGGTATATACGCCGTTGAGGTGTCGCATGCATCGAGACAAATTCGCATGGGGGGTTTGAACCATAACATGGTAATGGGTTGACATCAGACAAAAGGCAACCACGTTGACATGGAAAAGCTTTACTGTCTCTTGAAGCAACTCTATAAATTGCTGGTAATCCGTGTCATCCGCAAAAAGATTCTCACCTCTTCGGGCACGGTTCATCACATGATGCCAGGCATCCGGGTAGTCTATTCTCAAGGGCCGCGACATGATGAAAATATACCGGAATTCACAACAAAGGTCAATCGTAGATTTGACCCTAAGTCTTATAAAGCCGTAGTAAACTCACGATAGATAGATGACAAAAAATTAGGGATGCAAAAAGCAGGAGAGGAATCTGAGATCTTTTGACAATTTTTGTCAATTTTTGCCATATAAAGTCATAATTAGTGTCCATCCAGAAATGGGGGATTTTGGAGTACTTGGCAAATTACGGGATCCGGCGTAACGCTAAGATGCACTGTAGAAGGGCCTCTCCGGCCTTCCTACTGATCAAACTAAGCGATTTTAGGCATAGCTGGACAAACTTCTGCTAAGTTCTTTATGCCCCATTTGCTTTTTCGTTGTTATTTCCTTAGGTTGCCGAAAACCCCTTTCTGGCCAGCGTCAAAAGGTTCGCTGAGACAATGGATGCCCATACATAACTGTGAAACGATGGCAGTGATTTCCACATGCATCTGGCAAACCCAAAGCATCGCTTCAGCCATGAGATCCCGGATTCAATACCAGCACGGAATCTGCGAAGTCGTTTGTATACCCATGTACTGCGACACATTTCTTCCTCTTTAAGGCCACGTTTCTTGGCGAAGCAAACGTCTTTTATCCCTCTCCCCTTGGCGGACGTCAAGTTTGGCTTTGAAGCAAATCCGCCGTCCAGGGCCGCCTTGAGAGGATAATGTCCATAGATTTTTTTGTGACGATCAAACATTTGATCAGTCAGTTCAGTGTCAGCAGGATTACCATCAAGGATCAGGCAATCGGTTATGAGGTTAGACACGCCACCCGTCAAACAAACTTTGTGCCCATAAAATGTATCCCGGCGATCTTTAACAATGATGTCGGTGTGGGGTTCAAAGATAGAGACGATTTTTTCACCTGAAGGAACAGATTCACCACGGATCACCCTTCGAGTAGTTTGATCAATAACTCGATAGGTCAATCGGATGACTTCCTTCAGCTCTTCAGCCATGCCCTGTGCTGTTGCTGACAGAGAGAGATTACTAAAGGGGTGAACCTTGAGTAAAGATACTGCGTTGCTTGCATACTTGACTGTCTTATGGGTGACTTTGAGCAGATCCTCGTATTGTTTCTTCCGGGCCTTTTTACTTTTGGCGTTCAGGACCCCTAACATCCTTCGCTTGGCCCTTTTGGTATGATCACTGAATGATATATCTATCTCATCAAATCGTTCATTGATCCGGCCAAGCATTCGGGTAAGGACTCGAACAGAGTCCCAAAGAAGAGTTGAATCTGTTGGCTCATGGATATTGGAAGAAACCACCGTGCAGTCGATTCGAACCTCTTTTCCCTTTTCAATATCCGTGTCCTGGCCATAAGCTACCAGGACACGGTTGATGGCCTCCCATGTTTCAGCGGATATCGTTTTAATATTGTTACAGAGGGCAGACTTCTGGAATCCTTTATCAGCAATACCGATTCGACAGAACCCACGATAACAGACCGAATCGAGAAGATGAAAAGCCAACTCCTCATAACTGTAGCCTTCCATTTGCTTTATAATTGCCGCCCTGACAACCTGCTCTGCACTCATTCCCTCGGCTCCGGCGCCGGTATGGGTTACGTTCCGGGTAAGGTCTTGCAAAACCCATTCATAAATGATAGGGTTGGCATCAAGAATTTGACTGATGCCTTCCAACTCCGTAGCGTGGGGGTGGTCAATGCTGGTAATCATGAGAGGCATCTGTTTTTGATAGTTTTTGCGCATTTTTTGGGGACTCCTTTCTCCGTTTTCGTTGTTATTTTAATTGTTTGCACTCTTTTTATAACAACTTTTCGGCGAATTTGTCCACCTTAAAATGCGCTTTTTTGTATTTATTTCAGATAATTAAACCTTCATGGATGCACACTAATTAACAGGTTTTACGAAAAATTCAAAGGCCTCAACATCTATTAAGGAGATAGATCTTCCCCATTGAGTGACCGGCATCCTTTGAAATTCTCCACCTCATTTTTCCTTTTCTATGTATACTACAAATGCTGCCCGATAATTGCTCTCATATCTCTGAAACAGGCCTTCCCTTAGAAGGGAAGCGTGTTTATTTGACGGCTAATTGCGTCATCTCACCCTGCATTTTGCAATAAAATATGACGCGATCTTGGAAGTTTCAGCCCGTAGTCAGCGACCTCGACTTAAGCTCTCAATTCCTTAATAAGATTCCGATAAGGGTTAGCAACCTGCTTCTCCGGGCACCGCTCAGGACACCATGGCACGCATCTTGCTTTTTAGAACTCGCGAGGGCGTCCAAATGGGAACAGACATGAAAAATCACAATGGGTTTACGCTCATAGAGCTTATGATCGTGATCGTGGTCCTTGGAATTTTGATCGCCATCGCAATCCCCAACTTCATATCCATCAGGAAGGAAGTGACCCGAAAGTCTTGCATCTCCAACCAGCGGCACATTTATGAAGCGGCCACCCTATATGCCTTTGAAAACAGTATTGACAACGCGGTCATCAACGTTGCAGCCCTGACCGTGGGAGGCTATACCAGCAGAAACCTCGGTGAATGCCCCGCAAGCAACGTCGATGATTTCGACGATTACTCCATCACCATCACCAATTCTAAGGTCACTGATATTCGCTGCACCTTCCTTCCAAACGAGCACAAGTGGACCCCGCCCCAATAGCCACCCCGCCGGTTATCCCCTGCACTCCGGCTCGTCCCTTACGAGTCGCTACTGGACTGGAGATCTTATCAAGTGCCTGTCCGGAAATACCGGGTAGCCGGGAGCTGTTGCCAGCCCCAAGCCCCCTAAGAACCGTGCATGATAGCTTCTCCCGACTATCGGCGGGACGCAAGCCCTTTAAAAGCCAATCTTTGTATTAAGGTGACCCGGCGATTGGATATTCCAATCAGCAGACCCCTATTTTTGTGATGTCACCTTATTTATTTTCCTATGACCGTCCCCGATTTTACATAAGTGATCTAAAGTGCCTAAAGTGAACTAAAATGCCTAAAGTTCAAGGTAATATTTAACATTTTCAAATTGTCTAAAGTTCTCGATCAAGGTCTTGGCTGAGCGAACTGTTACTGTGCCTCTCGAAGGCAGGACGGTCGAATTCTTTGAGCACATATTACCCAAGTCCCTTGGTCTGATTGGTCGTGTAGGCATTGTGAAAGCATTCATCATAAAAAGTCACGAAGTTCCTTAACCCTGGCCCAGACCGTTCGCCGGTGATTTTTGCTCAATAATCCACGTCGGAATAACATGTAAACTATATTAAATTGGCCAGACACGTCGCATTAGGGCAGGCTTTAGGCACTTCAAACTTTAGGCACTTTAGGCATTTGAAACGGAACATGCCGGTACGCCATCGTTCAGCCAGAGGCTCGCCATGAATAGTCCGGATATGGTTTTTCCATCCTGTATCTCACCTCTCTGGATCATGGCAATCGCATCATCGAACCGGACTTCATGCACGTGAAGGATCTCATCCATATCCAGATCTTGCCTGGCAGGGGCGAGATCGGTTGCACAGAAGATATGGATGCGCTCATCCGAGTAGCCGGGAACTGGCGTAATTTCCCCTAATTTCTGCCATTTATTCGCTGAAAACCCGGTCTCTTCAACCAGTTCCCTTTTAGCGCATTCAAGAGGTGACTCATTCGGGTCTAAGGTCCCGGCGGGAATTTCCCAGATAAAACCACCTGCTGCATGACGATACTGTTTGATCATGAACAGGGTATTGTTTTCCGTCAGCGGAACAATCGCCGAGGCCCCAGGGTGACGGATAATGTCCAGATCAATGGTTACACCGTTTTCTAAAGTAACATTTTCCCTGACGAGCCTGAATACCCGCCCCTCGTGCAGGGTAACACGTTGATTCATTGTTGCGCGCATAGTCGTTCCCAATGGTCCTCCAGATAGCCCCTTCGCCCTAAAACCCGCTCTTACCACTTTTGAGAGAAAGTTTCTATCTCAAGCCGAGTTTTTGATAACAGACTTTTTCCCTAAAGTGCCATATGCATTTGCTTTCTTCATGTCCAGAAATTTATTTTTTTACCAGCGTCTCGCTTTCAAGCGCGAGCGACGATCCTCAGCGATACGGGCTTCGAGCGCCGACTCAGGGCGAAAATCTTCTTGCATCCGGAGGAGATCTTCAAAGTTATTGGTCCGGCGTTCAATTGTTGTGGAAAATCCATTCGCAATTCCGGATAAAAAGTCAGAACTCATCAAATGGACCCAAGCCCTCAACCCCGTAAAGCTTTTCTGCTTCCCAGTTGACAGCCAGTTCGAGTATAGCCAGACCGTCCTCGGCAGTAACAAGCAGCATCTGCTGCGCTGGCGGCCTCAAATAAGTGGGCGCATGCCGGTTCAACTCCTGGGCGACCGCCCTGATGAAGGCTGCTTGCTCATTGGATAGGGCAGAACCCGAAAAGGTTAGGTGTTTGCAATCAATAGCGGCTTGGGCCAGTGCGGTCATTGTTCTCTCTCGGGTTTTTGTCGGCATTACAATCGGCAACTGCCTGAGGTCGCCAATCTCCCACTTCTGGGTGTGTTTCAGGAACTTCATTTTAAGGTAGCTCAGGACATCCGAGTTGAAAAGAGCAAGGAAGGCAAGAGGTGCAACCGTTCTGTGGACAGGTGTGAGCCGCATGCTGTCCGCGTCAAAGACGCAGGGGTCCTGAAACCGGGCCTTCATGGCCACGTGGTTCGCAACAGCAGTCCAGGTGATGCCTGAAGTGAAGTAGAGATGCGCATTTCTCACCACTGGCATTCTGCTCTCCGGCCTGCCGCTATTCTCAAACAACCATTTCACGGAAGGCGCGGACCAATCAATATAGAGTGGTTCATTGTCCACCCAGCGGTTCCCCGCCGGGTCCCCCTTCCGAAAAGGCACAAATAGACCCCGGCCGCTGAGGCCATTGTAGATGGTGGCTATGCGTGGCGCATCATTTGCGTCGGTGTATTTTTCTCCAGATCGCAGAGCGAGCGCGCTCTTGGGGATTCGTTCGCCCGCCCTTCTCTTCAAGTTCTCGTTGGCAACCCAATTCAATAGCCCTATGCATAGTTGGCAAAAGCCTTCATCGGAGATGTTCTTGGCCTTCCGCAGTCTTTTTGGTGACAACTCCCCCTTCCCGAATAGCCCTTCTTGCTGCCAGAACGGTTCAAGGTATAAGTCGGTCTTCCACAGCGAAATCAGTTCATTCTTGCGGCGACTCCATGAGAATGCGAAATCCTTCTCGTCTGCCACCAGGGCGGAGGGCACAATCCGGTAAAGGGCATTCCTGCCGAGACCGAGGCGCTCGTTCCCGAACTGGGCTCTGAGAGGTTCCAGGCACGCTTCCCAAGCCGCGCCGTTTGCAGTAGGTCGACGAGGATCGCCGCCATTATTCTTCAGCAGTCCTTCGAAGACCGGACGGATAGAGTCGTTCCCCATCCATTCTCTGGTCCATTTCTCACGCTTTGCGAGAATCTGTTGCGCCTGAGCCGTGCCTTCGAGATAACCTAAAAATCTCGCGTTGTTGCCAGTACGCATGCCCTGGCCACCTTCCGCAATGAGCCCCACCAACGTGATCTCCCCCGGTCTTAGGGTTTTATGATACGCCCGGATTTCCTCAATATGGTCTGCAAACTTTTGGGAAGTCTCAATTTTCGGCCACCATTTTTGAACCAGACGTTTTACAGGCTCGTTGAACCGCTCAAACAACTTGAGCGTCCCAAGTCTTGGTTCAAAGAAAACCTGCTTGTGGGCGGCCCGATATAGGGCTGCAGGCACGCGATGGAGCCGCAAGGATTCGTATGTAGCATGAGCCACCGTGCACTCTGGCTGGGTAATCTGGGTAGTTCCGGCGTTCCATTGAAAATCGGGTGTCATGGCAAAGCCGGGCAGGTCCTCCTCGGGTCGCATCGCCCCGCCCTGCTCACCCTTTCGTGGCCGGGCCTGTATGAAGACCAGGTTATGATCCCCAAGTGGCTTTCCCTTGGAGGCCACAAAAATTGCTGCATCCACAGTGGCTTCAAATGGGTCGCACTGCCCGAGGTATAAGAGGGAATTGTCGTGGAGCAATTGCCGCATCCGCATCTTGCTCGCAAGGGTGAAAAAGGTGTCGGAAACAATGAATCCGAAAGTCCCGCCAGGTTTGAGCAGTTGAAAACCCAGATCCGTGAAATGAACATAGAGGTCTTCCAGGTAGCCTGCTCTATGTTGAAGGACCTTCCGCCATGCCTGTTCACTGCTTGTATGCGTGGAGATATACGGGGGATTTCCAAGCACAGCGTCGAATCCCCGAAGGGAGTCTGGCCGTGGGGTTCCGTGCTCTTCGAAAAAAACGGTCGGGAATTCCAGTTCCCAATGGAATGGCCGCAAGTCGCCTTTGAAGGCCTGCAAGTAACCATCTATGACTTGGGACAGCCTTCTGGCATGCTCTTTCTCTTCCTCAGTCAGATCCTCCAGAGAAACCATGCCCTTTACGGCCAGTTGGTAGTCGAAATCCGTGATCGCAAGGCCGTTCAGCGATGCGAGCCAGAGATCTGCTGCGATGACGAAAGGATCGAGTTTTTCCCGTACGGATTTCCATCGAATTTCTTTTTTCTTGAGCACCTCCATTTCAGTGCTGGCTGTCTCTTCAATGTTCACGTTCGTCGAAATGACTACTTTGAGCGTCTTCGTAAGATAGGAGGTAATATCGAAGGAAGTGCCCTTGGTTTGCTCCGTGGCAGCCAAGGGCGGATGATGAAGTTCATCCACATGGGCCTGGAGAAGGGAATTGCCGCAACGAAGGTGGTGATCCAGGAAGTTGAGCGGCTCGTCAGTGGCTATACAGGTGAGCCAGAGCGACAGTTTGGTCAACTCGACAGCAAGCGGATTGAGGTCTACGCCATAAATGCAGGCCTCTACAACGCGGCGACGCCAGTACGCGATCTCAGACTGTTCCTGCGAAAGACCCGGTGATACCGCTACCAGCCCATCCCGCTGGATCTCGGCCCGCGTCCTTTTGGTTTTGCCGGCAGTGACAATTTGCTCCGTCATTCGGCGCGTTGTAGGATGTTCAAAGATTCTTTGCGCGAGCCATTCTGTTGCGCGAACAAGAAAGTGCCCGCTGCCCATAGCAGGATCTACGATGTTCAACTGAAGCACTGCATGGGCAAAGGAGTTGTCACGCTTCTTTTCATCGGACTTCGCACGCAATGCTGACTGGACTTCCTGACGAGATTCGATTTCAGCAATGCAATGTTGTAGCGTCTCGCGAACAAGAAACTTCACGACCCAGTCAGGGGTATAGAAAATCCCCTGGCGATGGTTTTGCCCCTTTTCATTCTTGAGAACAAGTCGCCCGCCATCCTCAGCCAGGTGGGCTCCCAGAAGGCCTTCATAGATGTCACCCAGTTGGCGGACTTCAAGGGTGCCGTAGTCAATCGTCTCCTCGGTGCTGATTTTCTGTTGTCTGACCGAAGACCTGGCAGGGGGTTGGGCGAAGATGAGTTGGCGGAGTACGTTGGCCAATGATTTGTCACCTATCCGCCACCTCTCAAGAACAGAATAATCCTGCAGGTTGAACAGCCCACCATTATACTGGGTTACACCACAGGCGACATTCTGCTCCTTGCGGTCACCGTTGATCAGGTGGAATAGCTTGAGCAGGTGTTCATAGAGCATTTCAAAGGCATCACTATCGAACTGCGACTTGTCCCGCACACGGTCTACCAACCGGGCAAGGGAATAGCCCTCACGGTACCTGGCATTGGCCCCTGGCCCACCCGGTTTGGCTGGTAGGAGATCCCGGCTTTCGGCATAGAGCACAAAAAGGAGGCGATAAAGGAATATCAAAGCATTGTCGTAAAGCTCTCCGAACTGACTCGGTTCAATGCCATTTCCTTGATGGTCGCGGAACCCGTTGGCAAGATCCTCAAGTACATCAATGATACGCCTTCGCAACCGTGTCTCGATTGTGCTCTGAAGATGTATGGACTGTTCACGGATTGCATCAAGGCGACAAAGACCACGCTCGTCCTTCAAGAAGGCCTCTGGGCTGAACATCGCAAGAAAGACGAGGAAATCTTCAAGCGTGCAAAAAGCTGCCCCACGCACCAGATGGAATACAAGTGTGGCATCCGTGGCGGCCTGTTCACAATAAAGCCGCCACTCCTGGCCATTCGTCAAAATGGCCCAATTGAAGTGGCGTTTGCCAAGGGCGTCTTTGGCATGCCGCAGGTAGTCCTGAATCTGCTGACTTGGGAACCAACCCGGTGTATCCTTGCGCGACACACGATCAAGAGGGTGATTCACCTTTTTGGCTTCAAGCACCGTCGCAGCCTGACCATACACAATCCACGGATCATCCGTTATGGAAGCCGTCTTAAATGCATCTGCGTCGGCATAAAGACAAAAATCGGGTCGTTTCTTTGTGAACTGGCCCAACGGCAGGGCCTTTTCGGGAAGGAGTTCCCATCGCAACAGCCTCAACGCGGGTTCGATGAAGGTGGAACAGGTGTACCTCTCGCCCTGGCGCCACAGAGCCTCGTAATGGTCAAACCAGAGAGCCTTCGCGGCATCATACATCCCGCTGGCTGCCTCGGGTCTTGGAATGAAATCCGCGGACATCACATGGTTTCGAATATAACTGGTGGAAAAGAGCCCTCGGCACTCCATCCATTCCCCTGATGCCTCGGCAATAAGATTCAAAGTGAGTTGCCTTGGGTATCGCCTATTCATTTAGCTACTCCTTGGATCACTCGCGGCCATCTACAGAGTCTGCTTTATTTCCTTTGCCCGTCTTGCCGTCGGAACCGAAGACCTTGATGCCGACAAGGCAATATGGTTTAGGGTCAAGTCTACTGTTGACCTTTGAGAATATTCCCTTCAATATGTTCAAGGCGGTTTCTAAACTGTTTATCCTTCTGCAATCTGCTCTTTACGCGCATAACCGCACTACTGACCGAGCTGTACCGATTCAGCCCAAAACCGGCACCCACCTTCATCAGAGGCTCAGAACGCAGGGACCGAATCAAATACATGGCCACATCGCGGGCTTCGTTTTCCATGCC
>JACNIU010000166.1:0-1746 GCA_014382905.1 Desulfobacterales bacterium
CTCGCGCTCTTTTCTTTCTTCGATCCCCATGATTCTGAATGGAATTTAGTAAATGAATTTTATTTATCTTATTGGTGGCAATTTATAGGTCGAATCACTTTCAGTTGTCAACAGAAAAATGAAATATTTTTTCCCATCTAACATTTCCGCCCTGCCCTGCCCCTGTTGACGTTATCGTGGCGCTTCAGCCAGGCGCTTGACAAGTGAGCGGCGCATCCGTACATTGGGGTAAATTAGAGAAGTACCTAAAGTTTGAAGTGTGTAAATGAATAAAGTAAAGGAATCCAATCCATTGTTGGACACTGGTTCGGCTGCTGGCTCTGTGGTTGAAAAACTGGCCTTCGGTTCGTAAAGCCTATGGCTCTGAGAGAAATTAGAAATTAGAAAAAGAAGGATGGCTCCTTTCAGCTCAAATTTCAAATTTCAAATTTCAAATTTCCTTGGTTAGGCACTTCACATACTTTTTTTTATCACCAAGAGGAATAACTTATGACCAGAAAGGTTCTAATTATCTCTGCGTTTCTGTTTTTGACCACAAGCGCTTTTGCCTTCGCGGGTCAACCCATTCCTGAGCACAAGGAAGTCGGCCCGATTATCTATTTCGATAAAACCACACACACCTTTCCGCCTGTCTTCGAGGGCGAAGTGTTATCCCATGCCTTCACGGTATCCAACCGGGGAAAGGTTAACCTCGACTTGAAAAAGGTGACCCATTCATGAGGGTGCTTTGTGGCCCGTTATGACAGGGTCATCCCTCCCGGCGGGACGGGGAATGTCACACTCGAAATAGACAGCAACACCATCAGAGGGGAGTTTGAAAAAAAGGCGATTGTCTGGTCCAATGACCCGGAGAGAATAAGTATTGCCCTTTTTCTAAAGGGTGAAGTAAAGCCGCATATCTCGCTTGATCCCGGCGGCTATGTCTCTCTGGTGGGGCCCATGGGGGAGGTCCCCAAAGGCTATGTAAAGATCATAAACAATCACAAAGGCCCCGTGAAAATCACCGGCATAGAGAATGACCTGCCGGATCGGGTCCGATGGCGACTTGAAGAAATAAGCCCGGGCTTTGTCTACAGGCTGGAGGTTGAGGACATCTCCAAAAAAGGGGGGGACTATACCGCCCACCTGACCATCAGGACGGACCATACGAAGAAGCCGGCTTTACCCCTCATTGTCAGAGGTGAGATCGGGGTAAAGTGAACTGGTCCCATTCAATTCGGATATGACCCGGATGATCTTTTCAAGGGATGTGCCCGGCCCGAAGATCTCTTTTATACCTGCCGCTTTCAGTTTCGGGACATCTGTCGGAGGTATGGCCCCGCCAAGGACTACCGCTGTCCCGTCCATCCCCTTCTCCCTCAGGAGTCTCACAACCTCAGGCGCCAAGATCATATGGTTGCCGGATAACGTGCTGAGCCCGACGACGTCTACGTCTTCCTGCAAAGCTGTCTGAACGATATTCTCCGGCATCTGGTTGCTGATGTAGATGACTTCCATACCGGCGTCCCGGAGGGCACGGGCCACCACAATGCTCCCTCTCCAGTGGGCGTCCATACCGAGACGAGCAATCAAGACCCTGATGCTCTTTTTCATATCTGTTTCCTTCTCCTGCCTGCTTTTTAGGCCGACATCCTGCAATTTATCAAGGTTTCAGGTTTCAGGGTTTACTGAAACCTGAACACTGGTTACTGATTTGGTTGCGGGTTACGGGTTGGGAATTGCGCACTTTTCAATCGACAATCATCA
>JACNIU010000166.1:1876-41473 GCA_014382905.1 Desulfobacterales bacterium
ATCCAGTATCGAGAATCAGAAGAGGGGCATATCCCATGTGCCGTAACACCCTTTGATGGTCCGAGATATCTCTCCCTCAGTGACAAACGTCTTCACGGACTTAACAATTACTTCCATCAGATTTCTATCTTCATCGCAACAACGGGCAATCTCGCCCAGAGCGCGCTCCACCTGAGATGCATCCCGCTCTTTCCTGATCTTTTCCAGTCTTTCCTCCTGAATCCTGAGGGTCTCGGGAACCTCAAAGAGCTGGATGGGGAGTTCCTCATCCTCTTGCCGGCTGAAATTCACACCCACAATCGGTATCTCGCCAGACTCCACTCCCCGCTGGTATTCATACGCGGCATTTGAAATCTCCCGGTGTATCCATCCGTTTTCAGTTGCCTTGACAAGGCCGCCCATCCGGTCGATCTCCTCCAAGACTGCCCCGATCTTCTCCTCTAACCGGTTTGTCAGGGACTCCACAAAATAGGATCCACCCAAAGGATCGATGGTGTGTGTCACCCGGGTCTCTAACTGAAGGATCTGGCTGGTCCTCAGGGCGGTAAGTGCAGAGAGCTCGGTGGGCGTGCAGAGCGCCTCATCGTATCCATCGATATGGACGGACTGGGCCCCTCCGAGTACCGCTGAAAGTCCGTGGTATGCGGCCCGGGCGATGTTGTTGAGCGGCTGCTGGGCGGTCAGGGCCACACCTGCCGTCTGGACGTGAAACCTGAAGGACAGGGAGCGGAGGTTCTTTGCACCGAAACGCTCCTTCATGACCCGGTTCCAAACCCTTCTTGCTGCACGGTACTTGGCAATTTCTTCAAAAAAATCGCTGTGGGCCGAAAGAAAGAAACTCAGACGGGGGGCAAAGCTGTCCACGTCGTAGCCCCTCTTTATCAGCTCCTCTGAACAGGCAATGGCATTGGCAATGACAAATGCCACCTCCTGATCCGCAGTACACCCGGATTCACGGTAGTTGTAGCCGGCAAAACTCACCGGGTTCCAGCGCGGGACATACTTGGTGCAAAATTCGATGGCATCACAGCTCAATTTAAAGGAAAACTGAGGAGGCAGGACCTCAGGGGCGATTGTGATGGCCGTCTCCATGAGAAAGTCGTTCTGGCTTGTCCCGGTCAGTCTGTCTAAGGGGATGCCTCTTAACCTGGCGTTGGCAAAATACATCGACTGAACGCTGATGTTGCAGATCGGCTGGCAGGTCACCAGTGAGGTGCTGATCTCCTGGACCGGTATGCCATCAAAGAGCAGACGCATGTCATCCAGGGTATCGATGGCAACTCCCCCGCGACCCACATCCGCACGGCACTCCGGGTCAATGGAATCGTACCCCCTGAGTGTCGGGTAATCAAAGACCCCGTTTATCCCTGTGGCACCCTCCGCGAGAAGGAGCTTGTAGCGCCTGTTTGTCTCTTCAGGGGGCCCAAAACCGGCTAACTGCCGTAGGGTCCACGTCCTGCCCCGGTACATGGTGGGATACACCCCTCGAACAAAAGGCTCCTCCCCTGGAAGACCTAAATCGCGGGAGTAGTCAAGTCCCGACACATCTCCAGGCGTATACAAGGGATCGATCGGAAGACCGGAAAGGGTCTTAAAACTCCCTAATCGTTCACGCCCGGCGTCGTACACATCCCCTTCCCACCTGTCCTTTTTCCGCCCTATTTCATCTATCGCATCATCACAAAACAGTTTAGACATCCTTTTCCTCCACGCGGTTCAACACATGATCAAATCGAATCAAGGCGCATATTTTTCGGGCGTAAGTATAGGGAATCGGGGCGTATGGGTCAAGTTCAAATATGGCCTCGTGAAATTGTGCGGCATCACTGTCAGTGAGGGAATCGTTATGCCGGCAAGTTCTCCTTGTGGGGGGCGTTGATTCTGACACTGTGGTCAAGATGGGACTATTTCAGACATTTCTACCAGGTTTTTGTCCCGGGCAAGACATAGCGATTTGCGTGAAGATTTCTGCAGCCTGCTGTAGCCGGACTGCAAAATCATTGGATTTTTTATTGACAAAGCATCTCTGTGTTGTAAAATAGAAAATATGCGGGAATAGCTCAGTTGGTAGAGCCTCACGTTGCCAACGTGATTGTCGCGGGTTCAAGTCCCGTTTCCCGCTCCATAAAAGGCGGCATAGCCAAGAGGCTAAGGCAGCGGTCTGCAAAACCGTTATTCATCGGTTCGAATCCGATTGCCGCCTCCAATAAAATCAAGGACTTAGCCAACATTGGTAAGTCCTTTTTTATTGGCAAAGCTTGCCACCCGTGTTTACTGGACGGGCGGTCTTTTTATCTGACAGTAGGCAGCATCTCCTGGGGTTGTGTGAGCAGGAATTCACCCTTTTCTATCCAGTCCTTCAGTATGTTTGCAATCTCAAGGGCCCTTACATATGAAGACACGGGGATTGCCGCGATCTCATGGCCGTTAAGACTGATCGTACCGCTTTTCAACTCCCCATAGCTTACCTGCCCCAGGCTGACTGCCTCTCCCTTTGGATAATCGTTGCCATAGTCGATTATCTGGGTGTAAATCTCTTCATCGGCAATACCTGTAAAACGGGCCATTTCAGAGTTGATGATAGGAATTGGGATGCCTACACCCACTGCAAGAGAACAGCCGTAGCCAAGCATGCTGACACCAACCACCCACTTGGGGTCCATCTGTTTCAGATCCCCCATAACCATAAGTGTGCCCGCAGGGCTCAATGGGACACCGTTCTCACCCCTCTTGACATGAGGATTGTGCTGCGTCCCGGGGCCTATGACATGACCCTTTGCTCCTCCAAGAAAGATCCTTGTGCCCACACCGATTGTCAGATAGTAGGGATCATTAAAGAGGGGGCTCAACTGCCCCGCGGTAGCATAATTGGCATTCCCCGCATTTGGCTTTAATACCCCCATGTATGTATATATGGTCTTGTTCGTTAGATTAACGGCGCAATTATAATTTTGATAAGCGTTCCTGGGGTTCAGCAGTATGGCATTAGGGAGATCCTCAAGGGAAACCTTCTTTTTGAGATCACGTCTTGGATAACAGTCGGTTCCGTAGGCGGTGGCCCTCAGCTCCACGCGCTTCCCCGCCACCAAATCCTGGATAACATGCCCGCCGCCATACTTGAACTGCCCTGGATGCACTCCATTCAAAGGATCGTCTTCAGCCGGCTCAGTGGCCCCGATATAGACGTCAACGGCTGCAATACCGGCATATGCGGGAACATCATTCAGCCACACCCGGGACGCCTTGATGCCGGGTTTGGTATGCCCAAAGTTAATAAAGGACCCGGACGAACACATGGGAGAGAAGGTCCCGGTTGTGACCACATCAATTTCACGGGCTGCTTTTTCAGGGCCCTTTTTCTTGACAATGTCCGTCATTTCGCTGGCAGTAACCACCACGACATTCCCTTTTTTGATCTTTTGATTTATTTCATCGATTGTCCTGGAAAACCTCTTTTTCGCCATCCCTGTTTCACCTCCCGCAGTTACCTAAAGTGAATAAATCAAAGGTCTCATAAGGGGTCTCACGCCCCAGTACGATCTCCCGGACCTACCCCAGAGGAATGGACTTCGTATTCCACAGGGCAGGCGGGGTAAACAAAAGCGCTCGAGGCACTGAGTTCCGGGCCTTTGCCTCTATTTATTGTAGATGCGCCTTTTTAAACGCCTGAAACGTTGCATGATACGGTTTATCGGCCTCCGTGACAAGCAAAAGTTTTTAAACCGCCCTGCAACAGACCGGGTTCACGTTTCTTGACTTTCAACCCGCCATGCTATAGGCTTCAAAATAAAGATCGGCACCTTTGTTCACAGGGATGAGTTTGTACGGTCTCACGTTCCCAGTTTCCGGTTTCTCATAAGGTCTTGAACATGGAGCATAAAATCAAAATCGGTCATTTGACTATTGACACAGATAGTCCCTTCTTCTTGATTGCAGGTCCTTGCGTGATTGAGGATGAGGCATCCACTCTGAGAATTGCCAGTTTCTTAAGGGAAATAAGTGAGAAGTTAAGGATTCCGACCATCTTTAAGGCGTCCTATGATAAAGCCAACCGGACCTCTTTGAATTCTTTCAGGGGGCCCGGCCTGGAAAAAGGACTTGAAATAATTCGGGAAGTCAAAGAGATGACCGGATTGCCGGTCCTTTCTGATGTTCACCGGATCCATGAAATAGATAGGGCGGCGACGGTCCTTGACGTGATTCAGATCCCCGCATTTTTGTGCAGACAAACCGATTTGATCTTGGCTGCCGCCCGGCCGGGTTTACCCATTAACATCAAGAAAGGACAGTTTCTTTCTCCCCGTGAGATGGGTCCGACGATTGCGAAAGTAACTTCCACCGGCAATCGAAGCATAATTATTACTGAGCGGGGGACCTTTTTTGGTTACAACAATCTGGTGGTTGATATGCGGTCGATCCCCATCATGAAGGAATTCGGTTTCCCCGTTGTATTTGACGCCACTCACAGCGTACAACTTCCCGGTGGAGAGAAAACCAGTTCAGGAGGCCAGAGGGAGTTTGTCAGCCATCTTTCCAAAGCCGCAGTAGCGGCAGGCGCAGACGGGGTTTTTATTGAGGTACATCCTGACCCGGATTCAGCCCTGTGTGACGGGCCCAATTCACTGCCGCTTCATGAAGTTGAGCCGTTGGTACGCATGCTCAGGGATATACACAGCCTGATAAGATCCTGATTTCCATCATCTTCTTCACAAGGTTGACCTTCCAGTCAAAGTCTCCTGCGTCAGATCTACCGTCACGCCATATCTCAGGCGGGACAAGCCGGAAAGTGTGTCAGGAAAGGAATCGATTCGTGAAAGTAGAGGATTTGATAAAAGAAAAGGCTGCTAAAATCAAGCTGTTAATACTTGACGTTGATGGTGTTTTGACAAACGGGCGTATCACCATGAACGAAAGAGGAGAAGAGGTCAAATCGTTTAATGTAAAAGATGGCTTCGGATTAAAGATGCTTATGTCTGCGGGGATAGAGGTTGTTATCATTACAGGCCGGCAATCAATAGTAGTAGCGCACAGGGCCAGGGAACTGGGCATTAAGGAAGTATGCCAGGGAGTCACAGATAAGAGGGAAGTTTGCAGGCGCTTGATTGATAAAAAAGGGCTCGTGAAATTGGAGGTATGCTGCATTGGGGATGATCTTCCTGATCTGTCCATGTTTGTGGAAGCAGGTCTCCGAATAGCCGTTGCTGATGCCGTGAAAGAGGTCCGTGAAGAAGCTGATTTTGTTACCAGGAAAAAGGGGGGGTACGGGGCGGTAAGGGAGGCGTGTGAATTGCTACTAAAGAGCCAGGGGGCCTGGCCCAGAATTGGCTTTACAGAACAAAGCGCGGATTGATATAATGAAATTTCGATGAAAGCCCTTTTCAAGAGACATTGGCCCCTCTTAGGATTGGGGGCGTTGCTGCTTTTGGTCGCCTTTTACCTTGCCAAATCTGGGAAGGAGCTTGCTAAAACAACGGCCCTTTTAAAAGGTGTTGTCTCAGGCGAGGGGCTTGCGCTCAAGGATATTCACTATCGTCATGACGACCCCGATGAGAAGATAAAATGGATCCTGGACGCTGAAGAGGTCCGGTTTTCCGGAGATAAGAAAACGATAAGGTTTTACGATTTTAACCTGAAGGTTGAATCTGAGGGGAGGCCCCGGATCAAAGTCAGTGGAAAAAGGGGGAATTATTTCCAGGATTCCGGAAGGATCGAGCTCTGGGGAAATTTGGAGGGGCTTTACGGCAAGCAGTACAAAATTCTTACGGATTACATGCTTGTCTCGGAAAAGCTTGGGCTTTTGAGTACAGAAAAACCGGTTGAAATATTTGGCCCGTTTTTTATCGTGAAAGGGACGGGACTCTTTGCAGACCTGGAAAAGGAACAATTCAAGATACTCTCAAATGTTACTACCACCATAAACAAGGAACCTGCAAGCCCATGAGAATCGTGACATATCCTTTTTTTCTATTTTTTGCGATGCTACTGTCGCTGACCTTCTGGTCCGCTCCCGCTCAACCAGCAAGCCCGGAAAAAAAACCGGGAGAAAGCAGCCCAATGCCGATAGTTATTAATTCCAAAGCGTTGGAAGCGGATAACAAGAATATGACGGTCACTTTTACGGGTGACGTTGAAGCCAAGAGAGAAGATTTTACCGTGTACTGCCAGCAGATGGTAGTCTATTATGAGAAGCAGGCTGACAAAAACAAGGGTGCGGACGAAGGAACCAGAATAGACAAGATCGTTGCCACAGGAGACGTTAAAATCGTTCGCAGCGAAGGCGGAGTCGCCACCGGAAAAAAGGCCGTGTATTATCAGCGGGATGAAAAGCTGGTCCTCACGGGGCAACCGGTTGTTAAACAGGGGGATAATTCGGTGGAAGGTGATCGAATCACGCTTTTTCTGAAAGAGGATCGAAGTGTTGTGGAAAGCTCAGGGGATAAGAAGGTGAGGGCCGTCATCTTTTCCAAGCAAAAGAAGCAACAGGGCCTTTGACCGTGGCGAATGATATCCTTCAAGCAGAAGGCCTGGTCAAGATCTATAGTGGAAAACGGGTTGTCGATCGGGTCAACATAGTGGTTAAACGGCAGGAGATCGTCGGTCTTCTGGGCCCGAACGGGGCTGGCAAAACAACCACTTTCTATATGGTGGTGGGTCTTGCGCATCCTGATGAGGGAATGGTCTTTTTAGACGGCAAAGATATCACCCGTGATCCCATGTATCTCAGGGCCAGGAGAGGGATTAGCTATCTGGCCCAGGAACCATCCGTATTCAGGAAATTGACTGTTGAGCAGAATCTGCTTGCAATTTTAGAAGTGTTAAAAGTCCCTGCCCATGAAAGGAATGTGCGTCTTGAGAAGGCCTTAACGGAACTTGGTATTCTCCATTTAGCCAAACAGAAGGCCATGTCCCTTTCTGGTGGAGAACGGCGAAGGTTAGAAATAACCAGGGCACTCATTACGAATCCAAGATTTATGCTGTTAGATGAACCTTTTGCAGGAATTGATCCACTTGCCATAAATGACATCCAGCAGATTATCAGACAGTTAAAAGAACGGGGCATAGGGATCATCATCTCTGATCACAACGTCAGGGAGACATTAAGCGCATGTGATACCGCATATATTATAAACCAGGGGAGAATTATTGAAGAGGGACCACCTCAAAATATCGTACAGAGCAAAATTGCCCGGAGCGTTTATTTAGGAGACAACTTTAATCTATGAGTTTACCTGTACCACCCGGTTCGTTATGGCGTTAGAATTAAGACAATCATTGGGCCTATCCCAGCATCTTGTGATGACCCCCCAGTTGCAGCAGGCAATTAAACTCCTGCAGCTGTCAAGGCTTGAACTCCTTGAGACCATTTCCCAGGAAATTGACGAAAACCCTTTATTAGATGAACTTACGACCGGGGAAGTTGAACAGGATGAAGGGGAAGATGAGAGGGAAGAGACGTCAGGCCAAGAACCGCCCGAGCTACCCGAAGTGAAGGTTGAGGAGCGGATCCGTGATGACGTTGACTGGGAGGCCTATATTACAGAATATAATACCGGCTGGGCTGAAACCCGGTACGAGGAAAGGGATACCCCAACCTTTGAAAATATCACCGACACCAAGACGAATCTCTCGACGCACCTTATCTGGCAGCTCAACATGAGCAACGTAGATGAGAAACAAAAAGAGATTGGGGTTCACATCATCGGAAATCTGGATGAGGACGGATATCTGGACATCCCCCTGGAAGAGATATCACAGGCTACCGGGCATCCTTTTGAAAAAGTGCTGGAGACCCTCCAATTGATTCAGAACTTTGATCCAGTGGGAGTGGCAGCCCGAGACCTCCAGGAATGTCTGCTCATTCAGACCAGATTCCTAAATCTCGGGGGCACCATCGTTGAAAAGATGATTCTGGATCACCTAAAGGCCCTGGAAGAAAAGAAGTATGATAAGATTGCGAGCAGCCTTTCATTGCCCATTCAGGATGTCATTTCGGCGGTATCGCTGATTCAGGGATTGGATCCGAGACCCGGCAGGGTTTACTCAAACGATGAGACCATCTACATAACTCCCGATATTTATGTTTTGAAAGTGGGTGATGATTATGAAATAGTCCAAAATGAGGATGGACTGCCCAAGTTGAGGATCAATGCTTATTATAAGAGGATTTTGCAGAATAAATCCCCTTTATCAGAGGACACAAAGGCATACATCCAGGAAAAGCTGAGATCTGCGGCCTGGTTGATAAAGAGTATTCATCAGCGTCAACGGACCCTGTTTCGAGTCACAGAGAGTATTGTCCGCTTTCAAAGAGAATTTCTTGATAAAGGTATCACGCATCTCAAACCCCTCGTTCTTCGTAACGTGGCTGAAGATATTGAGATGCACGAGTCCACTGTTAGCAGGGTTACCACAAACAAATATGTTTATACGCCTCAGGGTCTTTTTGAGCTAAAGTTCTTTTTTAATAGTTCCATCAGCAGGCTTGACGGGGAAGCCCTTGCGTCTGAAAGTGTGAAAGAACAGATTCGAAAAGTCATCAAGAACGAAGACAAAGCAAAGCCCTACAGCGATAAAGAGATTGAAAAAATGATGAAGCGACTTAACATAAATATTGCCCGTCGTACAGTTGCAAAATACAGAGAATCAATGGGTATCTTGCCGTCGCGGAAGAGGAAGGATTTTCTGTTACAGTAACCCCCCGTAAGAAGCTTGAGCATCGGTGCTTGTTGTTTTTAAGGGAATAGGAGTTTATTTTTCATATGATCTTCGCTATAGTTACAGGGTTTTCTAACGGGGCAAACCTTTAACATAAAGTTATTTGGCGCTTTACACTTACCACCCGGAGGAACCTTTATGGATATTACGGTAACATTCAGACACATTGAACCTATAGAGAGCCTTAAGGCCTACGCTGAAGAGAAGGTGTCTAAGATTAAGAAATACCTGGACACTCCCTTGGAAGCCAACATTGTATTGACCGTTGAAAAATTCAGACATATAGCAGATGTAACCCTCAGTCTAAACGGAACACCGATAAAAGCAGTTGAAGAAACCGGTGATATGTACTCGGCTATTGACCAGGTTATGGACAAGGTCGAAAACCGGGTCAAGAAACATATCTCCAAGATCAGAAACCATCGGCAGGAAGGCGCAAAAGGTGAAGCTGATACTTTGAACGAAGAGGTAAATTACGCCGTCGCAATGGCTCATGATGAGCCCACGATCGAAGTCGAAGAAATGTTTGCCAAACCAATGGACCCGGAAGAGGCAGCGATGCAGCTTAACTTGATGAAACAGGACTTCCTGGTTTTTAGAAATGCCAAATCAAGGGAAATCAACGTTATCTACAAGCGAAGCGACGGCAATCTCGGGCTCATCGAGCCCTCTAATTAGTTTCCATCCGGAAAGGCCTTTTTCTCTCCGGGCAGGAGGGCCTGCGGATTGGAAGTGGGCATCTAAATTGGCTGGTTTATGGAATGAAGCTTTCTGAAATCATCACAATAGATAATATTATACCTGAGCTCAAGGCTAAAGATAAGAAAGGCGTCTTAGGAGAATTGGCTGAAGTAATCTCCAAGCATGATCCGAATATAGACAAAGGAACGCTTGTCAAGGTCCTTGTCGAGAGAGAACACCTTGGAAGCACAGGAATAGGCGATGGTGTTGCCATTCCCCACGGTAAGCTGAACTGTGTAGGACGTCCCATTGTATCATTCGGAAAGAGTAAGGAAGGGCTTGATTTTGACTCCATGGATGGACAGCCTGCTTATCTCTTCTTCCTGCTCTTGGCCCCCGAGAATTCATCCGGTGTACACCTACAGGTCCTGACCAAGATCGCAAGGATTTTGAAAAACAGCGCTTTCCGGAAAGAGTTGATGCGTGCTCAGACTAAAGAGGAGCTTTACCAAACGATTATTCAATCTGACAGAGAATCTTAGGGCGAGCCCTTAGCTGTCCCTGCAGGATGAATCGAGCTCCCATCCGAAGAGCATCCAAACACGTAACGAGGTTTGAGCCAATGATCGGACTGCTAATCATCTCCCACTGTAACCTGGGAAAGGAATTCCTGAACGCCGCTGAACTGATTGTGGGACGGCTGGAGGCAGCCGATTCCATTGCCATCACGCAGACAACCGAAAGCGAGGAGATACTGAAGGAGATTTCCGAAAAGATACGTGCACTGAACCAGGGGCAAGGGGTCCTTGTGCTTACCGATATGTTTGGCGGAACTCCTTCCAATCTAAGCCTATCCTTTCTAAATGACGAGACGCTCGAGGTATTGACAGGGGTTAACCTCCCGATGGTTATTGCCGTTGCCAAAGACCGGGATAACCTGACATTAAATGAACTAGGTGAAAGGGCCCAGCAGGCAGGCAAACGGAGCATCACTTTAGCCGGGAAATTACTTAAGACCGCATGATCTCCCTCGTTAACGTAACCGAGGAAAATTTTCCGAAATTTCAGGCTGATATCCTTTTTATTGAAAACTGCTCGTTCCCGTCTCCCTGGGACTTGAACTCCTTTTCAAGGGAGATCGAGAGATTGATCTCTCACCTCTGGACCCTCTCAGTCGATCAGGTCCTGGCAGGATATATCTGCTTTTGGATTTTTGCCGGCGAGACCCATTTGATGAATGTAGCTGTTCATCGCGAATGGCGCGGGAAGGGCATTGGGTATCGTCTCTTGTCCAAAATGTTTGAAGTCTCAATATTTACGGGGGCTCAAACAGCATGGTTAGAGGTTAGGCCTTCAAACCTTGCGGCGAGGTCTCTATATGAAAAGGCGGGTTTCAAGGAGGTGGGCCGCAGGCCGCATTATTACGACGACACGCATGAAGATGCTATTATCATGTCTGTGCCTGTCAAAGGTAACTCTTCAATATTCAGTGGCAGTATAAAAGGCTGACGCCCAAATTCCCAACAGGACTTTACCTGTTAAGGTTTTATCCGCGGGATATTGAGAAGATACTGTCAAAGGGACCGAAGTAAGTTAAAGTCAGTAAAACGCTGCAGGTAGAAGGTTTCATTAGGCTACTGATTGATTATCGAACCCAGTATCAAGACACAGGGATAAGGAGGTGGAAGATGTCTTTAAGAGTGGCTGTAAACGGTTTTGGCAGAATCGGAAGGATGGTTTTCAGGGCCGGTATCAACAATCCCGCAATTGAATTTGTGGCCATAAATGATCTCACCGACCCTCCAACTCTGGCCCATCTGTTAAAATATGACTCTGTGCATGGAGTTCTTGGCGCTGAAATTTCGAGCACGGATAATTCCCTCATTGTCAACGGGAAAGAGATCGAGATATTCACTGAAAGGGACCCCTCAAATCTACCCTGGGGGAATCTCGGTATTGAAACGGTATTTGAGTGCACCGGCCTTTTCAGAGACAGGGAGAAGGCTTCGGGGCATTTAAAGGCCGGGGCCAAAAAGGTGATTATATCCGCACCGGCCAAGGGGCCTGATCTGACGGTGGTTATGGGGGTCAACCAGGATGAATACGATGCCAGGAAACATCATATCGTTTCCAACGCCTCCTGCACAACCAACTGCCTTGCTCCCCCCTGCAAGGTCCTCCTGGATCATTTTGGGATTGAAAAGGGACTGATGACCACGACGCATTCTTACACCGGTGACCAGCGGCTCCTGGATTTCCCGCACAAAGATCTGAGAAGGGCGAGGGCCGCAGCGCTTTCCATGATACCAACCACGACCGGGGCGGCAAAGGCCGTCGCTCTGGTCCTACCACAACTGGAAGGCAAATTAAACGGAATGGCCATCCGGGTGCCCACCCCTAACGTCTCGTTAGTGGACCTTGTCGCTCAGTTGAAGAAACCCGCGACCGCCACTGAAATCAACGATACCATGAAAGAGGCTGCCGGGACCTATCTCAAAGGGATCCTGGCCTTCAGCGAAGAGCCCCTTGTTTCTATTGATTTTAACGGCACAGCGGTTTCGTCTACCATAGACGGGCCATGCACCATGGCCATCGGTGATATGGTTAAGATCCTGGCCTGGTATGATAACGAATTCGGCTATTCCAACCGGATGGTAGATCTGGCCCTTCACATGGCCGGCAATACTTAAGTGATGACTTTTTATAAGATTTATTGATTCTTGGAGTGCGCTGACAAATGCTTGAAAGAAAACCGATGATTGCCGGCAATTGGAAGATGAATCTGAGCTATACTCAGGCAGAAAATCTTATAAAGAGTATCGCTGAAGGAATAGAAGGCCTTGAGGGGGTGGATATTTTAGTAGCCCCTCCATTCACCCACCTCGCCCACGTCAGACAGGCCATGGGGAACTCCCGGATCTTTCTGGCGGGGCAAAATATGCATTGGGAGATGAGCGGGGCTTACACGGGGGAGATATCCGGAAGGATGCTTCAGGAGGCAACATGCACCCATGTCATCTTAGGCCATTCCGAAAGGCGCATTATATTTAAAGAAACGAGCGAGATGATTGACCTTAAAGTCAGGGCCGCATCTTTCCTGAGTCTAATTCCAATTTTGTGTGTTGGGGAAACACTTGAACAGAGAGAGGCCGGCCAGACCTTCGCGGTGATTAAGGAACAATTGGATCTTTCATTCCAAAACTTCAGGGCAGACGAACTGATGCGTCCCTCCACTATTCTGGCCTATGAGCCGGTTTGGGCAATCGGAACAGGCCGTACTGCAACGCCCGATCAGGCGGAGGAAGTTCACCGTTTTATTCGACAGTGGATCGAGAACAACTTCAATACAGGGACAGCGGCCCTGGTACGAATCCTATACGGTGGCAGCGTAAAACCCGAAAACATTGCCGAACTCATGTCACAGCCGGATATCGATGGGGCCTTAGTCGGTGGGGCGAGCCTTAAAGGAGATTCATTTGTTCAGATCGCCCGTTATAAAGAAGGATGATTGAAACACTTTTTTATTGCAAATTAATTCATATTGGTTTAAATAATAGGATTGGAGACCTTTGAAAAATGCTCAATTTTGGTCAAGGTCAAGGAAGGTGAAAATTTCAACCACAGGAATATATTGAATATTTCGAGGATTGAAATTTGAGTCTGACCCCAGTACCATCTTCCGGAGCTACGGGGCAGGCGCTGAGATTGGCCAAAAGGGGGCGTTTTGCAAAGGTCTCGATTGGTGTTACCAAATCCTGTTCAATTGACAGAAAGAGGCCTTTAAATGGTACCTATTATAATTATTCTTCACGTCTGTGTATGTGTCGCTTTAATCCTGATCGTCCTCCTCCAGAAGGGTAAAGGAGCTGGCATGGGGGCGGCCTTTGGAGGTTCCAGCCAGACTGTTTTCGGGAGCGCTGGCGCAACAACCTTTCTCCATAAGGTGACGACGGTAATAGCTGTAGTATTTATGCTGACTTCTCTGGGTCTTTCCTTTTTCTTCGGGAGAGGAGGCCCTTCCTCCATCATGGAGGATGTTAATCCCTCACAGCCTCCGGCGGCAGAAACAGGTGCTGCGCCGGCGAAAACCGGCGGAACCCAGGATAAGCAGTGATAGGGAGAGACTTGCCGAAGTGGTGGAAATTGGTAGACACGCTATCTTGAGGGGGTAGTGGGCCACGCCCGTGCGGGTTCAAGTCCCGCCTTCGGCACCATAATAATATTGGGCTGATGACGTTTTGCCTTTTGCGGTTTGTATTTATTGCTGCTCTAAAGAGACCATAAGAAATCCCCACCTGTTTTACCCTGCTAATAACATCTGCGACTTCTGATGGTCGTTAACTCTATCCGAGATCAACCCTTCGGTTTAAGGCTTAGCCTCAGGACACTCAGTGGACAAGACCCTAAGTTTATCTCACATCGAAAATACCCTTCACCACCTCAATTACCGGTGGACCCTGCAGGCCCTTGCCATGTGGAAGGGAGACGAGGCCCCCTTTAAGCTTTACCAGTTCTATGACACATATGAGGATTTCATCAGCCTGGAGACCTTAAAGAATATCGACGACCTTGATGAAGGGTCTGAGAAAATCCGGCTGAAACACGCCCTGATTGATCATTACCTGCAACGCGCCCTTCTCCCCCATGAGACGGAAATGCGCACCTGGATGAAGGGTGCCTCGGCTCATGTGGATGAAAAGAGAATCTATTTCAAAGATATCATCCCGTGGTGTCAAAAGTACAGCACCTACGAGAAACGGCAGACACTGCAAAGGGAAACCGGTCCTCTCTGTAAATTCCTGACCCCCTTTGCCTTGAATTATTGGAATATTCTTCTGGAGATCCTCGCGGGTGAACTGGGGTTTGAAAACTACTTAGACTATTGCCATGAAAAAAAAGGTCTTGATTACCACTATTATTATCAATTTCTGGAGAATCTCCTTTTAGAGAGTGATGACCTTTATTTTCCGGCGATGGAGCGCTGGTGCAGGGAGCGATTCGGACGTCCGTTAAAGGATCTCACCCGATTCGATGCCATTAATATCCTGGGATTAAGCCATCTGGACACCCTCTTCCCCGAGAAACCTGTAGCGGCGTTGACATCTTTTTTTGAGTGCTGGGGGATTAACATTGAAGACACACCCGGACTCAACCTGGAAATCGGACGGGACAAAGGAAAAAGCGCCCAGGCGATGAGTTTTGTTCTCCAGGTGCCGGAAGAGGTCTACATCTTGATGAATCCGGAGGGTGGATGGATTGACCTGGAAACCCTGTGGCATGAATTTGGACATGGTCTGTCCGCTGTTTTTACCTCACCCGATCTCTCGATTGTAAAGAAAGACCTGGCCACATCGTTCAGCCTGTCCGAAGCATTCGCATTTCTTAACCAGAACCTAACCCTCTCTCTCCCCTTTCTGACGGACTATCTGGGGTTTGCGCCTGGTGTTTCAGAGGAACTTCACTATTATAAAATCCTCAAAGATCTTTCCATGTTCAGACGATATTCCGCCAAGTTCTTGGCCGAGTATAAGATGTTTTCAACAGGAAATCTCTCAGACGGTCGACCCTATGCAGAATTGATGGCCCGATATACCGGTTTTTATTACCAACCAGAAAGCCACCTTTTCGATCTGGTCCCCGAACTCTACACCCTGGATTATGTCCTGGGATGGCTGGCAGAGACCGTAATGGAGAGCCATCTTAAAGAGCGCCTGGGGTCCGGGTGGATGTTTAGTCAGGGAGCGGGCCGGATTTTGAAGGAATGGTGGCAACAGGGAAACCAGCACGACATCCCCATGTTCTTAGAGGTAAATGGCCTGGAGCCGTTAAATGCAGACCGGATCATGAAGCGGTGGAAGGAAGTGCTGTAGGCGTTTTTCATAAGGTCTCAAAGCCGGCGACCGTGAGGGTGAGATATCATGTTGCGGGTTACGAGTTACAAGTTGCGGGTCAGCGTTTGAGGATGTCCAGTTTCTTCGTTATGTTATCCTGAATCCAGTGGCTGTCCCACCATTCAATCGGATCAACGAACAGACCGTTGACCATGACACCAAAATGGAGGTGGTCGCCCCCGGCCAATCCGGTTTGCCCGGTTGATCCGATGACCTCGCCTTTCACAACTTCCTGACCGGGCTGGACGCCAATATTGCTGAGATGCGAATACGTCGAAGCAAGACCCTGACCGTGATCCAAGACCACTGTCAGCCCATAGATCCCGAGGCGATCAGCAAAAATCACACGCCCGTTGTTGGCGGCCTCGACACCGGAATTGGCCAAAGAAGCCAGATCCACGCCCATATGCACCTGTTCATCGATTTTCTCGCCGTTATAATAGTAGATTCGCTTTTCGCCGAATGTGGCCATATTCGCAGCGTTTTTCAGCCTCAACCAGACCCCGTCCCAGTATCGTGTGGGGCTTGTTTTTGTCCTCAGGTTGTAGAAGACCAATGCATTTTCACGTCTCAAATCCTGATTGATCTTGAGAAATTTTCCAATCTCCTCCCCGGTAACGTCCTTGAGATAAGAAGAGAAATAGGGGAGTATTCGCTCCATAAACCGGTCCGTTATATTGATTTTTTCTGTCCGGAAATGACTCTTCCTGACATGGCAATAAAAGTTGGCTTTTGAACGGTTGCCTGCCTTGTCTTCTGCCCAAAGATAGATTTCCGGATCCCTCTCGGTATCGATAGGAATGCCGAAATAACAGACATGCATCCCTTCTTGCGAGCCTTGTGCCGCCGGAAACCCAGGGAAAAAGGAGTCCTTTACAAAAAGCCCGCTCTTTGCCGAATCAGAACTGGTCTGGTAAACCACAAGGCCGCTTCCGCCTCTGTTGACATAATGAAGCCTGCTCACCGCCCTGATGGCGGGAGGGATCGTGTCAACGATCATCTTATGTTCAAGAATCGACAGATTCCCGTCTCCCCCGCTTCTTCTTGAATAATCCCATACATGTACATAGAGATCCACCCTCCCCTGCGCCAAATTGAGCGTCGAGGGATCAATGGAAAACCGGGTCTCAAAGCGATGTGTGCCGTCACAATTGAGCAGGCCCTTAAACGGGAATATCTTCTCGAGAACAGTCATATTCCGGCCCGCCTGCTGCAAAGAGACCTTAATATTCCTGAGCCCTCTTTTCGCGTCGGTCGCAATGAGGGAAAATTCTTTTTTTTCTGTAAGAAACTCGGGTAACGGTTCTAACTGTACCCGGGGTGTTTCTGACTCAAAAATGGTAATCAAGAACCAGCAGAGAAAGCCCAGGACAATTAATATGGAGCTGACAGTCAACGCCAGTCCTAAATTTCGTTTTTTTCCCATTTGATCGTGTCACCTTGTATGATAAGTTATTGCGCCATAACGCAAAACCAAGAAAGGACTTGAGCCCATCCCGTTAAAATAGTATCTGTTGAATGGCCCCTTAGTAAATAGCAGCAAAGCACCCTCATGGCAATTGTTTTTATGAAATGGAAAGGAGGATTATGTGAAAACGCCTAAATATATCGGTGTCATTGGTGCGGGAACGTGCCCTGCCAGTACATATAACGTCGCAAGAAATCTCGGTTTTGAGATAGGCAAAAGGGGATGGGCCATTGTCTGTGGCGGACTCAAAGGTGTTATGGAGGGAGCTGCAAAGGGATGTCTGGAAGCGGGCGGCATGACGCTGGGAATCCTTCCGGGACTTGATAAGAATTCTGCCAACCCCTATATCACGATTCCGATCCCCACAGGTCTGGGTGATGGGCGGAACCTGCTCGTGGTCAGATGTTCCGATGTGCTTGTTGCCGTTACAGGGGGGTATGGGACACTTTCGGAAATAGCCCTGGCCCTTAAAGCAAACAGGCCGGTTGTCGGGCTTGAGACCTGGGAAGAAATCCCGGGGGTACACTATGCGCACGATTACCTTGAAGCCATTCACCTCATCGAGACCCTGCTCCCCCAATCCTCTGACTGATCTCCCTCACCTTCCCCATAACCTCATCCGCGTCTACTGTCATAAATTCCTTATCCTTCATCAGGACCCTTCCGTTTACAATGACGTCCTTCACATCGCCGCCATTGGCAGAATAGACCAAGGCGGATACAGGGTCGTATACGGGGCAGAGGTGGGGACTTTTGAGGTCGACCACGATAATATCAGCTCTTTTGCCCTGCTCAAGGGTTCCTATCTCCTTTTCAAGGCCCAGAACGGCGGCGCCGCCGACCGTAGCCATCCTGAGTGTAACGCCCGCATTGAGGCTCATCGGATTCCGATCAAAGACCTTGGCTAATTTGGTTGCAGTATCCATTTCGCAAAAAAGATCGAGATTGTTGTTGGACGAGCACCCATCCGTGCCCAACCCTACGGTCAGGCCGATTTCTATCATCTGGGATATTTCGGCCACGCCCGACCCTAATTTCATGTTACTTTCGGGAACATGTGCGATTTTCGCCCCTTTTTCTTTAAGACGTGCCATCTCACTGCTGTCCAGGTGCACCCCGTGGGCCGCAATCAAAGAACCGTCTACGAGGCCCAATCGATCTAAGTAGGGAACCGGCCTTGTGCCGTAGCGCTTGATGATCTCATTCACTTCTTCAACGGTCTCGGAAAGATGGATCTGAAGGGGTAGCTGGTGCTCTTTAGATATTTCCCATGCGTTTCTCAGGGTTTGCCCAGAACAGGTCAGAGGGCTGTGACAAAAAATTCCTGGAATGACACGGTCGGAAAATCCAAGCCACCTTTCTATGAATTCCTTGGCAATCCGGATATTCTCCCTGGGGTCAGGGATGCCGGGGGCAGGGAAATCGATAACGCCCTGGGCAATAAGTCCCCTGAGTCCGGCAGCATGTGCAGCACGAATCGTCTGGTCCTGAAAAAAATATCCATCCGCAAAACAGGTGGTCCCCGACGCTATCATTTCGAGACACCCGAGAAGTGCCCCCCAGTAAACCGTTTCCGGGGTCAGAAATTTAGCCTCTGCAGGGAAGATCTTTTTAAGAAGCCACTGCTTCAAAGGAAGGTCGTCGGCCATTCCTCTGAAAAGTGTCATGGCCGCGTGGGTGTGGACATTGATCAGTCCCGGCATGATAATGGCATCGTGGGCGTCTATGATTTCAAACTGGCCGTCTAAAGGGATTCTCACTTCTTCGACCTTGCCGATACCGATTATTCGTCCGTTGGACACAAGGACTCTCGCCTTCGGGATCGGCGCCTCGCCATTTACCATGGTAATAGCGACACCCCCTTCGATCAAGAGGTCCGGCATCTGGCGCCCGATGGCATTTTTCCCCATTCCCAACTCCCCATTCCGTACTCCGAAGTCCAAATCCCGACTCCTCACTTCCAACTCTGAACTCCTCGCTTCAGCGTTATTTTTCTTGACACGTCCTGCCTGCTGACAGAAAATAAAAGTTTGTTTTTGGATCTGGATCTCATCACTAAATTCTAGCGCATTCCGGGTATCTTGTTTATCTAAGGAGTAAATTATGGCTATTGTCGCCCCTTTCAAGGGCCTAATCTATGACTTTCACCGAATACAAAACCTTTCCTCTCTGGTAGCGCCTCCATACGATGTCATTTCCCAGGAAGAGCAGGATGCATATTATCAGGCAGACCCCCACAATGTCATCCGATTAATTTTGGGGAAGAAGAAAATCGGCGACTCGGATTGGGATAACGTTTACACCCGTGCAGCAGATTATTTTCAGAGATGGCAATCTGACAGGACCTTTATCCGGACGACTGAACCCTCACTTTACATCACCTCAATGACATACGATCCTGGCACCGGTGACCCTGAAAGGATCCGATGGGGCATCATCGCCTTAGTGCGGATAGAAGACCAGGGGTCCGGTGTGATTCTGCCCCACGAAAAGACCTTCTCTGCTCACAGGGATGACCGCCTGAAGCTTTACAGGGCGTGTAATGCCCAGTTCAGCCAGATATTCGGGCTTTATGAGGACCCGGACAACACGATACTGAATGCATGCAGGGAGGCATTGCCCCATACCCCGCAAATGGACTTTACCCTTGAGAACGGAACCAGACACCGGTTATGGATACTAAACAGGAAGGCCACGTTCAATAAAGTGTCTGACGCCATGTCGCGTAAATCGATCTTTATTGCCGATGGGCATCACCGCTATGAAACGTCCCGGAATTACAGGGACATCATGAGGGCCAGGTTCGGGCAAAAACCCGCGAACAGGTCCTATGAATTCGTTATGATGTACCTTTCCAACATGAGTGATGAGGGGCTTACCATCCTCCCTTCTCACAGGCTTCTGAAGAAGGTCTCCGGATTTCAGCCCGAGCCTTTCTTTGCAAAAGTGGGGAAATGGTTTGATATCAAAAAATTTCCATTTACGGGACAGAACATCCCCCAGGAATGCGCTGATCTGAAACAGGGACTTGAACAGGAAGGACAACACAGGACAGCCTTTGGTTTGTATATGCATTCCAGTGATCACTATCTTCTGTTTTCGCTCAAACCGGGCGTGAGACCAGAGATGGGCGAAGACCTTCATCCGTCGCTCAGGAAACTTGACGTCCTCGTTCTTTCCCGGTTTATATTCCAGAAAGGTTTCGGCTTTAGCAAAGACGATCTTGATGATGAAGAGATATTTCAGTATCAGAGCAACATGTCAGCGGCTGTATCAGAGGTGAAATCAGGAAAATATCAGATGGTGTTTCTACTGAACCCTACAAAGATAGGGCATGTAAAGGAAGTGGCAGGGAACTCCCTTGTCATGCCGAGGAAATCGACCTATTTTTATCCCAAGGTGTTGACGGGACTGGTATTGAACAAGATAGACCCCTATGAAATCATACAGGTCCCCTGAGATCAAACTGCTCCCTGAGGAGTGTATAGACCGTTTTCTGGAAGGCCGATTGAGACTGATCCAGTCAAAGGGTGGCTACAGGTTTTCTATCGATGCCATCCTCCTTTCCAAATTTGTGACCATCCGCCCTGGGGATGTCGTGATTGATCTCGGGACAGGGTGCGGGATAATCCCTCTTCTCTTGCTCCTCACAACACCTGTCAGCCACGTGTTCGGGTTGGAGATCCAGGAAGGATTAGCCTCTCAGGCAGTTCGGAATGCCCTGCTGAACGGAATGAGCAATAAGATGGGGATTGTCCTGGGAGATATCAGATTTCCGCCCATGGCCGGTGGATCGGCCGAAGTCGTTATATGCAACCCTCCATATCGCAGGATCAGAAGCGGTCGTCTCAATCCTGATCCGCGAAAGGCCATCGCAAGACACGAAATCCTAACCTCCATCGATGACATCCTGCGTGCAGCCAGGCATCTGATGAGGAAGAAGGGGCGGTTTGCCTTGGTCTATCCATCCGTTCGCCTGACAGACATTCTTGTCCGTCTGAGGCGGTTCAACTTAGAGCCCAAACGAATTCAGCTAAATTATCCGAGTCTGGGATCGGGCGCCAAATTAGCGTTGGTAGAAGCGTCATTGGGAGGAAATCCCGGATTAGAAATCCTCCCTCCCCTCATTGGACAAGGAGATTTCTCTATCGCGGGCCAACCCTGAATTCTATCTTGTCAACAACCTCCCTGCCCAATTTTCTATTTAGTTTTTCCCTTATCGTTGATTCCAGGAACTTGAGTTCCTGAAGCCAGATCGGATCTGACACAGTGACCATCAAACGCTTCTTCTTGATCTGTGAAGGCCGAGCGCTGTCTGAAATGGTCGGACCCACCACCTCATCCCATACCTTCCAGATATCTACGTCATCTGGATTGAAGGGGAGTGTTCCGCCGGTGAAGAGATTGGCGATAATATCCCCTATCGGGGTCATTTCTTTCTGATGCCTGCCCATATTATTCGCGTTTTAGACTGAAGACCACCGAGTTGGTGCTGTCAGGGCACTGAAGCTCCTGGATCACGTTAATCCAGTCATCCTCGGGCGTGTTGCGGCATAAGGCGGTGAGATACGGAACCATTGCCGTCAGGGCGTGCAGGCAGATCCCCTTGGGCTTACCCGCTTCAATCATGGCCATATCCTTGACCAGAAAATAGTCGCCGACGCCATACCCGGCAGGACATTCTCCCTTAATAGACTTGACTGTGCACCTGATGTTGTACATATAAGCCTCCCTTTTTAAATTCTTGTATCCGTTTAGTGTTTTGAAAACGGTTATGATTAGATTGCCGGACCATGAGGGTCTCTTTCCCAAAGGACGTAACAAAAATTCTCAACAGGCGGTAGAACGCCCCCTTGACGTTGAATACAGGTTCCGGGCAGGCAGGGGATGTGTCCGTTTAAATGGATACTTTCTCCTGGGGCTGTCCTGTGACAAATATCAAGGCCTCACTGCCGTTCCTATGAAATGAGGGCCTTATTTACGTCCTTTGGGAAAGAGACCCTCATGGTCCTTAGCTTTGTTTCAAACCGCGAAAGTGTTACAAATGCTTTAACTTTTTTTAACAGGGCTCTCAATAGATGTAAAGGCCTTCTTTATAAAATGCCTTGAAGCCTTAAGTGTACTCCCAAGCAGTTCATGGTCTGCTTCTTTGCTTTGAATCACACGTACGAAGGGCCCCAGCGGTGCCCATTGAGCCGGATCGCTTTCCCTGAAAAGTGCAACCGTGGGGGTGCAGAACATGGCGGACAGGTGTGTTATACCGCTGTCGTGGCCCACGCATAAGGCGGCCTTATTGAGTGTCTCCATGAGCTGTTCCTTGTTCGGAGAAGAGAGGATCTGCACGTCACCAGGGCGAAGGTTATCTCTAAAATATGGATGAAGTCGTTCTTCAGCCGGCCCCAAAAGAATTACAGGTTCCAGATCTCTGAATTCGGTTTCCCGGCAAATGGTGTCAAACAGATTCAGCCAGAAGTCTGGAGGATGGTTCTTTTCTAAAGAGCCTGATCCCGGGTGGAATATGATCTTGCTCCTCTTCCCTGATCGCCCCAGTCCTTCCTTCAAACGACCGCTTCTTATAGTCTCGATCGACCTGACAGGATCAACAGGGAGCCCGGCAGATTTCAGGCAGCGTCCCAGGTACTGGGCCACATGGATATCCTCACCCTTGAGTGGAAAGGACCGGCACAGATGAACAGAGGCGTAGGGCATATAAGATCGCAGGTTACGATAAATGACGCCGCTTTCATCACTGAAAAACGCCACTACAACCTCTGCGCCCGACACAGGCAGACGCTTATCGTCCGGCTCATCTGCAAACAATCTGTGCCATCCGGAGGTCTCTAAATCCATCGCCTCATGCACATAAGGCCGGATAAATTCGAGGCCAGGCTGCCTCCCCACAAAGGTGATGGCGGCCTTGTCAGAGAGGTCTGAGAGCGCCGGGAGCAACATAAGGGTGTCTCCCAGGGCGCCGGGCCTGATGATAAGGACGTCCAAAGGATCCTCCTACCATGCAGGGGATGCAACAACCAGGATCACACACTCCTTTTCGCCGTTGTTGAAGAGTGCGTGGCTGGAGCCCACCTGAATCCAGATGGCATCCCCCGGCTTTACCTGCCTTGTCTCATCATCCACCCTCATTTCGCCCGATCCGTTTAGAACAAAATAGATCTCTTCCATCGGATCCACATGGGACGCAATTTCCTTGCCAGGCTTCAAACTGGCAATCGCCAGAAAACCGATCTCTTTCAGGGTTCGCCGGTCTAAAATCATCTGGGCAATCGCTCCGCCATGGGCAAGATAGGTGGTTTCCAAAACCTCCTTATCATTAACATTCCGCACAATCATAATCCGAACTCCTTCTTGCGAAAGTCAAACCACGTATCAAAGTTCAAGAACTATGTTGACTTTTTGTCCCTATTCAGTAAGAGTAAAATTTTCAAGTGAGACCCTAAGTCGCCTAGATCTTATAATCCAAATCGTGGAGGATTCCAAATGGAAAAGGGCAAGCTGGATCCCCGTCTGAGACTCATACAACAAGCCCCCATGAAAGGAAAGGTCGTCCTGTTAAGGGTGGATCATAATGTGGTTAAGAAAGGCCAGATTAAAGACCCTTACCGGATTGATGCCACTATAGGCACCCTTTACGCCATTGCCGCACAAGGGGGGAAGCCTGTCCTGATGACCCATATTGGGAGGCCTAAAGACAAGAAAACCGGAAAGATCGTATGCCGCGAGGACCAGTCGGTAATCCCCATTGTTCGGTATCTGGAACAGAAGCTGCCCGTCACCATACATGTCCAAGGGTTCCCCATAGATCCTGAAAAGGGGATCATCCATACAGACAAATCCATCGGGCCGGCCATTGAAGCGCTGCGAGAGGGGAAGATCGACATGATCTACCTGCCCAATTCACGCTGGTTCCAGGGTGAGCAATCAAAGGGGCCGGAGAGACAGGATCTGGCGGACGAACTCGGGTCCATTGCGGACATTTATGTCAATGATGCATTCGGTTCCTGGCGCGCCCATGCATCAACTTACGATATTTCTCACAGGCTACCCTCCTACGCCGGGATCCTTCTCCAGAAGGAGTTAATGAATCTCCACAGGGTGCTTGAACCTGAAAGGCCATTTATTGCGGTGGTTGCCGGGGCGAAATACGATACCAAAATCGGCCCGTTAAAGGCCCTTTACAAGAAGGTGGATCACCTGATTTTAGGAGGGCTGATGTATAACACCTTTCTTTCTGCCAAGTATGGGGCAGAAATTGCCGGCGTCTCAGAGGAAGACAGGGCCCTTGCAATGGAACTTGTAGAATTGGACAGAGACGAGAAAAAGATCCTGGAAATGCCCTATTTTGTGGAATCGGAGAGGACAGAAGAGAAGGCTGAAGGGCAATATCGAACCATAGGAATCGAAAACCTGAAAGAGCGAGGGAAAATCAAATATATCCTCGATATAGATCCCGCGTCTTTTCAGGAACAGAGGGTTGTAGATGCCATCACGACTGCCAGGACCATTTTTGTGAATGCGGTCATGGGACTTATGCCCCTCTTTTTTGAGGGTTCCCAGGCCCTGTATCGTCTGATTGCTGAGAATGAAGCTGCGTCCAAGCTTTTTGCCGGCGGAGATACCCTTCAGGAACTCCGGAACCTCTGCCCGGGGATCTACATGGCGGGCCTCGACGACCCTGCCACCTACTACTTCACCGGCGGGGGGAGTGTACTTGCGGCCATAGAAGAGGGAACCCCGTATCACCTCAAACCGGTTGAGGCATTGATGAATGGTATCACTTTAGCTTGTTGAAACAATCATTCGTTTGTTGTCTGGGGCCATGAGGGTCTCTTTCCCAAAGGACGTAAATACGGGGATCGTTTCATAGGAACGGCAGCGAGGCCTTGAAATTCGTCACTGGACAGGCCCCAGAAAAAGGTATTCATTTAAACGGACATCGCCGCTGCCTGCCCAGGAACGGTATTGAACGTCAAGGGGGCGTTCTATACGCTCCGGAAAAATTTCGTTACGTCCTTTGGGAAAGAGACCCTCATGGCCCTACGCTTTGTCTCAAACGGCTAATCTGTTACCATGAGTGAGGATTCGGCATGACCATCACACCCATTTTTGACCCTGAAAAAAAAGGGGGGGCGATGCGAGTGGCCGCTTTTATGTCGGGTTCGGGCACAAATATCATGCGGCTGTTGGAACATGAAAAGGGGATAGCGGCCCAGGAAGGGAGATCGCCCTTTGAAACCATCTTTATATTCAGCGACCGCTCGGACGGTCACTGCGCCGGAGAGAGGATTGCATTGGAAAATGGTCTTGCCTATTTCAGCTACGACATAAGGACGTTTCATCAAAAGAGGTCCATCAAGAGATCCGTTCTGACTGCCGAGGGCCTGGCTGCCAGAAAAGAATATGACCGTGTGGCCGAGAGACTGGTAGCGGCATTTGAGATAGATGTAATCGCCCTGGGCGGGTATATGAGTTATATCACGCTGAACAGATGCGTTAACGTACATCCTGCGGACCTTTCCCTATCTCTCCCTGATGGGAGACGAAAATACGTGGGCGACCACACAGTTAAAGACGCTATTTCTGCCGGGGAAAATGAGCTGCGATCCTCAACGCTCTGGACAGATGAGGGTGTTGACACAGGCCCTCTACTGATGGTGTCGAACGCACTCCCTGTAGCACTCCCTGAATCTCTGGAAACCCTGAAAAAGGACAGTGAAAGGCTTGCAGGAGTGTCGGACGAACATCAGGAGCGACTAAAAGAGGCGGGGGACTGGAAAATCTTTCCCAGGACCATAGAGATGATAGCGAGAGGCCGGTTCGCCCTTGACGAGCAAAACCGGGTGTATGTGGACGGCCGACCAGTTCCAGGCGGTTACAGAGAATAAGGAGATCTTGCCATGTCAGAATTGATCCCCTGGATGGGTAAAGAGATGAATAAAATGAGGAGAGACATAGATCGCCTCTTCAACCGGTGTTGGGCCGATATAGGGGCAGACCTGTTCATGAAAGATGTGTCAGGCGGCATTTCCATAGAGACACTCATGACGGAAGAAGCCTTTATGATTACGGCGGTGCTCCCGGGGATAAACCCTGAAAGCCTGGATATCTCTGTCACCGACGACAAGCTTACCATCAAAGGGAGCAAGAAAGAGGTGTCTGTCGAGGGGACCGGGTATTATCAACGGGTTGAGAGAAAACTGAGTTCCTTTTCTCGCACCATCCCCCTCCCCTTCCGGGCAAGAATCGATGAAATCAAGGCCACCCTCAACAGGGGAAGACTCAGCATTGTCGTGCCTAAATGGAAACCTCAAAAGGCCCGATGCATAAAGATTGAAACAGGTTGAAACTGGAAATTGGGGAGTCGAAACCTGGGCTCCCGGAAGACGCTGTGTTCGGTTACTCCTCAAGCCGATACTCCTCTTTGCTTTCGATGTAACGGAGGTTTGATGGTCTCGTAAAAAGTCTCCAAGGCCGTCACTCCCGCGAAAGCGGGAGTCCAGAACGGGTTGATTTTACTGGATTCCCGCGGGAATGACGATAACGGGTGCTTTCCGACTTTTTACGAGTTTGTCAAGTTTGATTATGAATAAGGAGATCAATAATGCCCAAGAAAAGCGCTTATCCGGAAATAGCTGTTGAGAATCTCAGGTGGAGGCTTGACCCGGCAACGTTGCCTTTTGAAACCACCGACGATCTGAAACCCTTGAAGGAGATCATTGGACAGAAGAGAGCGGTTGAGGCCTTCAAATTCGGGATGGGGATCGACCGGCAGGGATACAACGTCTTTGTCACCGGGAGGGCAGGAAGCGGCAGGATGTCCACGGTCAAAAAACTGCTTGAAGGGATATCAAAGAAGGACAAGGTTCCGGACGACCTCTGCTACGTGAACAATTTCAAGAACCCTGAAGCCCCCATCCTGCTCCGCCTCAAAGAAGGACGCGGCAGTTCCTTCAAGAAAGATATCAATGCTTTTGTGGAGACACTGAAAAAACAGATCCCTCAGCTTTTCGAGAGCCAGGAATACATTAACATGAAAAAGGAAATCCTGGAGACGTATGAATCAAAGGGGAAAGGATTTTTCAAGAGTCTGGACGAAAGGGTAAAGGCTGAAGGCTTTGCCCTTGTCGATGTCCAGATCGGGCAGATCAAGAGACCGGAAGTCATGCCCCTGGTTGACGATAAGCCGACCCACATCGATCAGGTGGAGGCGATGGTTGAAAAGGGGAGATTCCCCAAAGACGAATTTGGGGCGATGAAGGAGAAGTACAACAATCTGCGGGCCCAGATTGAGCAGATCTTCCTTGAACTCAGGGATCTTCAGAAAGAGATCCAGGAAAAGGTAGAGGAGATGGACCGGCTCATGTTCATGAAAAATGCGTCTGCCCTGGCAGCCCCTCTTGTTAAGAAGTACGACATACAGGCAATCAAAAAATACCTGGAAGACATGCAGGAAGACATGGCCGATAACCTTCAGATTTTCATGCCCCAATCACAACCTCAGATACCGGGCCTTCCTGTCATGATGCCTGAAGGGGATCGCTTTCAGCCCTACAAAGTCAATCTCCTGGTGGATAACAGCGAACAGAAAGGGCCGCCGGTCATCATAGAAAGCTACCCTACCTATCGAAATATCTTCGGGACCATTGAGAAGATCGTTGACAGGTCCGGGGTGTGGCGCACCGATTTCACCAAGATCAAGGCAGGCTCCTTCATCAAGGCATTGGGCGGCTATCTGGTGATCAACCTCTTGGACGCCGTGTTGGAGCCCGGCGTGTGGCAGGCGCTCAAAAGGGCCTTAAAAAGCGAACAACTTGAAATCCAGACTTACGATCCCTTTTATCTGTTCACTACGAGCGGCCTGAAACCGGAACCGATCGATATAGACGTCAAGGTTGTGGTTATTTCCGATCCCTATCTGTATCACCTCCTCCTGAGCTTTGACGAAGATGTCAAAAAGATATTCAAGGTAAGGGCCGACTTTGACACCTCCATGGACAAAAACGAAGAATCTATCCAGCATATTGCGAGCTTCATCAAGATGAAAACAGAGGAAGAGGGACTGAGGCCTTTTGACAGGACCGGTGTAGCCGCTCTGGTGGAACAGGCAGTGCGAATGACCGGACGGCAGGAGAAGGTCTCCACCAGTTTTCCGGAAATAACCGATCTCATCAGGGAGGCGGATTTCTTTGCAGGCCAGGAGAACCAAATGACTGTGAAAGAGAGCCATGTGGAAAAGGCCCTTTCAGCAAGGATCTTCCGGTCCAGCATGATGGAAGAGCATATCCAAGACATGATCGATCGAGGAACCCTTATGATCGATATTGACGGCGAGGTGGCCGGGCAGGTAAATGGCCTTGCTGTTTATTCCCTGGGTGACTACATGTTCGGGAAGCCTTCCCGAATCACCGCTTCTACTTCCATGGGCCGCGCAGGAATCATCAACATTGAGCGGGAAGCAGATATGTCGGGAAATACGCACAACAAAGGGGTGCTCATCCTGAGTGGATATTTACGTAAGAAATATGCCCAGGACAAGCCCCTGAGCATCAGCGCCAGCATCGCCTTCGAACAGTCCTACGGCGGCGTGGACGGGGACAGCGCGTCTTCCACTGAGATCTATGCCCTCCTCTCAAGCTTAAGCGGAACCCCTATCAGGCAGTATATCGCAGTGACCGGTTCAGTCAACCAGAAGGGAGAAGTCCAGGCCATCGGGGGCGTCAATGAAAAGGTTGAAGGATTTTTTGATTGCTGTCAAAAAATGGGGGCCACAAATTACCAGGGCGTCATGATCCCCCAGAGCAATGTCAAAGACCTGATGCTCCGAAAAGACGTGGTGGAGGCCGTGGAGAAAGGTCGATTTCACATCTATCCGGTGAAGACAATCGATGAAGGAATCGAAATCCTGACCGGGAAAAAAGCCGGGGCAAGGGATGCCAAAGACTCCTATCCGAAAGGGAGCATCAACTACCTGGTCGACCAGAAGTTAAAGGAATTGGCCGAGGGGCTCAAAAATTTCGGTAATGACCAGAAAGAAGAGGAAAAAGAGAAAGGGACCAGGGCCAAGAAAAAGAAGAGTAAATGACTTCAAGAAAGATATCCCTTTCAAGTCCCATTGAAGAAAAGATTGCCTGGGCCCGGTACTATTACGAAGCCTTTGGAGAAGCCCTCCTCGAACAAGAAAGAATCGGTAACCTCCTGGAGAGCCTGAAGGGCGACATCCTTGCTTCGCGCAGGGAGATGGCCCTGACAGGGATTGTGGACATATGCAGACACTGTGACCGGGAGGAGGGTGGTTCCTGCTGCGGGGCCGGGATAGAAAACAGATACGACGGGTGGCTCCTTCTCATCAATCTCTTCCTCGGCGTCGATCTTCCAAAAAAGAGGTGGCAGGATACCGGCTGTTTCCTCTCAGGTGAAAACGGTTGCCTCCTGATGGCCCGCCATGTGATCTGCATCAATTATACCTGTAAGAAAGTGACTGATCGAATTGCCCCCTGCGCAATAAGAGAACTCCGAGAAAACGAGGGCAAAGAAATAAACACCCTGTTCATGCTCCATGAAAGCATAAAAAAAGCTCTGAGGCAATGGACCAACGACTGAGGAAAAGCCTCTCTAAGGTTGCCGAATTCTATGACCGGAGAAAGGTGGGTGATGCTGGCCCTCTGGGCTTCAGGAGATCTACCGATCTGAAGACGCTTTTTGCCTGCACAGATCGATTGATTCATGAAAAGATTATAGACCCGGGAGAAACCGCTTTTCTGGACTTGGGATGCGCTGACGGAAGGGTGAATCTCTTTTTCAGTTATCTTGTCAAGCTCTCGGTCGGTATAGAACTCGACGAATGGACCCTCGACGAATATGGCCCCTTGCGAACCGAATTGGAAGGCGCCCTCAAAAATGAGGGGTTCTTGTCTCCCCCTGAAAACATTTTTCTCTTCCTCGGAGATTCAACTGATGAGAGCCTCCATGACGCGATCATGCGCAAGACAGACATAGGCCTTGATGCGTTTGATCTCTTTTACACCTATCTTGTGATGCATGAAGAATTTGCGGAAATGCTGGCAGAAAAAGCCAAACCGGGCTCCATATTTATGATCTACGGCCTCCAGAAAATCCTGCCCCGGTATCCCGGGTTTCGGCTGTTGCAACACCTGAGTCCTATGGAAGGGATATTGGCGCTTTATCAGAAGGTATGATTTGCTCGGAATGATCGCCGGATTCCCTTCTCAATGCCGCTGCCCCCTTTTCATTCTTCTCCGCACACTCTTCCTTTCAGATGGAAGAAAAACTTCAGCCCTTTCCGGACCTTGTCGGAAAAAATCTTTGGTGAAAGGTAGGCGCCTGCCACACGCTTGTTGATTTCCCCAAGGGTTGGGTAGGGATGAACCGCGGAAGCCAGGGTGGAGAGCTTCACCTTTCCATTCAGGACGGCGACCCACTCGCTCCCCAGATCCCTTACCTCGAGAACCGAAGCATTCAAGTGAAAAGTGACCCCCTCAGCGGCCAGAACCTGCATGATCTGATCGGCCATGTCCTTATCTTCTTTGCTAAGGATCTGTCCGCTCCGCTGTATGACTGAAACCTTAGTCCCAAGACTGCAAAATCTTTCTTCCGAATCATGTTTCTGAATGGTTGCGATCACCGACTGGATTCTCTCTCTCACTTTCGTGAAATCAACTGGCGGAATTTCTACTATGGGAAGTCCGAAGGCCCGGGAGTTTTTCATGGTGTGATAGGCCTGGGCGGTTCGGATTAGGGTCTTGCTGGGCACGCATCCGAAGTGAAGACAGTCCCCACCCAAATCCTTCTCTTTTTCAACAAGAAGGGTTTTAGCGCCCAACTGGGCCGCACCGGATGCCACTGTCAGGCCTGCCGCCCCTCCGCCGATAATTCCTATGTCATAGTCATACGTTGCCATAACGCTTCCCCCATTTTTGAGGTACGCCCATTTACAAGAGAACCGTCATTCCGGCCTTGACCGGGAAGGCCTATTTCTGTGCCCGGCTTTTGTAGAATCTGACGAGGCCCAGGACATCCTGCGGAACGAAACGGCCTATCGGGCCTGAGCTGTAGGCTGCAACCTCTATGGTTTTGTTCGGACGGATCAGAAAGCACGTAGGTTGAATAAATTTTCTATCCTTTTCATAGAACGCACCTGTCTTCACGCAGGTGGTTTCCATATCCATACCATAGGCAACGGGGTAGGAGATTTCCAGTTTTTGCACAAGCCCTTCTGTTTTGTTCAGGGGGTCCACGGAACCGGCAACGATTTTCATTCCTTCGCCCTCAAAATCCTTTAGGGCCGACTGAAAGCCAGCTAACTGCTGACTGCAAAATGGTCACCAGTATCCACGATAAAGCAGAAAAACGCCGTATCCGTCACCGAGCCCTTCAGGAATTCTCAGAAGTTCTCCGGAAATGAGGCGCAATTCCATCTGGGGAAAAAAATCATTGGTGTCCAAAAATTTAGAATCGAATCTGGCCATGGTGTCCTCCTTAATGAATTATTTTGATATACAATATTTTTCACTATTATAAATGTCAAGTGCCGATCGCCTTGGAGCTGTCCAAACGGCTTGGCATTTCATAACCTATGGCCAGCCAATCGGCAAAACGGGGCGAAAACATCGTGAAAGAAAAGCAACTCAAGATGACGATTCGAGGAAGTATACGCCGTAAGGTTCAATGCTTCCCTCAAACAGCATCTTTCTGATAAGATCGGTCTTCCCCTGGTATTGGGGGAGTTTTATCATATCGTCACTCACGTTTACCACAGCCACCATGCTTCTCCCTTCGGTCCGTCTCTCCATGATAAACAGCCGTTTGTCTGACTGAATTACATCTCTCTTCACGGAATGGTGAAATGCAGGAATCTCTTTTCGCACCATCAGAAGGTGAAGGAATTGCCCCAGCACCCGATATCTCAACGACTCCGGGTTCGCGAGATCGTGAAAGAGTTCCTCGGCTGGAAGTTTTTCACGATTGATCGTGCGATTCATCCCGGTCTCTTTCACGCCTTCCAGGTAATTTCTGGATCCCAGGAGGGAATGGATATAGATACCGGGGACCCCCTTGTCCGCAAGCATAATCGAATTGGCGGCCATAAAACGCCTGACATCGATTTCCGGATCCGGGTGTGAAGGATCGTTGATTGCATCATAGTAACTGATGTTCAGTTCATAGGGAACTTTTCCGTCCCGGGTTGTCTTGCAGGATATCAGTCCTCCGTGCCCAGCAGTGGTTTTGAGCAACGCCTTGAAACGGGAGGGAGGGAGAATCACTTTTGCACCCAACAGCCCGATGCCATCATGGGAGGCAAGAAAGTTCAGAAAGGGGAGGTCCTGCCGGATCCGAGCTGTTTCTTCCTGCAGGAACGACGTATCCTTGTGAACGAAACTATCAATCACAAGCGGCGGCAGTGAAAAATGATACGCCATGGTCGCCTCGTGTCTTGCCTCTATATAGGAAAGATTATCCTTATAGGGAAAATTGACCTCGGTCACAACAATCGCGTAAGGGGCAATATATTCGGTTACGGTCCTTAACAGTTTAACCATCTCGTGTGTCTGGGGCAGGTTTACACAACCGGTTCCCGGCTCCTTCCATACATATCCGACCGCATCTAAACGGATGAACTCAATCCCCCGGGACAGGTAAAACAGAAAGACTTCGAGGATCTCCAGAGTAACTTTCGGATTGTGAAAGTTGAGATCTATCTGGTCCTCACTGAACGTTGTCCAAACAAACTTCTTCCCCATCGCAGTGTCAAACTCGGTCAATAAGGGGTGTACGCGAGGTCGAAATACCTTAGATGTGTCAACCGGTTCGTCATGGCTGAAGAAATAGTCGCAATATCGTTCATCGCCGGCGAGAAACCCCTGAAACCAGTCTGACCGGCTCGAAACGTGGTTCATGACAAGATCGGCCATTAAACGGTAGTCGTTTCCAATATTCTGAATATCATCCCAGTTGCCGAATTCAGGGTCAACCTTCCTGTAGTCAATGACGGAAAAACCGCCATCTGAACTGCTCGGAAAAAAAGGGAGTATATGCACACAGGTAACGGCAGATGTTACGTAGTTTCTCAAAAACCTGAGAAGGGTGCGAAGCGGCTTTTCCCCTTCTTCACGGATAGAGTCCGCATAGGTAATCAAGATCGCATCGTCTTCGTTGAGCACAATTTTATCATCATATTTTTTTCTCTTATCAAGAATTGTCCCATTGTTTTCATACCTCTCGATAATCCTTTCTATGTCTTTGAAAGTTTTATCTACATCCTCTTCTGGATAGAGCATTCCCAGAATTTCTCTCATACGATTCGAGAACTCGCTAAAATTCATCCAAAGAACCTCCATGAAATGGCATTAAGAGTTCAAAGCTTCAGGGTTTCCCGCTGAAGCGGGATTCACGATTGTTTTTTCGTTTACGTCTGCTTGCGAGGGCTGGGACGTGCGAAGGTATAAAAAACAATGTGGAATAAGATAAACAAATCAGCGAGCTTAGACAAGATTTTTTTGGAAATGGCCCCCACAGAATCAGTTTCACAGATGCGTTGCCTATAAAGACAGAATATGCTATAAAAAAATCATGCATCTATCGTAGCCGTTCATGTGCCCAATCTATCTATCTGACCCATCTTTCGGAGGGACTTCATGACTGTCTCCCAACTTGCCGGGAAACCGGCTCCCCGCTCACTCCTCGTGAATATCCCCAGGCTCATCACTGCCTATTACACCCGGAGGCCGGATGTTTCTGACCCGGCGCAAAGGGTTGCTTTTGGCACATCCGGTCACAGGGGATCCGCTTTCAAAAACAGCTTCAATGAAGACCATATCCTTGCCATTAGCCAGGCCATTTGCGATTACAGAAAGGCCAAGGGCTTCAGCGGGCCCCTTTACATGGGGATGGACACCCACGCCCTGTCGGAACCGGCCATGGCAAGCGCCCTGGAAGTTTTTGCCGCCAATGGGGTGACCGTGATGATCCAGAAAGGAGGCGGTTACACGCCCACACCAGTCATCTCTCACGCCATCCTGACGTACAACCGGGGAAAGAAAAGCGGATTCGCAGACGGCGTGGTGATGACACCTTCCCACAATCCACCAACAGATGGCGGCTTCAAATACAATCCCCCCCATGGCGGCCCGGCAGACACGGATACCACCCGTGTCATCGAAGAGAGAGCCAACGAAATTTTACGCGGTGGCGCCCGGCATATACGCCGGATATCCTATGAGAAGGCGATTTCCTCGGGGACCACGCACGAATACGACTATGTCGCCCAGTATGTAGATGACCTGGCGAACGTCATCGACATGGATGCCATCGCCAAATCAGGGCTCAAGGCAGGCGTCGACCCGTTAGGCGGCGCGGGCATCAACTTCTGGAACCCCATCAGAGAACGGTACGGGCTTGACATAGAGGTGGTCAACCGGCTTGTTGATCCCACTTTTGGATTCATGACCGTTGACAAGGACGGCCAGATCCGGATGGACTGCTCCTCACCGTACGCAATGGCAAACCTCATCGGACTCAAAGACAAATTTGATATCGCCTTCGGCAATGACACCGACGTGGACCGTCATGGCATTGTGACCCGCGGGGCCGGACTGCTCACGCCCAACCACTATCTTGCCGTGAGCGTCTGGTATCTTTTCCAGCACCGTCCCGGCTGGAATTCCGAGGCCGCCGTCGGGAAAACATTGGTATCAAGCTCCATGATCGACCGTGTGGCCTCGTCCCTGAAACGGAGGCTCTGCGAGGTCCCTGTGGGTTTCAAATGGTTCGTGGACGGTCTCATTGACGGTTCCTATGGGTTTGGGGGCGAAGAAAGCGCCGGGGCTTCTTTCCTGCGGAAAGACGGTGGTGTCTGGACAACGGACAAGGACGGTATCATCATGGACCTTCTTGCCATGGAGATCACCGCGAAGACGGGCCGCTACCCCGATGAGCTCTACAGCGACCTGGAAGAGAAATTCGGAAAGGCGGTTTACGAACGTAACGACATACCTGCAACTCCCGCGCAGAGGGCCGCCCTCAAAAGGCTCTCGCCGGACATGGTGACGGAAAAAGAGCTGGGCGGAGAAAGGATTATGGCCAAACTCACCCACGCCCCGGGGAACGGGGCTCCCATCGGCGGTCTCAAAGTGGTTGCAAAAAACGCATGGTTTGCGGTGCGCCCCTCGGGAACCGAGGCCATTAATAAGATTTACGCGGAGAGCTTCAAAGGGGAAGAACACCTGAAAACCGTCATTGAGGAGGCGGTGGCGATTGTTCATAAGGCCTTTAAGTGTGCAGGGCTTTAGCGAGTACAAGAAAAGGAGGTCACTCGGTGGAGATGCAGCAGATCAGCAGTGAAAAGGCCAAAGGAATGAGTCCTGAAGCGCTTTTTAAAGCGCTGTCGTCAAGCAGTGACGGGCTGACGGTCGGGGAGGCCGGGAAACGTCTTGATCAGTATGGCCCGAACGCCTTGGAGGAAAAAAAAGAGCGCCCCCTCCTTAAGTTCTTAGGTTACTTCTGGGGACCGATCCCTTGGATGATCGAGGTGGCCCTGATCCTCTCCCTTATTGTAAAGCGTTGGGTGGACGCTGTGATCATCGGCGTGCTTTTGGTCTTCAACGCCGCCATCGGGTTCTGGGAGGAGCATAAGGCCTCCAACGCCCTGGCCGCCCTCAAGGCTGGATTGGCGCTGAAGGCCCGGGTCCTGCGGGGGGGGAAGTGGCAGGAGGTGGATGCCGCAGACCTGGTACCGGGAGATATTGTCCGGCTGCGGTTGGGAGAAATCATCCCCGCAGACGTCAAGCTCATTGAAGGAGAATACCTTAGCGTAGACCAGTCTGCGTTGACAGGTGAATCGCTGCCGGTGAACAAGAAGGTGGGAGACATCGCCTATTCAGGATCGGCGGTCAAACAGGGGGAAATGGTGGCCCTGGTGACCGGGACCGGGGGCAATACCTTTTTTGGACGAACCGCTAAATTGGTGGGGGAAGCCGGGGCCGTATCCCACTTCCAGAAAGCGGTGATGCGGATTGGCGACTTCTTGATTTTTGTTGCTGTGGGCTTGAGTATCATCCTGATTGCCGTGGAGCTTCATCGCGGGGAACCGGTCCTTGAGCTTATCCAGTTCGTCCTGATCTTGGTGATCGCTTCGATTCCGGTGGCCATGCCCGCCGTGCTTTCCGTAACCATGGCGTTGGGGGCGCTGTCTCTCTCTAAAGAGAAGGCCATCGTCTCGCGTCTCCAGGCCATTGAGGAGATGGCAGGCGTTGACATCCTTTGCTCAGACAAGACAGGCACCCTTACGAAAAACGAGCTGACCTTGGGTGAGCCTGTTCTGTTTGGGGCAAAAGATGCCGAAGCGTTGATCTTAGCCGGCGCGCTTGCATCCAGGCCAGAGGATAAGGACGCAATCGACATGTCTGTTATCAACGGTCTCAAAGACAGGTCCCTTCTTGACAAATACAACCAGACGAAATTCATCCCTTTCGATCCGGTGGGGAAGCGCACCGAGGGTACGGTGACAGGCCCTGACGGCCAGACAAGCAAATATACAAAAGGCGCACCGCAGGTGATCCTGGACCTGTGTGATGTGGATGGCGAGACCCGGACAAGGGCCGAAAAGGTCGTTAATGATCTGGCGGCCAAGGGGTATCGCACGCTGGGGGTAGCGGGGTCCCGGGCAGACGGCGGCTGGCACTACCTGGGTATTTTGCCTCTGTTTGATCCCCCACGGGATGATTCTGCCGAAACCATTGCCCAGGCCAAACAGCATGGGCTCAAAGTCCACATGATCACCGGCGACAATGTCGCCATTGCCTCGGAAATCTCCGGCCAGTTAGGTATGGGGACGCGTATCCAGGCGGCCACGGAGTTGTTTAAAAGCAACGTGGACCCGACCCACCTGTCCCCGGAAGCAGCCCAAAAAGTAGAAAACGCCGACGGATTTGCCCAGGTATTCCCGGAACATAAATACGGGATTGTCAAAGCGTTCCAGGATCGGGGACATTTGGTTGCCATGACCGGCGACGGCGTCAACGATGCCCCTGCCCTGAAACAGGCAGACACAGGCATTGCCGTATCGGGCGCCACGGATGCAGCCCGTGCCGCGGCTGCCCTGATACTGACCGCGCCGGGCCTGTCCGTTATCATCAAGGCGATCGAAGAGGCGCGCCAGATCTTTGAGCGGATGATGAGCTATACCATCTACCGCATCGCAATGACGATCGATATCATGTTCTTTGTGGTATTGGCCGTGTTATCGTTCGATTTCACGCCCCTCACAGCGGTCATGATCATCATCCTGGCCCTGTTGGATGATATTCCGATCATGACGATAGCCTATGACAACACCCGCATCGACCCCAAGCCGGTGCGCTGGCAGATGAGCCGCGTGCTTTCCGTCTCTTCGGTACTCGGCCTACTTGCCGTAGCTGAGACCTTTGGCCTGCTTCTCATCGGATGGGAGTGGCTCAAAAACCCCGAATGGCAGCAATGGATAGAGATCGACAAGCCCCATATCCAGACCATGCTCTTCCTGCAATTGGTCGCGGGCGGGCATCTCATGCTCTTCCTGACACGCACCAAGAAACTTTTTTTCATACCGCCGTTCCCTTCCCCTGCACTCTTCTGGGCCATCGTGGGCACCCAGATTTTCGCAGTGCTCATGTGTGCCTTGGGGTGGCTGGTTCCGCGCTTGCCATGGAGCCTGATCGGCCTGGTCTGGGTCTATAACATCGTATGGATGTTCATTCAGGACGTTGTCAAAGTAGGGGTGTACTACCTGATAGAGGACCGGCCCATGCACAAACAGAGATATCTCAAGACCGTTAATCAATCCTTGCATACCCATGGGTACTAAAGGGTCGGGGGGTAGGTGTTAAGGAGACAACCTTATGAAACTGCCTTTAAAAAAGACCAAGATCGTCTGCACCATCGGTCCGGCATGCCAGTCCAGAAAGATTTTGGAGCGGATGATCAAAAACGGGATGAACGTGGCACGCCTTAATTTTGCCCATGGCGATTTTGAAAGTCACAGGGAATTGATATCAGATATCCGCGCCGCAGCAAAAAATGTCGGTGAGCGGGTGGCCATATTGGCCGATCTGCCCGGTCCCAAAATGCGGATCGGCCATTTGGTCGAAGAGCCAATCGAACTGGAACGCAACCAGCCCTTCACACTTGTGCCCGGGGATATCGAAGGCAATTCAAAAGGTGTCTCAATAAGCTTTTCAGGGTTGCCCGGAGCTGTACGCCGGGGGAATATCATTTTTCTCAATGACGGACTTGTTCAGCTTAAAGTAAAAAAAATGAAAGGCGAAGAGGTGCACTGCAAGGTCTTGGTGGGAGGCCAGCTCCGTTCCTACAAGGGGGTCAACTTTCCCGGGATTGATCTCGGTATCAGTGCGTTTACGGATCGAGACCGGGAATGTCTCAACTTCGCTTTGGAGCAGGGAGTAGACGCGGTGGGCGAATCCTTTGTCCAGTGCCGGGCTGATATCGAGGCCGTGAGGAAGGCTGCGGCCAAGGCAGGACACAACCCCTTTATTATCGCCAAGATCGAACGTTCCCAGGCCCTGAAAAATATCGATGACATCATCGATGCAGCCGATGGAATTATGGTCGCAAGGGGTGACCTTGGCGTAGAAGTCCCGATCGAGGAAATTGCCGTCGTGCAAAAAACGCTTATCCGGAAGGCCAACCTGGTGGGAAAGCCGGTGATCACCGCCACCCAAATGCTCGAATCGATGGTCAACAACCGGCGCCCGACCCGTGCCGAAGTAACCGACGTGTCTAATGCGATCCTTGACGGCACAGATTGTGTCATGCTGTCCGAGGAATCGGCCTCGGGCGCGTATCCTGTTGAAGCCGTGGGGGTGATGGCCCGCATTGCCCGGGTCACCGAGGCACACCTGAGTGCCCTCCCGGTGCGCGAGGCCCTTACGGCCGCTGAGACACATGGCAACATAACCGTGGAGGACCTCATATCCATAAGTGTCCATGCCACCGTGAGACGCCTTACCCCTGCGGCCGTAATCACCCCGACCGAGACCGGAGCAACCGCCAGGCGTATCACCCGTTTCCGCCTCCCGGTCTGGATCGCCGGAGTGAGTGCCAATGAGTCCACATGCCAGAGACTTCAGTTCTCTTACGGGGTCTATCCTGTCCATGAACCGGAACTCCCTGATAACTGGGAAACCTACACCCGCGACGGGCTTGGGATGCTCGGCATCAACAAGGGGCTCGTCATCCTCACACAGGGACCTTCTAAGGGTCGTGGGGGTGGCACCACCAACCGTATGGAGATCATCGATCTGGGTCGGCCGTCCGGGTAAACGACCGGTGAAAACCGGATCCGTGTTCAGGTTCTTCCTCATTTCCTGCAAGGCGTAATAACCCGTTAGCCTGCTGCAAAAGAAGGTTGTCAGGCCCAGGTGAGAGTATGCAGCGATTTGCAGTGCTTCAACTTACAGGATGTGCCGGTTGCGAGGTATCCCTTCTCAACGCTGAGAAGTGGATCGATGAGTACCAGTTGGTCTACATGTCCCTCGTTACCTCAGCGTATACGGTGCCGGAAGTTGATGTCCTGTTGGTGAGCGGGAGCGTTCAAAGCGATGAAGACCTCTTTAGACTTCGCCGTGCCGTTGGACAAGGATGACACAGCGGTTCCCCATACTCCCGTGGACGGAAAAGGATATGGTTTAGTTGAGGCCCCACGTGGTTCCCTGATCCACCGTTACCGTATTGAGAACGGTCTCATCGCAGAGGAAAAGTTCATCATTCCCACGGTGCACAACGTGTTGGCCATTGAAAGGGCCCTGCAGGTGGCGG
>JACNIU010000176.1 GCA_014382905.1 Desulfobacterales bacterium
CCAGTGCATTACCCAACAGAGTGTAGTCGCTGTGAAATTTTTCATTGATAAAGTGTATATGAACATCCAGAGATCCATCTTTAACAAGTTTTTCTATCTCTGCTTTTAAAATGCCGCAAGAGATCAGGCAGGGTTTTTCTTCTTTACCCATAATCATCAATCCTGTAACCTTCCATTAAAGGGGACTTAAGGGACATCCTTTACAAATTATACATATTGTCTTTATAGAGGAACGAGATAAAAGGAAAGCTATGCCGGGAGGAGCCAGTATGCACGCGCCGGACACGATGCAACATGTTATCTTGAGGGGCGCTGAACGGAAAAGAATGGGCACCGAATTCGGTTTCCCTTGCAAAGGCCACCCGCCAATTGCGGGTTGGCATCCCAGCGATTGCCAATTCCCATAGGCGTAACAGGACAAAAGTATAATTAGTGAAGGATGTCCCCTAAGGGCCTAAGAAACACAAGCCCTAAAATCCTTTTGAGCTGTCCAGCATGAGGGTTACGGGTCCGTCGTTGATCAGGGAGACATCCATCATTTCCTGGAACTGTCCGGTGGCGACAGGGATATCCTTTTGCATCAAGAGCCGGACGAAATGCTCATACAGCTCCTGGGCCATTTCAGGCCGGGCCGCATGCGCAAAGGAGGGCCTGCGCCCCTTCCTGCAGTCTCCCCAGAGGGTGAATTGAGAAACCACTAACGCGGCCCCACCCGTATCGACCAGAGAGAGGTTCATGAGACCCTCTGTGTCAGGAAAGATCCTCAAATTGGCTATCTTGTTGGCTAAGTAATCGCAATCTTTAACTGAATCATCCTCTCCGACGCCCAGAAAGATCAGTATGCCCTGCCCGATAGACCCTACAACCCTCCCCTTGACTTCCACCTTAGACTCTTTTACCCTTTGAACTACTGCCCTCATAGCAGACCTTAAGATAAAGATTTTGGATTTTTCTGGATTCTCACGAATAAATGAAAGATGCCTAATATGCAAACGATTTCTTAAAATTTTGAATCACGTGTTCATTAACTTTAGTTCACTTTAGGCACTTCTCAGCAATGAAACCTTCTCTCATCCTAATCAATCCCTGGATTTATGATTTTTCGGCCTATGATCTCTGGTCCAAGCCATTCGGCCTTCTATGTCTTGCAGGTTGGCTCAGGGAGAGTGGGTTTAATATACATTTCATCGACTGCTTGGACATACACCATCCTGATATGACAGAGAACAGTTCCCTGAAACCTCCCAAAAGGCATCTCTATGGGACCGGCAAATTCTGGAGGGAGGTCGTCCCGAAGCCCTCCCCGCTACAGGATATTCCGAGGCCTTACAGCCGCTACGGCCTTTTGCCTGAAGTTTTTGAGCAAGAGCTGAGAAAGATCAGGAAACCATCTGCGATTCTGATAACCGCTCTTATGACCTATTGGTACCCGGGTGTCATGGAGGCCATTCGGTTGGCTAAAAGGGTTCATCCCGGGGTCCCCGTGATCCTCGGGGGGATCTATGCCAGGTTGTGCCATGAACACGCTGTCATAAACTCAGGGGCGGACAGCGTGGTTTCCGGCCATGGCAAGGCATCGCTCTTGGCTGCCCTGGATGAATACGGCATCCGTTTACCGGGAAATCGCCCCGACCTTAGGTCTCTGGCCTACCCTGCATTTGATCTGTTGACAGAGATCGATTATGTCTGCATGATGACATCGTCAGGTTGCCCTTACCGGTGCCAGTACTGTGCGAGTCATTTCTTACAGCCAGAGCGGGTCAAGAGGGACCCGGATGAGGTCTTAGAAGAAATTGTATTTTGGCATCAGGATTTTGCTGTTCAGGATTTTGCGTTTTATGACGATGCGCTCCTGGTGGCACCCGGCAACCATGCCGGGTTGCTCTTCGAAGGCCTTGCACGTCTTAACCTGAATCTGAGATTTCACACACCCAACGCCCTTCATGTGCGGGAGATCACCGGAGAGATCTCAAGACTCCTTCACCGCACCGGTTTCCGAACGATCCGTCTCGGTTTAGAAACCTCGGATCTCTCACTCCATCGTGATCTGGACAACAAGCTTTCAGGTGGCGATTTTGAGCGTGCCATGCATAACCTGCTCGAGGCCGGTTTTGACACCAGACAGATCGGGGCCTACATCCTGATCGGGTTACCAGGGCAGACGGTGGATTCGGTAATAGAAACCATCAATTTTGCGGGAGCAAATGCGGCCATACCGTACCTATCGGAATATTCCCCGATTCCCCATACGCCGCTGTGGGAAAAGGCCGTAGCCTGCTCCGAACATGATCTTTCATCGGAGCCGTTGTTCCATAACAACACCCTTTTACCCTGCTGGGACGAGGCTAAGAAAAAGGAACTTCTCCGGTTGAAACGACTGGTTTCAGAAATCCGTGAGAGATACCGGTAATCAACAATCAACAATCCAATCACGCCCTGTTTATCACCCCTGCGGCGTACCCTGCGCCGAAACCGTTATCGATATTTACCACCGTAACACCTGCGGCACAGGAATTGAGCATGCCTAACAGGGCGGCAATTCCCTGAAAGCTTGCCCCATAGCCCACGCTGGTCGGTACCGCAATGACGGGCTTATCAACCAGGCCACCTACCACACTTGGCAGGGCCCCTTCCATTCCGGCCGCTACAACAACAACCGCGGCTTTTGTGAGCTTTTCCCAGTGACCCAGGAGCCTGTGAAGTCCTGCGACCCCTACGTCATAGATCGTATCCACCTCATTCCCCATAAACCTTGCGACGACGGCAGCCTCCTCTGCAACCGGGATATCTGATGTCCCTGCTGTCATGACAAGGATAGTCCCTCTACCCGTGATTTTTACGGGCTGCTTGATCACGATGAACATTTTTGCTTTTTCATTGTAGGTGCCATCGGGAAAACGGACCTGGATCTCCCTTGCTTTCTCAGGGGAGAGACGTGTCACCAAGACGTTTTCTTCATGGGACAGCATCTGTTCCATTATCCCTATGATCGTGGGGACGTCTTTCCCTTCACCGAAGATGACTTCTGAAAGCCCCTTTCTAAGGGTTCGATGATGGTCAATGCAGGCAAAACCAAGATCCTCGAATGGAAGGCTCTTGAGCCTTTCAAGGGATTCCTCAATGGTTATCTCGCCTCTGCTAAGACGACTTAAGAGATTTTTCAGGGTGTCTTGATTCATTATTATGTAAGACCTTTTTTTCAGCCGCAGAGTTTCTTGACCAATTCCGCGACCCTGTTTCCCAGCTTCATCCCGTTCTCCTCGGTCTTCGCATCGGGCTTTCCCACACAGCCAACGCCGTAATGACCGGTGGCAGACAGGGGATCCCCCACGATCACCATGCCGTAGATCAAGAGTGTCTGGATGATGGACATCATGGTGGTTTCCTTGCCGCCTGTGGGGTCTCCAGAGGTGGTGAAGGCCGCGCCAACCTTTCCCTCCATCTTCTTTCGGACGCCCACAAAATCGTCGAAGACCTTCTTCAACTCGGCTGCCATTAACCCGAAATAGACAGGAGAACCCGCGATGATGCCGTCAGAGGCCGAGAAATCCTCCTTGGTGACCTCGCTGGTCTTTTTCAAGACCGCTTTGACACCTTCCACCTCTTCTACACCCTTGGCGATGGCCTCAGCCAGCTTCTTTGTGTTGCCGCTTTTTGAAAAATAAAGAACCAGTACCTGCATTTCAAACCCTCCCTTTTTTCTGTCTCATTTGGTTCGTGGGACCCCTGCCTGCTTCAGGCACAAGTCCCGGGTGTCATTCCAATCTGCCATCTAAAATCTACAATCTAAAATCTTCAAAGGAGCCCTTTCTCTTTCAGAAAAGACATGGAGCTGTGCCCGATGCTTGTTACTCTGCTCAAGGCCTGGGTGAGATGAACCACAGAATCCGGGGCAACGCCGGAATTAATCATCACGATTGCCTGATCAATGATGGGTTCAATATTATCCCAGGCAGCGTCACCTGTGACGTTCCTGGCCAGCCGGATTTCCTGGACGATCATATCGACCTTCATCCTGATAATTTTTTCCGCCCCCTGCTTCTCGTGCGTTGGGAGACCCCCGAGCAGTTCGAGGGCCTGGGAGACCCAGATAATGCCCGATTTCACCTTTTCGCTTTGCGAAAAAGCCATAATGGCTTCATGTATGTTCATGTGACAGATTTCTCCTTGACGCCTGCCAGGTCCTGATACCTACTCCTTCCAGCCGTGAACTCCCACCAGATCTACAAACCGGCAGCCACCTAAACTTTTCTGAATATAGTTGCCCCTCTTCCGGGTCACTTTTATCAGCTCCTGGCTGAACTTGTTACCTGTCGGAATGACAAGACGCCCTCCATCAGCGAGTTGATCGAGAAGCGGCTGGGGAAGCTTGGGAGCGCCTGCCGTGACGATGATGGCATCATATGGCTCATATTCCTTCCAGCCTAATGTGCCGTCAAAGGCCTTAAACAGGATATTGTCGTAACCCAACCCTGCTAAGGTATCCCTTGCCTGTACCATCAGAGACCTGATTCTTTCAATCGTGTAGATCTTGTCAGCCAATTCGGCCAGAATAGCGGTTTGATATCCGCTTCCCGTGCCGATTTCGAGCACTTTTTCATTCCCACTAAGCTCTAAGGCCTCTGTCATGAGGGCCACAATATAGGGTTGTGAAATGGTCTGTCTGTGGCCGATCGGCAACGGATGATCGTTATATGCCTCTCCCACCAGGGCCTCCTCTACAAAGATGTCTCTCGGGACCCTCCCCATTGCCTCTAAAACCCTCACGTCCTTAATCCCACGAGGGATCAACTGGGTCTTGACCATCTTTTCCTTGGCCAGGCGGTAATCAAGGTTGCGTGCCATTCTGTTTCTCTCAGGGGTTACTACTTCAGCAGGGACCATAGCACACTACCGCCTCAAATGTAAACTGAAGAAGGGGGGTAAACCATAATAAGAGTTGCTGATCTCCTGCTTCGAGTCTTGACAACTACCTGTACGGGTGGTAAGTTCCCAGCCTTCCTATAGTAATTCATTAGCGCTATACCCGCATCAATATAAGAATAAGGGTTCAGGGGGATTTGATGAACTTCCAGGAATTGATTATGGCCCTCGGGAAATATTGGGCCGACTATGGCTGCTTGATCCAGCAGCCCTATGATTTGGAGGTGGGGGCAGGGACATTCAATCCTGCGACGTTACTAAGGGTGCTCGGCCCGGAACCGTGGTCTGTGGCCTATGTGGAGCCTTCAAGACGTCCCACGGACGGCAGGTACGGTGAAAACCCGAACCGGTTAGGGCACTATTATCAATACCAGGTCATTATCAAGCCGTCTCCGATTGACGTACAGGACATCTATATCAACAGCCTGAAATCGTTAGGCATTGATCCCCTGGAGCATGATATCCGTTTTGTGGAAGATGATTGGGAATCACCGACCCTCGGGGCCTCGGGCCTTGGATGGGAAGTCTGGCTTGACGGGATGGAGATTACCCAGTTCACATACTTTCAGCAGGCAGGAAGCATCAGGTTGGATCCAATTTCCGTGGAGATAACCTACGGGCTTGAAAGGATCGCCATGTACCTGCAGGAGAAGGAAAACGTCTACGACCTCATGTGGAATGATCGCGTGACCTATGGCCACGTCCACAAAAAGGGGGAGTGGGAACTTTCCAGGTATAATTTTGAATTGGCTGATGTGGAGATGCTTTTTAAGATATTCCACCTCTATGAAGAAGAGGCCTTGAGGGTTGGGAAGGACGGCCTGGTCTTGCCGGCCTATGATTACTGTCTCAAATGCTCTCATACCTTTAACATCCTTGACGCAAGGGGGGCCATCAGTGTCACCGAGCGAACCCGCTATATTGATCGTATCAGGAATCTGGCCCGTCTTGCGTCAAGGAATTATCTGGCGCAAAGGGAGGAGATGGGATACCCTTTGGGATTGAAGATTGATGATTGACGATTGTTGGATTGAAGAATTCAGGAATTGAGGGATTTAGGGATTGAATGATGCTGGGATGGTGGCGGAAGGCGCGAGGCTCAAGGCGTAAGGAACCCAACGAGCAACGAAAAACAAGAAACGAGTAACGAGAATGGTAGCCGAACTGCTTTTGGAAATCGGAACAGAAGAGATCCCTGCTGGTTATTTAGAGAGAGGATTAGCAGAATTGAGGCGGCTTGCGGAAGTCTGCCTAAAAGAGAACCGGATAGAAATGGGAGAGGGTCTATATACCTGTGGAACGCCCAGACGTCTGGTCCTTATTGGGAAGGGCATTTCCGATACGCAGGAAGATCTGGTGCAGGAGATTACGGGTCCTCCAAAGAGTGTGGCGTTTGACGGAGAAGGAAGACCTACAAAGGCTGCCCTCGGTTTCGCCCAGAAACAGGGTGTGACTGTTGAAGAAGTGCAGTGCATCGAGACTCCCAAGGGGGAGTACCTGTATGTGAAACGTCAGATCCCGGGGAAGAGAACCGCGGAGATTCTGTCAGAGGCGTTGCCCAAACTGATTGCCGATATTCCCTGGCCAAAGTCAATGCGCTGGGGCAACATAGGTTTTCCCTTTGTGAGGCCTATTCACTGGGTAATGTGCCTTTTTAACGGTGAAACGATCCTGTTTGAGGTGGCTGGCGTCAAGAGTGGCAACACGACCTGGGGACACAGGTTTATGAGTCCTGATGCGATCCAGGTTTCAAGCGTTCAGGATTATCTCAGCGGGATGAAACGGGCCTTTGTGATCATTGACCAGCAGGAAAGGGAGCGAGTCATACAGAGGATCACCCAAGAAGCTGCCGAGAAGGCTGGCGGAAAGCCTGCCGATGATCCTGAACTGGTCAGTATCGTCGCCAATCTCGTTGAATATCCTTCCGCAGTTTGCGGTAGTTTTGATGAGACATTCCTGGATCTCCCGGATGTTGTCTTGATCACAGCTATGAAGGAGCATCAGAAATACTTTGCTGTTCATGATGCCAAGGGCAGACTGATGCCCAACTTCGTTGCTGTCAATAATACTGTTACAAGGAATGAATCAGTAGTCCAGCGGGGCCATGAGAGAGTTCTTCGGGCCAGGCTTTCTGATGCGGATTTCTTCTTGAGGGAAGACAGGAAAAGGCCGCTCCTGGATCGCCTGAAGGACCTAAGACAGGTCGTCTACCAGGCTGATTTGGGGACATCCTATGCGAAGGTCCAGCGATTTACAGGGCTTGCTGAGTATCTGGCCGAAATGGTGTTGCCGGACCAAATGGATGATGTTAGACGGGTGGCAAGCCTGTGCAAGTGCGATCTGATTACTCAGATGGTGACCGAATTCCCATCACTACAGGGTGTCATGGGGAAGGAGTATGCGCAATTAGAGGGATACCCGGACGAGGTCTCTACGGCAATTTATGAGCACTACCTCCCGTTAAGGGCCGGTGGCCAGCTCCCCATATCCAAGATCGGCGCTATTGTAGGGATAGCTGATCGGATGGATATCATCGTCGGGTGTTTCACCGTTGGCCTGGAACCCTCAGGAAGCGCTGATCCGTTTGCCCTTCGCAGACATGCCCTTGCCATCATCAGGGTAATAGAAAATATGGGGTGGGACCTGTCTCTCAAGGAGTTCATAGAGAGGGCCTTAGCGATTCTGAGCGAGGAACTGGAGTTCGATAACGTTCAGATACTTTCTAAGGTGACGGCGTTTGTGAGAGAGCGCTACAAAAACATGATGTTAGGGTCCGATTATGAATCTGATTTGATCGAGGCCGTCATTTCAGTGGGGTTTGATCGCATTCTACAACTCCGACCCAAAATCGATCAGCTCAGGAAGTTCTCTTCTGAATCAGAGGAATTCCACCAGTTGGCTTTGACTTTTAAACGGGTGAGTAACATCCTCAAGAAGGAGGATAGCACGTTTGCCGTGAACCCGTCCCTGTTCAGAGAAGATTCGGAGAGAGACCTCTGGGAGTCCCATCTGGCACTCAAGGACGATGTCCACAGATGTCTTGAAAGGGGAGAGTATCTGGATGCCTTGGGTTTCATGGTGAAGCTTAGAAAACCGGTGGACTGCTTCTTTGACGGAGTAGAGGTCCTGACAAAGAATGATCCGGCCTTGAGACAGAACAGGGTGGGGCTGTTGCAGCAGATCGCCGGTTTGATGCTCCTCATGGCGGACTTTTCCAGATTTTCCATTTGAGCCCTAAAGTGACGGTTTTTTGATCAGGATGTAGAGTTCTCCATCATGTCTTAAGTGGCCTGCCACCATTTCAGCATATGGACCGTTTCCCCAGAAAATATCCGCCCTGCCTGCCCCTTTTATTGCTCCCCCGGTATCCTGGTTCAAGACGAAACGGGAAAATTCGTTCCATTTCGTGATTTCGCCCCTGTTATTAATGATCGGCTTTTTGCACAGGACAAAGGCTAATGCTCCTTTTGGAAAGAGCCTGGAATCCAAGGCCAATGATCTGCCGGGCGTCAGGGGAACACTAATGTTGCCTAAAGGGCCTGTTTCCAGACGCTGAAAGAATATGTAGGAAGGGTTGTAGTAGAGGACGTCCTTTACTGTTTCTGGATGTTCTGAGAGATATTTCCGGATAGACTGCATGGACATCTCTTCCGTGCTCAGGAATCCTCTATCCAGCATATACCGCCCGATACTTCGATATGCCAGGCCATTGGACGCGCTGTACCCGACACTGATGGTGCTGCCGTCCTGCAATCTCATTTGCCCTGAACCCTGTATTTGAAGAAAGATCACGTCTACAGGATCCTTCAACCAGGCGATCTCGAGGCCTTGCCCGTTTAACACATTTTCTTCATCAATCTGACGTCTCGAGAAATATGGCAGAAGTTTTTTACCTTCGATCCGGGCGATTATTTTTTTCCCTTCGAATTCGCGCTTGAACAACGAAAGGTCGATGACTGACAGGTCGTCCGGTTTCCTGTAAATCGGATACTTAAATGAACCATCAGGGGTCAGACTGGCCTCAAAAACCGGCTCAAAATATCCGGTAAAGAGGACCTGATCATTTCCCGGGCGGCCGGTGGCCCGGAGAACTAAGAAATTCTCCCTGATTTCCTTATCCAGCTGTACAGGGTCTGGATTTTTGGTTATGAGATTCAGGAAGGCCTCTTGACTTTCCCTGACATGGTTGCAGGTAAACGTGTGAGTTCCATACTGAAAAGGTTCTTCTGGGTCAAGCCTGTTCAGGTACTCAAGATTTCTTCTTATGGCCAAGATAAGAGATTCCTTATCCATATCATCTCGGAAAGCAGGATAAAAGAGCCAGACAGGCGCCAAAGACTCTTCCGGATGCTGGGCTTCCTTTTTCAGGACAGGGTGACACGCCAAGAAAGTTATGGAGATTATCAGAAATAGCGCTTTGAAATGGGTCATTTTGACAGTCAAGATGGATACCTCAAGGCAGAATGTCTTTTCTATTTCATAATACAAACACTTTTATTTTTCAAGTAGGAGGTGCTCGGCAATCTAATCATAACCGTTTTCAGAATGCTAAACTGATACAATTTTTTCTTAAATGCTACAGCAAAGGTGTGTTTTTTTTGCCACAGGTTTGAGCTTGTAAAAGCTAATTGATGGAGGGCATAAGATTGTATACAGGAATTATCTTTTAAAATCTACAAGATAGCCCTGGCCACCCTTTCCCCCACTCCCCTGAGATCCGTTGGCATGCTACTTGCTTAACCATTACACAAGATTTCGAGACCGACATATAGATGGTTATTTAAGGAGAAACTTGTGGATTACAGACAGCGGACGTTGAAACACGAGATTGGTTGTACTGGGATTGGTCTTCATACCGGTGAAAAGATTACAATAAATATCAAGCCTGCCCCATGCGGTAGCGGAATACATTTTGTAAGGACTGACCTGTCCGGACATCCGATGCTTAAGGCACACTTCAATAATGTGCTTGATACTACCTTGGCGACGAGCATCGGCTCTAATGGGTGCAGGGTTTCAACTATTGAACACCTTATGGCGGCATTTTACGGGTTAGGAATAGACAATGCCGTAGTGGAGTTGGATGGTCCTGAAGTGCCCATTATGGATGGTAGTTCGGCCCCCTTTGTGTTTCTCTTAAAAAGCGCCGGGATTAAGGAGCAGAAGGAGCCAAAACGCTTTATTGTCATCAAGAAGGCATTCAAGATTGACGATGGCAACCGGTCCATTTGCGTTTACCCGTCAAAAGAGCTCAAGATCACTTACACGATTGACTTCCAACACCCCCTCCTGAGAAACCAGGAATATGAGCTGCACTTTTCCGGTGGCGATTTTGTCAGAGAGATAAGCAGGGCGAGGACCTTCGGCTTTCTGAGGGATGTAGAGACCCTCAAAGCAAACGGACTTGCCAAGGGCGGGTCCCTCGACAATGCTGTGGTAATTGATGATTTCAGAATCATCAATGAGGACGGACTCAGATTCAAAGATGAATTTGTCAGGCATAAAATCCTCGATTTTATTGGGGACCTTTCTCTCGTTCAGTCTCCTATAATAGGTCGCTTTGTTATTAAGAAATCCGGGCATTTTCTGAACCAGCAGATGCTCGCTACGTTGATGAAATCAAAAAAGCACTGGAAGGTGTACGCCTTTGTTACGCCGGAGGAATGTAGCAAGAACAGCGTGAGAATACCTGCCTTCGGTCTGCCCGAGCTTGTTCCCGCCTGAGAACAGATACACTGAGACCCTTGAAAAAAGCGCCCCTCTTATACCGAGGCGCATTTTTCCAAGGTGTCTTTAGAACCCACTTCCTTTTACCATTCCGCATTTTTTGGTTTTGCCCCGCCCCGGCTCCTTTGAATAAGCGTATCAATTAGCAATTCCGCAATTCCGTCAGGGATAGGGCTTGCATTTTGAGCGGTACTCGCTTATTATCTCTTCCTTGATAATGCATCGTCAACGCATTCTCTGCGGGTCCCATTGGGAAGCGAGCAAATTCTTACCCTTTCCCAAGGAGAACCTTGATCAAATGGGCGAGGATGACAGAATTTTGCCAGGTACCTCTTTAACCATGGAACATAAGGAAAAGGGGATGTGGAAGGGCCGATTTGCTTGTAAAATCTTAAAGTTTACCGTGGTAATGCTTTTATTTTCCGGCTTGTTTTCGAGCAGGGTTGCATTGGCCGCAGAAGCCCGTTTAACAGATATTGTTGTCACCAACACCAGGGAGCATCTCCTGGTCTATTTCAGTGTGATCGACTGTTTTACCGAGAATATGGAAAGGGCGATCGAGAATGGGATCAGTACGACGTTCACGTTTTTTATAAGACTGTATGAGGTCAGGGATTGGTGGTGGGATAAAGACCTCGCCGACCTAAAGGTGAGCCACGAGATAAAGTATGACAACCTGAAGAAGGTCTATATGGTGAGACTGTCATCAAAAGATAATAAGGTGATTTATGTCAAGGATTTCGATGAGGCCAAAAAGCTGATGTCCGAGATCGTGGGCCTTAAAGTCACCGAACTTCGCAACCTTCAAAGAGGGAACCATTACCAGATCAGTATGATGGCCGAACTTGACAAGATCAGACTCCCCTTTTATTTCCATTATGTTTTTTTCTTTCTCTCCCTGTGGGATTTTGAGACCGCTTGGTATACAGTAGACTTCAGATATTGAGCATTCAGGGGTTTTGTCCCCGGCTCTGTTGCCATTACCCAATCTACCCTCCAGAAGCGGATGTTCCACCACCATGAAAGACTACTTAGAGGCAGAAAGACAAGATCTCAAGAGACGACGCAGAGAAAGATACCTGATTATCTTTCTGTGTGTGTTGATATCTTTTCTGATCTATCTTGGGATGCGTGTCTTCCACTTAGGGCAGGCCCTTCCATTCTCCACCAGCATCATCGCCTTCGCATTGATCAATTTAAATGTGATATTGCTCCTCCTCCTCCTTTTTCTCACTGTCAGGAACCTGGTCAAACTGTTGTTTGAGAGAAAAAAGAGTATCATGGGGGCGAAGCTGAGGACTAAACTGGTCCTGGCCTTTGTTTCTCTCTCATTGTTGCCCACTGTCATCCTTTTTTTCGTCTCTGTACAGTTCATATCATCATCTATCGAATACTGGTTTAGCCTTCAGATCGAGCAGTCATTGAAGAACTCCTTAGAGGTTGGCCAGGATCACTACAAGGGGATTACGGATGAAATCCTCGCTTTTGGCAATAACCTGGGTCGGGTGATCACTTACGAAGGATTTATGATCCCGTCAAAAAAAGAAAAGCTTGAAAAAGTCGTTGACGATAAGCGAAAGGAGTTCGGCTTGGCTTCCCTCCAGGTTTTCTCGAAGGAGTTGGGCCTGCAGGCCGTGGCCAAAGACCACAGGATTGATCTGAGTACTTTCAAGGTATTGGAGTCGGATATCCTGAAGAAAACCGTTGAGAAGGGAATGGACAGCCAGCATATCCAATCCTCGCCCCATGGCGATCTGGTAAATGGCATTGTGCCGATCTTTTCGAGAACGGAATCCAAGGCCGTGGTCGGCTTCATCATATTGGCGAAATTTGTCCCCGGTGCTTTTGTGAACCGGCTTCAGGTCATCTCAAGGGGCCTGCAAGAATACCGGCAGCTAAAAATGCTGAAAACGCCGATAGTGGCAAGCCATATTATCACCCTTTCCATTGTTACGCTTCTTATTATCTTTTCATCCGTATGGTTCGGATTCTACCTCTCCAAAGAGATAACCGTTCCCATCAAGGAATTGGCTGAAGGGACAAATCGTATCGCAATGGGGGACTATGATTTTTTTATTGATTTAGAAACAAAAGATGAAGTTGGGATGCTGGTCAATTCATTTAATAAAATGACTATGGATCTGAAAACGAGCAAAGACAAACTTGAAGAGGCCAATAAAGAACTCATGTCGAGCAATCTTGAATTAGAACAGAGGCGGCTTTACATGGAAATTGTCTTAGCGAATGTGGCAGCAGGCGTGGTGTCCGCAGATGCCGGTGGGAACATCCTTACAATAAACAAATCTGCTGAGAGGATGTTGGATATAAAGGCCGAAGAAATTATCGGGAAGAACTACAGGGAAGTCCTTTATGACGATTACCGCAAGATAATTGATGATTTTCTGGGAGATGAGGGTCTTTTTCGAAAGGGCTACATGGACAGACAGGTACGGCTGTCTGCTAATAACCAGAGATTGACCCTGCTTGTTTCCCTCAATGTACTTCGTGATGATCGAGGAAGATACCTCGGTCTTGTTGCCGTCCTTGAGGATTTGAGCGAGATCGAAAAGGCACAGAGGATGGCTGCGTGGCGGGAAGTGGCCAGGCGTATCGCCCATGAGGTCAAGAATCCGCTGACTCCGATTCAACTGTCTGCACAGCGGCTCAAGAAGAGATATGGAGAGATTTTAGAGGGCGAGGATGCAGAGATCTTCAGCGAGTGCACAGGGATGATCATCACACAGGTGGAGGAGTTGAAGCGTCTGGTAAATGAGTTTTCCAATTTTGCCCGCATGCCCACTGCCAACCCTGCCCCATCAGATATCCGAAAGATCATTAATGAGGCCCTGAGTCTTTACAAAGAGGCACATAAAGATGTGAAATTTGAGTTCAAAGATTCAGAAGATGTCCCTGTCTTCAATCTGGACAAGGAACAGATAAGAAGAGTTATGATTAACCTCTTCGACAATGCCATTGAAGCGATTGATGGGAAAGGAAAGGTGATGGTATCGCTTAAATACGACAATATCCTCAAAATGGTGAGAATCGAGGTGGCAGATAACGGAAGAGGCATAAGCCCTGAAAACAAATCTCGGTTGTTTGAGCCTTATTTTTCAACAAAAAAACAGGGTACGGGCTTAGGTCTTGCAATCGTCAGCACCATTATCACTGATCATAACGGCTTTATACGAGTCAAGGATAATAAGCCAAAGGGGACTCAGTTTATTATTGAGTTACCAGCCAGGATTTGAATGGGTATATCAGTGTTTTGAAAACGGTTATGATGAGATTGCCGGACCATGAGGGTCTCTTTCCCAAAGGACGCAAATACGGGGATCGTTTCATAGGAACGGCAGCGAGGCCTTGAAATTCGTCACTGGACAGCCCCAGAAAAAGGTGTTCATTTAACCTCACATCGCCTCTGCCTGCCCGGAATCTGTATTGAACGTTAAGGGGGCGTTCTATACGCTCCGGAGAATTTTTGTTGCGTCCTTTGGGAAAGAGACCCTCATGGTCCAAAGCTTTCCTTCAAACCACTAAAGTGTTAGGAATGGACCATGTTCATGTTCGTGTACCATTTCCTCTGGACTTTGGGCCTTGCCTTTTGCTTGCCCGTCATAGGGCTTTCAAGGAACAGGTCTCCGGTTGGCAGAACAGGCCGGCGTTTCGCAGAGCGAGTTCGTGAAAGGGTTGCCTGGAAGTTTCCCGAGGTCTTCCTTGGAAAAGGAAATATATGGGTACACGCACTCTCTGTGGGAGAAGTCGTCTCAGCCCTCCCGCTGGTAAACAGTCTCAAAAAGGAGTTTCCCGGTAAAGACGTGGTTTTCACGGTAACCACTGCCACCGGAATGGCCATTGCGAAAGAGAAATTGGGTGGCAGGGTCAAGGCGATTCTCACGATGCCCGTGGATGCATGGTGGTCTGTTCAGAGAATCGTCAATTTTGTTAAACCTGCGGTTTTCATCCTGGTTGAGACCGACATATGGCCAGCGCTGCTGTGCCGTTTGAAGAGCAAAGGGATCCCGAGTATCCTGGTAAATGGACGCGTTTCCCCCCGGACTTTCAGGTCCTACGCAAGGATACCTTCACTTACCCGGAAAATGTTTGACCCGGTCAAATTATGTCTCATGCAATCGGATTTAGACAGGGAAAGGCTCCTTAAGACCGGGTTGAATAAGGAAAAGGTTATCACGGTCGGGAATATCAAGTTTGACCATGACATGGCGCTCATGAGCGACAAAGAACGTCAGGATTGGTTTGATATCCTGGGCTTTGATTCTTCGGCCCCCTTATGGGTAGCTGGCAGCACCCATCCGGGAGAAGAAAAGATCCTCCTTGGCGCCTTTGAGAGACTCCGGGCTTCTTTCCCTCTCCTGCGCCTTATCATTGCCCCGAGAGATGCAGGGCGTTCTGATGAGATCGTGACAATGATAAGGCGTATGGGGTTGGCGGCTGTCCTGAAAACAGAGGTTTCGGAACAAAGCGCAAAGCGCAAAGCGCAAAGCGCAAAGCGCAGAGTTCAACTCGCAACTCGCAACTCGCAACCCGCAACCCGCCATATGCCATCAAGAGACGGTGTCCCCTACGATGTGCTGGTGCTTAACACGATGGGTGAACTGGGACATATTTACGGGATCGCCAGTTTGAGCTTTGTGGGCGGCAGCCTTGTCCCGGTTGGTGGGCATAACCTGTTGGAGCCAGCGACCTTTGGCTGCCCAGTCCTTTTCGGTCCGCATACCCATAATTTTGTATCCATGTCGGAAGCGCTTCTGGAGTGCAGAGGGGGGTGTCGGGTCCGGGATGGGAATGAGCTCTATGATACGATGCTGAGACTTTTGGGAGATAAGGAGATGTGTGCCCGGATGGGGGACCGGGCAAAGGGGTTTGTTGAAAAAAATCGGGGGGCGTTGGAAAGAGTTGTGGAGCATGTGAAGGGGAGCATGGAACAGGGAGCATGAACCGTGCCTGACTGGTCCAGGATTCATCGAGAAAAACGATTTGGCGCAGGGACACTCCCGTTGGCCCTCTTTTCTGTCCTGTACGGCGCTGGGGTACGTTTTCGTCTGAGTGCATATGAGAAAGGAATTTTCAGGGGAAAATCCCTTCCCGGCTTTGTCGTGAGCGTTGGCAATTTAACCGCTGGTGGGACAGGCAAGACACCGGCAGTGGCTATGTTGGCCAAATGGGCACTCGGTGAAGGGCATCACGTGGCCGTTCTTTCTAAGGGCTACGGAGGGCGTTACAAACAGGATGTCCTGGAGGTATCTGACGGGGAACGTATATGCGCAGATGCCCGAATGGCCGGGGACGAGTCCTATCTTCTTGCGAAAGGGGTTCCCGGGAGTCCCGTAATAATTTCCAGGAGCCGCTACAGGGGAGGGGTGTATGCCCATGAGAAGTTCGGCTCGGACTTTTTCATCCTGGATGACGGCTTTCAGCACCTGGAATTGGAGAGAGACCTTAATCTGGCCTTGGTCGATGCCCGTGATCCTTTCGGGAACGGCCATCTCCTTCCGTGGGGTCCCCTGAGAGAACCTCTAAGCCAGTTGCGCAGGGCAGACGCCATTATCCTTACACGGTTTTGCAGGGAACAGGAAGCAGGGAGCAGGGAGCAGGGGCAAAGGACCCTGGCACTCCTGAAAGAGAGATTTCCTTCAATCCCCCTTTTTTGTGCTGACCATCTACCGGACAAGGTGGTTTTTCCCGCTTCAGGTGAGGTCCATGATCCCGGATTCTTAAGAAAAAAACGGGTATTGGCCTTTGCGGGGATAGCTCACCCCGAACACTTTGAAGAGACCTTGATCGGTTTAGGCGCGGAAGTGATCGAATTCAGGGGGTTCAGAGATCACTACCCCTTCAACAAAAATGAACTTCAGGGTCTCGTCCGTGTGAAGGAGCGCATCGGCGCTCAGTATCTTCTTACAACGGAGAAAGACTGGATGAGAATTGCCCCTGTTTGGCGGATGCAGGGTGACCTGGCCTTTCTGCGTATCAGGTTCGACCTGTTGCCAGGCCAAAACGGGGTGTTCAGGATGATCAGCGATGGCCTCAGAGACAAATGAAGCGCTTTCCGTGTGGACATACAGGTCCCTATACGGGATTGTATGGCTCTTATCCTTAATCCCTTTTCGTGCCGGACAATCCCTGGGTCGGATGCTCGGTAATGTTTTGGCGTTGGTCCTGAAGAGGCGAGTAAAGGCGTCTCTGGACAACCTCCGATACGCCTTTGGAAACAGCATGTCGGAGATTGAGCTGATTGAGCTCAATGGCCGGATTGTAGCGCATTTTACCCAGATGTTGTTTGAGGCCCCCCATATCCTCAGACTGAACCGGGCGAACCTGAACCGGTACGTGGTTTTCGAGAACGAGGATGCGCTTCGCCAGGCGATGGAGAAGGAGGAAGGGATTTTTATTCTCACCGCGCACTTTGGAAACTGGGAACTCATGTCCGCGGCGACAGCCCTCCGATTCAATGTCGACGGTGCAGTTGTAGTGAGGCCGGCTGATTTTGCACCGGCCGACAGGTTGTTGACGAGCCTCCGTTCCAGGTTCGGGACCGAGATCATACCCAAGCGGCGCGCCATGAAGAAACTGCTGGCGGCAAAAAAGGAAAACAAGGTTGTTGGGATCCTGTTGGATCAGAATGTGGATTGGTATGAAGGCGTGTTTGTTCCGTTCATGGGTAAACCGGCCTGCGCGAACAAGGGCCTGGCGCTTGTGGCATTGAGGACAGGATCACCGGTGATTCCGGCATTTTCAGTGAGAGAGCTGGACGGGAGGTACCGGATCATCTTTGAAAACGAAGTAAAATTAGTGAGGACCGGGGATAAGATCAAGGACACGGAGGAAAACACGGCGCTCTTCACGCAGATTATCGAGAAATATGTCCGCGAAAATCCGGATCACTGGTTCTGGTTTCATAAACGGTGGAAGACGAGACCTTACTGCCCGCTCCCGGAGGATTTCTATCATCGCCGGGATACAGATGACGGAGCGATATCGTAGGGAAGGGAAAGGTTTTGCCCGGCAAAAAGATCGATAAATCAAAGATCAGACAGATCCTCATCCGTGCCACCAACTGGGTGGGAGACGCGGTGATGACCTTGCCGGCCTTAGAGGCTGTCAGAGAGAACTTCCCCTCAAGTTCCATCACTGTCATGGCAAAAACCTGGGTTGAGCCGATCTTTAACCATCATCCCGCAGTGGATCGGGTCCTGATATTCAATAAGGGGGAGGGGGCCTTTACCGGGTTTGGAGAGATGATCAGGGTCGTCAGAGAAATCCGGAAAGGCAGATTTGACCTGGCCATTCTCTTCCAGAACGCTTTTGAAGCGGCCCTTCTAACCTATTTAGGGGGAGCGGTGCAGAGGCTGGGTTACAGTACGGACGGGAGGGGTTTCCTCCTGACCCATCGGATCATTTTAGATGACCAGGTGTTGAAGATCCACCAGTCGGAATACTACCTTTCAATTTTGAGGGGAATGGGGTGGGGGGCAAGGAGCAGGGATCCAGCGCTCCATGTTTCTCAAGGAGATGGAGAAGCGGCCGACAGGATACTTGGGTCGGAGGGAATCAAAGCGGGTGATCTATTAATCGGTTTAAGCCCCGGTGCAATCTTTGGGGGAGCAAAACGGTGGCCCCCGGAACGATTTGCCGAGATTGGTGACAGAGCGGTTGAAGAATGGGGCGCCAGGGTTCTCGTATTTGGGAGCTGTAAAGAAAGGGCGATTTGCAGCGGCGTTTGTAGTTCAATGCGCCGGAAGGCCCTGAATCTTTGTGGCCGAACATCATTGAGCGAAGTTATGGGGCTTATCAGCCGGTGCTGTTTTTTTGTGACAAATGATTCCGGGCTTATGCATGTTGCCGCTGCCCTGAGTGTGCCGACAGTGGCCATATTCGGCTCTACGGATCACATAACGACAGGACCGCGAGGCCCTAAGACGCGCATTGTCAGGCATGAAACAGAGTGCGCGCCCTGCCTGAAACCGGAATGCCCTACGGATCACAGGTGCATGTCTGGGATAGGATCCGGTGAAGTGTGGGAAGCGATGGAAAAGATGAGGGGGGAGATCAATTGAAAAAACCCGCTGTTTTTATGGACAGGGACGGGACCGTAAACGAACAGATGGGATATATCAACCATATCAGCCGGTTTGTGCTCCTGCCGGGAAGTGCTGAGGCGATCAGGCTCCTTAACAATAATGGATATCTGGCCATCATTGTGTCGAATCAGTCCGGAGTTGCCCGGGGATACTTCCCCATCGATCTGGTCCATGAGGTGCATGATCGTATGCGGGCGTTGTTGGAAAGAGACGGGGCAACGGTAGACGGGGTTTTTTTCTGCCCCCATTATCCCGAGGGAAAGCTTCCTGAATACAGCAAGACCTGTAACTGTAGAAAGCCCCGGACAGGTCTGATAAAAAAAGCGTGCGAGCAATTTGAAATTGACCTGGAAAACTGCTATGTCATCGGCGATCGATGTACGGACATGGAGCTGGCCGACAGGTCCGATCTTAAGGGAATTCTGGTTAAGACCGGTTACGGGCGAGGGGACCTGGAATATGTTTTTCCCCATTTGCCATACAAGCCCTTTCATGTGGCCGAGGACCTGTTGGAAGCCGTCCGGTGGATCGTTAAAAAAAGTCCGATGTCGGAAGTCTGAAGTCCAAGGCCCGAGGCCCGAGTTCAGTGGCGCCAGCCCCTTTCACTTTAGGCACTTTAGGCATTTTAGCTCACTTTAGGCACTTGAAAAGTTGAATATCCTTATTGTGAAATTGAGCGCTATCGGGGATGTGGTGCAGTCGCTCCCGTTCTTGGAGGCTATCCGGGAAGGTCTGCCCGAAGCGAATATTGACTGGCTTGTAGAGGAGGCGGCCTCCCAGATTATTGAAGGGCACCCCGCAGTCCGCCGGGTTATTGTATCCCGAAGGAAGTCGTGGCAGGAACGACTCTGGGGAGGGCGCAACATTTTCCCTGTGATTGGGGAAGTCGTCCGTCTTCTGAAAGAAGTCAGGGCAGATAAGTACGACCTAATCATTGACCTTCAGGGCCTGCTTAAGAGCGGGGTCCTTACAGCCCTTTCCAAAGGGAAACGAAAGATCGGCATGAGCGGGTCCAGGGAAGGGGCGGGGCTCTTTCTGAATGAACGGCCGGTTGTGGTGGACTATGATCGGCATGCCATTGATCGTTATCTCAAGGTGGCTGAATATCTGGGGTGCGATTCAGACGGGTGGATGGGTCATATTCCGGTCTTTGAGTCTGACAGGGGGGGCATCGACCGGATCCTGAACAACGACGGTGTTAAGAAAAGGCCCCTTGTGGCGATCAATCCGTTGGCCAAGTGGACGACAAAGCTCTGGGACCATGAGAGATTCGCGATCTTAGCAGATCGGATCAGGGATGAATTGGCGTGCGAGGTTGTATTTACCGGGAGCCCCGTAGACGGGCCAGTTATTGGCAGAATCACAGGGATAATGAAGGGGGCAACACTTAATCTCGCCGGTCGGACCAGCCTGAAAGAATTAGCCTATCTGTACAGCAGGTGCAGACTCCTCGTAACCGTTGACACAGGCCCAATGCATATGGCTGCTGCTATGGGATGTCCGGTGGTCGCCCTGTTTGGTCCTACTGCCCCGTGGCGGACCGGTCCCTACGGCAAAGGGCACCAGGTCATAAGGGCCGACATCGAGTGCAGCCCGTGCTTCAAAAAGAGGTGTGACCATATGTCATGCATGAAGGAGATAACGGTGGACGGTGTTTTTGAGGGTGTTAAGAAGGTGCTTGAAGGACAAACGCCCGAAGTTTCAGGTGGGATTGAAAGGAGATAGTGATGGCCATCAGTAAAGAACTCTTAGATATCTTGGCATGCCCCAAGTGTAAAGGGGATATTTATCTGACGGAAGCAGGTGACGGGCTCATCTGCGATCATTGTAAATTGCTGTACGAGATCAAGGACGACATCCCGATTATGCTCATCGATGAGGCCAAACCGATCGACGCTTAGGGCTCGCTAAAAAATAAGTAATTTTTGAGCGAGCCCTAATGGGTCTACAACCGCAAAAATGCCGGCGCCTTACTTTGAGCCGTCAAACCTTCTTCAATCAGCCGCAAAACCTTGGGTTTTTCTTCCGGGAATTTGTATCCTTCGTAGCTCTGGCTGAATAAAAGACCGCCGTTTCTGTTTCGCCAGTAATTGCCGGCGTGATCAAAACAGACTTTTGAGGTGACGTTCAGTTCTTCCATCATGAGCTTTAATTCGAGCAACTGTTCGTCGGCGGAGAGCATGGTGAATTGACCCTTTTCGTGATCTTCACCAAGAGGGGTACCGGGGGCAGGAAAAAAAGGCCTTGACCGGATGTAGTCGGGATTTATTGCGCTCAGAACCCGTGCCGTATTCCTGGCGTGGCTTCTCCACATTTCCTTGCCGCCCAATCCCGGCATCCAGTATTCGGAGAGTTCGAATCCCGCCTGCATGGCCTTTTGCCCGCCCTTTATATGCGATTCTCCGTTTACGCCTTTCCTAACTGTTTGCAGCAGATCGTCATCCCCTGATTCTAGCCCTACGTGCAGACGGTCAAGACCGGCCTTGCGGATGGCTTCCAGTTCTCCCGGCTTTTTTTGGGCCAGGGTTTTCGAGCGGGCATAGGAAGTTACCCGGATGATGGAAGGAAACGTCTTTCTCAAATATCTTAGAGCGTCAACCAGTTTGTCCGTTTTCATAATGGGGCTGTTGGCATCCTGCAGGAATGCTGTTTTACCACCGGCGTGAAGCCAGTCGTAAACCATTACAAATCCCTGATGGTAATTAAGCTCCGGTACTCTATTGAATAACTCAATGACGGCCGCGCGGACAAGCTCGCCGCCATAACCGAGTTCCCGGGAAATGTCTCTCAGGTCATTACGGATCGCGGCAATGGCATCGATATCCCGTCTGATTTCATCGGGCGATCTGACCTCGAATTTTTCAGTCTTGTACATGCCGCAGAATGTGCAGCGATTCCACGGACAGTTGCGGGTGAATCTGACCAGCAGCGAATAGCTGCCGCCTTCACTCGGCGGGCGGTATACGCCTGTTTCAAAGTTATATTTATGTATGGCTTCCGTTCGCATGAATTCTCCTTAACTGCTGAAAGACTTGAGTATCATGATTTGGTTGATGTGGTTAATGTTTAATAAAATAATCACTCATTGCTTGATTTCAATTTGGTTTCATCTTTGTCTCTGCCTGACCCATAAACAGGAGAGGATTCTGGCGAAGGAGATGATGAGAAGGGCGATGGCAAAAAGGTCGCCATACCGGCTGTAGAATGTTAACGGGGAGGTGCCCGGGGTCACGGAACCCTCCAGCACTTGTTCGGTAAGGAGATGGCTCTGAGACCGGATGGCGCCTGTGGGTTCTATAAACGCGCTGAAGCCGGTATTTGCGGCGCGTACCATCGGCCTGCGGTTTTCCACCGCCCGGAATACGGCCATGCTGAGGTGCTGGTACGGGGCGCTGGTCATGCCGAACCAGGCATCGTTTGTGATGTTGACAAAGATGTTCGCCCCTTCCCTTGCAAGCGTCCTAGCCAATTCCGGGAAGATGGCCTCAAAACAGATCAGGGTCCCTAATGAAAGATCCCCGGTATTGAGCGGCGTCAATTTCTCTCCTGTGGCAAAATCACCGGCAGCCGTGACCAGACGATTAATAAAGGGGAGGTATTTTTTCAAGGGCACATATTCACCAAAGGGCACCAGATGCATCTTGTCGTAATATTTTACCTGTTGCGCATCCGGTGCAATCATGTATGCGCGGTTATAGTACCGAATGGCGCCCTGGATACGCTTGTAAGCGGGGCTGCCGAATATGAGAATGGCCCCTGATTCCTCCGCAAGGGAGAACATTTCGGGAGAAAACCTCAGGCTGTCCTGGAAGAAGAAAGGGAGCGATGTCTCCGGCCATACGATGAGTTGAGGTTTAAAGCTGCGGGCAGAACGGGTGAGCCGCTGGTAGGTCCTGATGGTTTCTTCCTGGTATGCCGGATCCCACTTAACAGACTGGTCGATGTTGGCTTGGACGATTGCGGTGTTGACAGACTGACCGGCCTTTTTATCTGTCCGGCTTCCTGATACGTGATAATGGCCATATATCAATGCCCCGGCTAAAAGGAGGACGAGGACAGGAAGTTCCCATTTCAGCGACGTGTATGTCTGACGGCGATCCCTGGCAAGGATACGGAAGATGAGTCCGTTTGCAAAGACGATCAAAAAGGAGATACCGTATACCCCGAAGAGATCTGCTGTTTGAATGAGATATAGCTGCTTATATTGTGTATAGCCCAGAAGACACCAGGGAAAACCGGTCAAGAGATTTGACTTGAGGTATTCCAAGGCAACCCAGAAGCACGCCATTAAAACAAGGGAGAACCGGGAGCCTTTGATACAGCTTGTGAGGCAGGAGAAAAGGGCCAAGTAGAAGGAGAGATAGAGGGAGAGAAGGAGGAGCGAGAAAAGGGCAACAAGGATATGAAGGTTTCCGTAGCGTTCGAGTACGACAATGATCCAGTATATCAGGGTGAGATAGTGGGCCAGGCCGGAAATGAGGCCTAACCTGAGGGCCCTTAAGGGCGATGCGGTTTCAGTGCTTATCAGGAGCGGAACCAGGGCGAACCATGCAACAAATGAAACATGTCCGGGGGGAAAAGCGAAGGTCAGCAGGACGCCGGAGAGGATTGCAAGAAGTAGATTTCGCAGTGGATGGAGGTTTGGTTCTGCAGTAAGCATCTTGTAAAGTGGTTACAGAGAACCGGAAGGGGGGGCTATTTTCCCTGTTGCCGACCAGGGTTGCTCTGTGCGCGATATGAGAACTGTTTCAATTTTTCGATGGTTTGCCTTTTGGATAGTCATTTCAATGTCCTGAAATGTTACCTTTTCGTTTATTTCCGGTATTCTTCCGAGAAGGTGGATGATGAACCCGCCTACAGATTCGAATTCTCCTTTTGGCAGGTCCATCTGGAGCGCTTCACCTAATTTTTCAACCTCCAGGCGGGCGTCTACCAAAAGTGACCCATCGTCGAGGACAGTTAGCAGGGATTCTTCGTGATCATGTTCATCCATGATTTCCCCGACGATTTCCTCGAGAATATCTTCAACGGTGATAATACCCGCAGTGCCGCCGTATTCGTCAGTAACGATGGCTAAGTGGGTCCTTTTTTCCTGAAGGTCCTTCAGCAGGTCACTCACTCTCCGGCTTTCAGGCACAAAAAAGGCCTTTCTGAGGATATCGAGCGGAATCCTGGATGAGGGTTCCTCGCCCAGAAGTTTGAGGAGGTCCTTTGAGTGGAGGATACCCACGATGCGGTCGATATCGTCTTTGTGAATGGGAATCCTGGTGTGCCCACAATTGGTAACAAGATCAATGATTTCACCGATGGTGGAATCCACTGAGGCGGACGAGATATCAATCCTCGGAATCATGATGGAATGAACCTCTGTCTCTTTAAGGTCGAGCACGCCATAGACCATGTGGGATTCTTCGTTGGTGATAAGGCCCTTGGCCTGCCCTTCATCCATGAGGTCATGGATTCCCTCGGCCAGATCATTGCTGTCGTCGAGCCGTGCCTTCTTTTTGATCAAGGATTTGATTAGGCCGAAAAATCCCTGTTCAGGGTCATCTTGCAAAGGTATTTCTATTCTCCTATTAGATGTCGCTACGATAAACTGACGTAATGGAAATTTTATTTTTAATGCTCATCAATGTCAAGGTTTTTGGAATCGCTGGTTTCGGATGGTCAAAATATCTCTTGACTGAGGGAATTAACTATATTATGTTGCGAAAAAGCAAATGGATGGGCGACCTTCAGACATCTCGTGCGTGAGGCAGCGGATGGAGTCTTGAGCGGGCATAGCTCAGTTGGTAGAGTACAAGCTTCCCAAGCTTGGTGTCGCGGGTTCGATCCCCGTTGCCCGCTCCATCTATTGTTAAGAGGTCTGGTGTTAATAGGTCTGGCCTTGTTCCCCCTTTTTGAGGTTGTTAACCGGTTTTACGAGGGGTTGATCTACTTCGAATTGCGGACACTGCGTTGGCTTTTCATAATTCCTTATGTTTTACTAAAGGACCTTATGTAATAAAGCGCTTTACAATTTAGTCTGCAGTGGGGAAGCGGGCGATATGGCCCGCTTTTTTTGTTTTTCAGGGTTGAGATAATGTGAGAGATGACCAGTCCAGCTGTCAAAGAGGTAAGCCTTCTCATTGAACCGATTCTTGATGAAATGGATATAGAACTTGTCGATGTCGAATACCTTTCGGAAGGCGGCAGATGGGTGTTGAGGATCTATGCGGACAGGGAAGGGGGAATTACCCTGGATGACTGTGCCCGGGTGAGCAGAGAGATCGGTGACGTGATTGACGTCAAGGATTTCTTCCGGCAACCATATGTTCTGGAAGTCTCTTCACCGGGGCTCAACAGGCCTCTTAAGAGAGAAAAGGATTTTGTGCGCGCAGTTGGAAAGAATATAAAAATAAAAATGGTTACCCCTATTGAAGGGCGCAAGAATTTTAAAGGAAACCTGCAATCTTTTCAGGATGGGGTTTTGTGTCTAAATGTGATGGATAATCTGGTCTTCCTCCCTTATAGGGATGTTGAGAAGGCCAATGTGGTGTACGATTTTGGGGAGTAGAAATTCAGTATTTTGATGGAGCTTAAATGATGATTTCGGATTTGAAGAGGATTATTGATCAGGTAAGCCGTGAGAAGGGTGTAGAACAGGATGTTCTGATCGGTGCGGTCGAAGAGGCGGTAAAGGCGGCAGCTCGCAAGAAATTCGGTCCGGATTATGATCTGGAGGTGAATTATAACGAGGAGGCTGGGGAAGTTGAGGCCTTTGAATTCAAGGAAGTTGTTGAGGATGTGATCAACGAGCATCTTCAGATATCCCTGAAGGAAGCCCGACAAATGGATCCCGAATCTGAACTGGGGGATAGCCTCGGGATCAAGATGGACACGGAAACCTTTGGAAGGATCGCCACTCAATCAGCCAAGCAGGTCATCATGCAGCGCCTGAAAGAGGCAGAGAGAGATATGGTTTATGATGATTTCAAAGATCGGCGTGGAGAAATCCTCAACGGGATTGTTCAGCGATTTGACAGGGGTGCTATTATTGTCAATGTTGGACGAGCAGAGGCCGAGCTGCCATTAAAGGAGCAGATGCCGAGAGAATCTTATAAGCAGGGAGATCGTATCAGGGCCTATATCTTGGAGGTGAAACAGTTTAGTCGAGGGCCGCAGATCATACTTTCCAGGACACATCCGAATTTTTTGGCAATGCTGTTTGAAAATGAAGTCCCCGAAATCTCCGAAGGGATCGTGCAGATCATGCAGGTTGCCCGGGAACCTGGCGGGAGGGCCAAGATTGCGGTCACGTCCAAGGATTCGGATGTGGATCCTGTAGGGGCGTGTGTCGGCATGAAGGGTCGGAGAGTCCAGGCAGTTGTCCAGGAACTGCGCGGGGAAAAGATAGATATTGTTACCTGGGCCCCTGACTCGGCGAAATTTATATGTAATGCCCTGTCGCCCGCTGAGATAACGAGAGTCATCGTAGATGAGGATAACCGCAGTATGGAAGTGGTGGTCCCCGATGACCAGTTGTCTTTGGCTATTGGAAAAAGGGGCCAGAATGTGCGGTTAGCTTCCAGATTAACCGGATGGAGATTGGATGTTGTGGGCGAAACCAGTTATAATGATGCCCTCAAGGATGGATACCGATCGCTCCTTGACCTGCAGGGAATCGGGGAAAAAAGGGCTACTGATCTGTATGCGGCTGACTTCAAGTCTGCAGGAGACGTGGCCGGGGCCACGGTTGAGGACTTACTCTCAGTCAAAGGGATGACGGAGTCGAGGGCGGAGATACTGATCAGTGAGGCCATTCGTTATACCAGTGACCGGGACGAAAAGGATACGGCAGAGAAGCATATGTCGGAAGCGGAAACGGGTGTGGCAGAAGAGTCTGAAGTCGTGGACTCGCCAAAGCAGGAGGGTGGTGAAACAGAAGGCGAAAAGACATCGGATGAGTAGAGGGAAAGGCCATATACCGATTAGGACATGCATATGCTGCGGCGCAAAACGGGGAAAGGAAGAGCTGCTCAGGCTGATTTTGGATGCCGGAGGGGTGGTCGTCAGGGATGTCGGCAGGCAAGGAGAGGGGAGGGGCGCATACGTGTGCGCTGACAAATCCTGTTTGACAGCTTTGAAAATTAGCAGGCGTCTCAACAGGGCCTTCAGGACAAAAGGCCTTGTAACGGTTTATCCCGATTCTTTCCTGATAGGGGAGAACGTCGGGTGCGCTGTCACTGCGGGAGATGAAAGAAAGAATACTGGGGTGTGCGGGTAATTTGAATAATTTCTGGGGGAATCAATGGCTAAAGTCAGAGTTTACGAATTAGCAAAAGAACTCGACATGGAGAGCAAGCAACTGGTGGATAAGCTCACCGCCGGTGGAATGGACGTCAAGAATTATATGAGTACGCTTGACGAACAAGAGATTGTCAGGGCGAAGGGGATTGTGTCCGGAGCCGTGTCGGAAGTGGTCGTGGAGAAGCGAATCAAACCCACCTTGATTCGCAGGCGAAAAAAGGTTGTCAGGGTCGAGCCGAAGCCCCCTGCCCCCGAAATTAAGGTAGAGGAGAAAAGAGAAGAGAAAGAAATTTCCGGAATCGAGGAAGCGCCCCTTGTTGATGAGGTACCCAGGGCAGAGCTTGAGTTAGAAGGGAAACCGTCCGTTCCTGTAGAAACGCCGTTGGTGGAACGTGAGGCCAGGAAGGAGAAACCGGAGGCGGCTGACAAAAAGGCTGTCATTTCTCCAAAGCAAGCCAAAGCCAAGCCGAGAAAGGGGAAAAAGAAGAGGGCGGATCTGCCAGCCAAGATTATCTTACGTCCCGAGGAGGGTCCCCTGAAGGATCTCTTGGCCAAGCAGGTTGAAGTGAAACCAGAGCCCGTTCCCGCTGAGATACCAAAACCCAAACCTTCTTCTGAGCCTCTCAAGGAGAAGGAAGAGGAACCTGAAAAGGGTAAATTCTTCAAAAAGAAAAAAGGGAGGAAAAGGGAAGAAGCTGAAGAGAGTCCTGACCGAGGAGCATTCCGGTGGCGTAAGAAGGAGGTATATGAGCGGGCTGATCTTTACGATGGCCGTCCCCGGAAGGGTAAAAAGGCTGAGGCCGGCAAGCGGGCCGGGGAGACCTCCAGAAAGCTTAAGCAGACCAAAATTACTGTTCCCAAGGCAATAAAAAGGAAGATCAGGGTCCAGGAACTTGTTACAGTTACAGATTTGGCCAGGGCGATGGGGACCAAGGCGGCTGAGCTCTTGAAGCGGCTGATAAATTTGGGGGCAACGGCAAATATTAATCGACCCGTGGATTTTGAAACCGCGTCGGTTGTGGCGGATGATCTGGGATTTGAACTTGAGTTAGACAGATTTGAGGAGGAGAGTTTCTACTCAGACAGTGTTGATCGTCCTGAAGATCTGGTGCCAAGACCGCCTGTAGTAACCATTATGGGGCATGTGGATCACGGGAAGACATCACTTCTCGATTATATCCGGAAATCAAATATCATAGGCGGTGAATCAGGGGGGATTACGCAGCATATCGGGGCCTATTACGTCAAGACCGACGCTGGGGACATCGTCTTTTTGGATACCCCGGGACATGAGGCATTTACGGCCATGCGGGCAAGAGGGGCAAAGGTTACGGATATCATCGTCCTGGTTGTGGCGGCAGATGACGGCACCATGCCTCAGACAAAGGAAGCGGTTAATCACGCCCGAGCGGCCAACATACCCATCGTCGTTGCAGTTAATAAGATCGACAAACCAGATGCCAATCCTGAAAAGGTGAAGCGGGAATTAGCTGAGCTTGATCTCGCACCGGAGGATTGGGGCGGCGAAACCTTGTTGGGACAAATTTCGGCCAAGACCGGTGAAGGTATTGATGAATTGCTGGGCCTCATATTGTTACAGGCCGAGATGCTGGAGTTGCGCGGTAATCCCGATAAAGAGGCGAGAGGAACCGTTATTGAAGCGGAATTAGACAAGAGCAAAGGCCCTGTGGCGACGGTCCTCATTAAGAACGGGACACTCAAGCAGGGTAGTCAGTTTATCTGCGGTGATTATTATGGCCGTGTCAGGGCCATGCTGGATCACCGGGGGAGGAAAATGAAAAGCGCTGGTCCTTCGGTTCCTGTCAAGCTGTACGGTATTTCAGGAGTCCCGATGGCAGGCGATGAATTCATCGTTGTAAAGGATGAAAAGGCCGCCAAGCAGATCATTGAACATCGGAGATCCAGAGGCCAGAAACAGGAGACGGCCAGGAGGGGGCCAGTAAGTCTCGACGACCTTTTTGACAGGATAAAGAAGGGAAGTGTGAAGGAGCTCAACATTATTTTGAAGACAGATGTGCAAGGTTCGGCGGAAGCGCTTTCGGATTCATTGGTCAAGCAGAGCACGGAAGAGGTGAAGCTTAATATCATTCATTCGGCTACCGGCGCGATTACAGAGTCGGATGTGATGCTTGCTTCTGCCTCAGGAGCCATAATTATAGGCTTTAATGTCAGGGCAAACCCGCGTGTTGTTGAAGTTTCGGAAAGAGAAAAGGTGGATATTCGGTACTATGATGTCATCTATAACGCGATCAATGACATTCGCCTTGCCATGGCCGGTCTGTTGGAGCCTGTTCTGGAGGAGCACATTATGGGTCATGCAGAGGTCAAAGAGATTTTCCGTGTTCCAAAAGTGGGTGCAGTTGCAGGATGTCAGGTAACGGACGGACATGTAGACCGGAATGCAAAGGTAAGGCTCTTGCGTGACAATGTGGTTGTCTTTGATGGTAGACTCGCATCGCTCAGACGGTTCAAGGAGGACGTTAAGGAGGTCCAGACAGGGTATGAATGCGGTATTGGTTTAGAGAACTTCAGTGATATCAAGCCAGCCGATATTTTTGAGGTTTATCGGGTGGAGGAGGTAGCCGCAGAGCTGTAGAGAATGGTGGTGGGGACCTTGAAAGTAGAATTCCGGCTCTTCGACAACCGATCTCTCAAAGGGAAACGGAAGGTGGTCAGGAGCATGGTGGATAAAGTGAAGGCCAAGTTCAACGTTTCCATTGCGGAGATCGGCTCCAATGATAAATGGCAGAAGATTGAGTTAGGGATCAGTGCCGTGGGGAATGATCGACGTCACATTGATTCCTCCCTGAACCACATACTTGTGTTCCTCGACTCGCTATATCTCGCACAAATTGTGAATACGGAAATGGAAATTATTAATCTATGAAGAACTTGTGTAACCGTTCAAGGGTTTAGGGTTCACCGTTCAGGGTTGTTTTTTCGTTCGGACACTAAATAATCTGCGTGAATCGGCGTAATCTGCGGACAGGAATCAAAAATGCTGCCAGGCAAGCGAGCATTGAGAGTCGGAGACCTGATCTTGAGAGAGACTGCCTTTATCCTTCTGGAGAAGGTCAAAGATCCGAGGGTACAGGGAGTCACTTTGACCGGAATCCGTCTCGGGGATGACCTCAAGCAGGCGAAGATCTTTTACAGTGTTGTGGGGGATCAGGGGGCGATAGAACGGGCCCAGACGGGACTGACCAGCGCCAAGGGCTTTATCAAGAAAGAAATCGGGAGCAGGATGGAACTGCGGTACGTCCCTGAGATCTCGTTTATACACGATCCTTCTCTGGAGGACGGCAGCCACATGGAGCGGGTCTTTGAAAAAATTCGGGAAAGTGAGAAAGGGTCATGATGACATCACCTGACAGGATTGCAGCAGTGTTATCAGACGGGAATCGCTTTCTGTTAATGACCCATAAGGACCCTGATGCAGATGGTATCGGTTCGATGTTAGCCCTCGGAAAGAGCCTGATGGACGCGGGGAAGGAAGTTGTTCTTTTTGCCCATGAGCCGGTCCAACCTCCCCTTGATCTCTTAAAAGGCGCAAGCGAGATTGTCACCAAGCTTGATTTTGAAAGGGGTTTTGATGCTGCGGTGGCCTTGGACTGTGCTGTTAAAGGAAGATTGGGGGGGGTAGGGAATCATCGACCCCTGATAAATATCGACCACCATGAATCCAACGATTTTTTTGGTGATCTTAATTTGATCGAGACCGGGAGTTCTTCTACGGGTGAGCTGGTGTTCAAGGTGATAGAAGCGGGAGGTTTTCCAGTGGGCCGTGATGTAGCCGAGAACATATTTGCCGCCATCCAGACAGACACCGGTTCTTTCAGGTACGGTAATACCACGGCTGAGGCCTTGAGAATCGCTGCAGACCTGATGGAGCGAGGGGCAAACCCGTGGGAGATATCAAGGAAGATGATGGATAGCTATAGCCTGCCTCGGCTGAGATTGTTAGAAATGGCCTTAGGCACGATTGAATTCCATCATGAGGGTCGCGTTGCCATGATGATACTTTCCCGGGAGATGTTTCGAAGGGCCGGGGCGCAGCAGATGGACAGCGAGAGATTTGTGGACTATCCCCGTTTTGTCTTTGGGGTTGAGCTTGGCGTCTTAATTCGTGAAACAGATGAGAATGATTATAAGTTCAGCCTCCGTTCCAACACTCAGCTGAATGCGGCCCGGTTGGCGTCTCGTTTCGGAGGCGGAGGGCATGTTCGGGCCGCCGGATTCAGATCACAGGGATCTGTGAATAGCGTAAAGGACGGTTTCTTGAAAGAGGCTGGCCGGTTTTTGGATGGAGCATGCGGCTGACGGAATACTCTTGGTTGACAAAGGGAGTGGTGAAACCTCCCACGGGGTTGTCAAGAAGGTCAGGTCTGTATTCCGGAGAGGAAAGGGCGTTAAGGTCGGGCACGCCGGGACATTAGATCCCTTTGCCACCGGGTTGTTGATTATTCTCCTGGGCCAGGGAACCAAGCTCTCTCGGTTTATCATGTCCGGTGAAAAGGTTTATCTGGCGACCGTGGAATTGGGTGTTGAAACAGACACCTTTGATCCTACGGGGAAGGTGGTACGATCCAGCGATGTCCCTGATTTGAGCACTGAATATATCCGGGAGAAAGCAAACCGGTTTGTGGGGAAGATCCACCAGGTGCCACCCATCTATTCCGCAGTGAGATATAAGGGCGAAAGGGCATACAAATTAGCAAGAAGGGGCCAGCGTGTGGACCTCAAGACGAGAGAGGTCACCGTCTATGCTCTACGTATCCTGACGGTTGATCTCCCCCTGATCACAATGCGGGTCAGGTGTTCCAGCGGGACCTATATCAGGAGTCTCGCAGCGGACCTTGGAAGGGATCTGGGGCCGGGTGGGCACCTTAGATCTTTACGCAGGCTGAAGAGCGGGCCTTTCGAGGTTGAGGACGCCCTTCCTTCGGCAGAGATTGCTCGCGAAGCGCGTGAGCAATCATTGTCAAGAAGGGTGATTCCCATAAGAGAGGCGATCCCCGATATAGGTGAGATAGTGGTTCAAGCGGATCTTGCCGAAAAAGTTCGGAACGGATACCAGCCCACATGGGAAGATCTTATCTCCGGTTCGGAACGGAAGATCTGCATCAACGAAGATTTTCATGAGGGATGGATCAAACTTGCCAATGACGGAAAACTTGTGGCGATCATGAAAGTGGAGATGGCGGATGCATCCGATCATGGCAAGGTAAAAAAGGTTAACATAGAAAGGGTGTTTTCCGTTTAGCGCAGCCTGCGAAGCGTTACCCAATGCGAGATGCGCCATGCGGAAAAGAAGATTGAAATCCATATAGCACAGAGGAGGTATGAAAAGTGGTTTTGTCAGCGGGAGCAAAAAGAGAAGTTATTGAACGGTTTAAGGTCCACGAAAAGGATACCGGTTCGCCCGAGGTTCAGATTGCCTTACTTACCAGTCGAATCAAATATCTCACAGATCATTTCAAGCTGCACAAAAAAGATCACCATTCAAGAAGAGGTTTGCTGAAGTTGGTCGGCCAGAGGAGAAGACTTATCAATTATTTAAAAAGGAAAGATATGGAAAAATACCGGGACCTGATCAAAGAACTCGGTATTCGAAAGTAATGTGGTTGCATTTCGAAAGACCTGTCCTGATTCTCAACCCGTGTTTTGGGGCCATACAATGAAGCAGAGGAAAATTCGAAATCCCTTGATTCCGGTTCATCCGGGTAAAGGCTTAAATCAAAATGCAGGCCAGAAAGGCCAATAATCATGAGCAAGACAGGATTTCTTGAGATGCGGGTTTCAAAAGGATTTCATGAATGCTTATCCAAAGGAATGAAAGGACAATATTACAATGGTAAAAAATAGTTCAATCGAAATAAATGGCCAAGTCCTTAATATAGAGACAGGCCGTATTGCAAAGCAGGCAAGCGGTTCCGTGGTTGTAACATTTGGAGAGACCGTCGTATTAGTAACAGCGGTGTCTACAGATGAAGTTCGTGAAGGAATCGATTTCCTACCTCTGACCGTTGAATATCTGGAGATGTCTTATGCAGGTGGTAATATCCCGGGGAACTTTTTCCGAAGGGATATGGGAAGACCCAGTGAAAGGGAGACGCTGACGTCCCGTCTGATAGACAGGCCACTGAGGCCCCTATTCCCTGAAAACTACCATTTCGAGACCCAGGTTATTGCAACGGTGCTTTCCACCGACAAAGAGAATGAGGCCGATATGCTGGCGATGTTAGGCGCTTCGGCCGCATTGGAGGTGTCGGATATCCCTTTTTCCGGGCCGATCGCCGGCGTTCGCGTGGGGAGAATTGATGGAAAGTTCGTTACCAACCCCACCATCAGCCAGCAGGCTGACAGTGATATCAATTTGATCGTCGCGGGGAATCGGGATGGCGTTGTCATGGTTGAGGGCGGGTCCCTCTTTGTTCCCGAGACGGACATGATTGATGCGATCTTCTACGGTCACGAGACAATCCAGCCGATGCTCGATATGCAGGACGCCCTCAGGTCGGAGGCCGGTAAGCCAAAACGGGTTGTCCCTCCGGCCGATGTTGACGAGGCGCTACAGGCAAAGATTATTGAAGCGGCTACCCCTCTTTTCAGAGAGGTCATTGTCACGGCAGACAAAACCAAGCGGCAGCAGAAGAGGAAAGAGGCCGAGGAGTATACGCTAAGTTTGCTTGCCGGCGAGTATGCAGGAAAGGAATCGTTGATCAAGGAGGCCGTACATTCCCTCGAAAAAAGAATGGTTCGCGAGATGATGCTGTCTCAAGGAAAAAGGATAGACGGACGCGCCTTTGATGAGGTCAGGAAGATTGAATGCTCGGTGGGCCTCTTGCCGCGCATCCACGGGTCTGCCCTTTTTACGCGAGGTGAGACCCAGGCAATGGTCCTGACGACCCTGGGAACCGAAAGGGACGAACAGAGGATCGAATCGATCTATGGCGATCATTTCAGGTCATTTATGCTCCACTATAATTTTCCTCCCTACAGCGTGGGCGAGGCCAAGCGACTTGGCGGACCGGGACGCAGGGATATCGGGCACGGGGCCTTAGCCAGACGGGCCCTTTTGCCTGTGTTGCCTGACGGGGAAGATTTTCAGTACTGCATTCGAGTTGTCTCAGAAATCCTTGAGTCAAACGGTTCTTCCTCCATGGCGAGCGTGTGTGGGGGAAGTCTCTCGATGATGGATGCCGGTGTTCCCATCAAAGAACCCGTAGCCGGTGTGGCCATGGGACTTGTCACGGAGGGTGACAAGGTGGCAGTGCTTACCGATATTATCGGCGATGAGGATCATTACGGGGATATGGATTTCAAGGTAACCGGCACACGTGATGGGATTACAGCGTTGCAGATGGATATAAAGATCGAGCGGCTCACAAAAGAAATCATGCAACAGGCTCTTGAACAGGCGCGAGAGGGCCGCCTTTTTATTCTGGATGAGATGGCCAAGGCCATTTCCAGCCCCCGGGCAGTTGTGTCGGAATATGCCCCGATCATCACCTCAATTAAGATTAACTCTGAAAAGGTCAGGGTCCTCATCGGCCCCGGGGGCAAGACTATAAGGGAAATTTCCAATGCCTCCGGCGCCCGGATCGACGTGAACGATGAGGGAACGGTCACGGTTTCCTCTCCTGACAAAGGGTGCTCCGAGTCTGCTCTGAAGATGATCAGAGAGATTGTCCAGGAGGCGGAGGTCGGCAAGCTTTACATGGGGAAAGTGGTCAAGATCATGGATTTTGGCGCCTTTGTAGAGATCTTTCCCGGTACCGACGGCCTGGTCCACATATCGCAACTGGCAAATGAAAGGGTCAATAAGGTTACGGATGTGCTGAATGAAGGGGATGAAGTGCTGGTAAAGGTCCTGGAAGTGGGGAATGACGGCAGGATTCGTCTCTCTCGCAAGTCTGCACTGGGAGAAAGCCTGGATCATGTATCGTAAAACAGTACTCAAGAACGATGTCAGGATTATTTCTGAGCGATTAGAGCATCTTCGATCCGTTTCTCTGGGTATCTGGGTGAATACTGGATCGCGCGATGAGATACGTTCGGAAAACGGGGTTTCCCACTTTATCGAGCACATGAGTTTCAAGGGGACCCGGAATCGAAGCGGTTTTCAGATTGCCAAGGATCTGGATTCAATCGGGGGGTTATCAAATGCGTTTACAAGCAAAGAAAACACCTGCTTTCACGGCAGGGTCTTGGGCAAACATTTTGGCCTCCTGGCTGATATCCTTTCCGACATCTTTCTGAACCCGACCTTTGATCCTGTTGATATGGAGCGTGAAAGAGAGGTCATTTTTCAGGAAATCAATATGATGGAAGACACGCCCGATGATAATCTCCACACCTTCTTCAATCTTCTTTTCTGGCCCGACCACCCTCTCGGGCGGTCTACCCTTGGGACCGGGGAAACCGTCTCGGCCATCAATAAAGACACTATCCTTGAATATATCGAGAAATCGTATGTCCCGGCGGAGATCCTTGTGGTAGCTGCAGGTGACGTGGATCACCATGAAATGGTCTCATATTTTGAGCCTCTTTTTGAGTCTGCGCTGGAAAGGGTCAGATTCAGTCCCGGGCGTGACGTGCCCGTATCCAGCGGGGGTGTTTCCATCCATTTTAGGGAGTTGGAACAGGTGCATATCTGCCTGGGCGGGGAAGCCCCATCCCAGATGGATGAAAGACGATTCGCGTGTGCCATATTTAATACGATTTTAGGGGGGAACATGAGCTCCCGTCTTTTCCAGGAGATCAGGGAAAACAGGGGGCTGGCCTATTCCGTATACTCCTTTCTATCGACGTATGTGGATGCGGGCCTATTGGGGGTTTATGCTGCAACAGAGAAAAAGAATCTCAACCGGATGCTCGAGACAATCCGATATGAAATCATGAAGTTGTGCGAGGGAGAACTGACCGAATCGGATGTGGTAGCGGCCAAAGATCATCTCGTTGGTAACATATATTTGGGTTCTGAAATCGCTGACAACCGGATGATGCGCATTGCAAGAAACGAATTTGCCTTTGGCAGATATATTGACTACGAAGAATTGGTTTCCAGCCTGGAGCAGGTCAGCCTTGATGAGGTGGTTGAGATTGCCGGAAGCATTTTCCAGGATAGCAAGCTTTCTGTTGCCGCTCTCGGTCCCTTAAAGGAAGATGACTTTGACAGGAGCCTCATCGTATACAACTGAATTGATAATGGTCTACACTCCGAGGCAAGCCGTAAATCCCTCCGATTATCCTGCCCCTTCTTCGGTACTGACAGGGAAATAATTTGAAAACCGTACCCGAGCATTCCTCTTCGTTATTAATGACGATTTCCCATCAGGAGAGCAGCTCGCGGGCTAAACAATGGGTAAGGCTGTGTGAAACATGTCATTAAGTGATGAAAATCAGACTGAGATTATACTTGACAGTATTGCAGAAGGAGTTTTTACCGTCGATAAAGAATGGCGAATCACCTCTTTCAATCGGGCAGCGGAAAGGATTACCGGAATAAGAAAACAGGATGCCCTGGAAAGACATTGCTGGGATATCTTCCGGGCAAGTATATGCGAGAATGCTTGCGCCCTTCGTAAGACCATTGAGACCGGAGAGCCAACCGTTAACCAGACCCTGTTTATCATCAGCTCTGACGGAGAGCGGATCCCGATTAGTATTACAACGGCGCTCCTTCGCAATGAGGCGGGCGATGTCATCGGTGGCGTGGAGACCTTTCGAGACCTGAGTGTCGTGGAGGAACTCAGAAGGGAGCTCGAAGCCCGCCATTCATTCTACGACATTATCAGCAAGAATCCCGTAATGATGCGTCTTTTTAATATGCTGGAGCAGGTCGCTGAAAGCAGCGCGACCGTACTTCTCGAGGGAGAAAGCGGCACCGGTAAGGAGCTCTTTGCAAGGGCGATCCACTCCCTCAGTGGCAGAAAAGATGGTCCACTGGTGACGGTGAACTGTGGTGCGCTGCCCGATACCCTTTTAGAGTCGGAGTTGTTTGGCTACAAAGCGGGGGCGTTCACGGATGCGAAAAAGGACAAGCCCGGGAGAATTGCCCTTGCAAAGGGGGGGACGCTTTTTTTGGATGAAATCGGCGACGTATCGCCCGCGCTCCAGGTAAGGCTCCTTCGCGTACTTCAGGAGAAGACATACGAACCGCTCGGCGGCACACAGACGGAGAAGGCTGATGTGCGCATTGTTGCGGCCACCAACAGGAACCTTCAGGATCTGGTATCAGAAGGCACGTTCCGTGCGGACCTCTACTACCGCATCAATGTGGTAAGGTTACTCCTCCCGCCCCTGCGGGACAGAACCGAGGATATCCCTCTCCTGGCCAACCACTTTATACGAAAGTTCAATATCCTGAGCGGGAAAGATATCCAGGGCCTTTCACCAGAGGTGCTCGCCATCCTCATGTCGCACGGTTTCCCCGGGAACGTCCGCGAGCTTGAGAACATCCTGGAATACGGTACAGTGGTGTGCAAAAACAGCTACATTACCGTGGGGCACCTCCCGGACCACCTTCTACCGGGAACAAACGGGGCTAAGAAAATTACTCTTCAAGGGAGTTGTGACGGCAAATTTTCCTGGAACGATCTGGAGAAGAGTTTTCTCATCGAGACCCTCAATGAAAACAGATGGAGCCGTGCCGCCACCGCAAGGCAATTGGGTATTCATACGAGCACCCTGTGGCGCAAGATGAAACGGTTGAATATCAAGAGCCCGGAAAATGAAGGATAGGTTTTCCCTGATCCTCAGACTTTGTGAATTATTGCACGAATGCAATCCCGCCTTATAGTCCTCTTCCGCGGAAAACGATTATAGGAGGGCGCCTGTCTACCAAATGTCCTGGTGCCGATAAGGACGGTGTTCCTTTTTCTTCAAAGACTTACGTCTCCCACTTACCCATTTCAGATAAAGGCCGTTTTCTTACTTGCCGGGCAGCCGTTCGGTTCCTTCACCACGAATACTGCGTCTGTGCGATTTCCTTGCCAGAAAGTATTGCACATACGCAGCATGATCGCTGCAGCCCATAGCGTGAAAGGGTGTATTCGGGTAAAGCGATTCAGCCTCTTGCGCACCTTTCGTGTTTAGCGGTTACGTCTGTGAATAATTAGGAAAAACGGGTACTTATTAAAAGGTAGCCTCAAATTTATCAGGGTGCGACCGCACCCTCCCACCGTCACCGCTCTCCAGTGGCACGAAAAGTGCTGAAGTGCCTTCTCAATGTTCGTAGACAGACCCTCATCGATTGAAGCCCTGTTTTGAGACGCATGTTGATCTTTCGGTTTGCATCCGACTTGAGGCCGATAGATAGAAGGGGTCGCTTTGTGAGAGAGGAGCATCTTCTATTTCATCTTTTTTAAGGAAGGGAAAGAAGTATATGAGTTTTAGAAAAAGATTGTTGGCTGGTGAATTTGTTGTCCTCGCCGAGATGGACACCCCAAAGGGTGTGGATATCTCCGATTTGATTAACAACGCGCGGCGGATCAAGGGAAGCGTTGATGCGGTCGTGGTTCCTGACATGGACAAGGACGCAATGAGGATCAGCGCGTTGGGTGGGGGTGTGCTCATGCAGCAACAGGGGCTTGAGGCGATTATTCGGGTCTGTTTTAGAGATAGAAACCGGGTTGCCCTGCAGGGAGAGATTCTGTCCGCCCATGTTCTGGGTATTCAAAGCCTCATTGTTGTGCCGGGAGAGGACGTGAGTTTAGGCGATCACATTGAAACCAAAGCGGTGAATGATCTTGATGAGATAGGCCTCCTTAAGGCTATTCAGTCTCTTGAGGATGGGGTCGATATGGCGGGTTTTGACCTAAAAGGGTCTCCCAGTTTTACTGTGGGGTGCACGGTTGCGCCCTATGTTGACGAAGAGGAGATGAAACGGGAGATTGAATTTACTGAGAAAAAGATAGTGGCAGGGGCAGAATTCGTCATTGCGCCGCCGGTCTATGACGTGGACTGGTTCGCCAAATTCATGGAAGGTGCAGGGTCACTGGGCGTTCCCATTATTCCGACCGTCTTCCTCCTAAAGTCGGTGGGGATTGCCAGGTATATTTCGATCAATGAGCCCAGCGCGCACCTCCCGGAAGACCTTATCACACGGATCAGGAAATCTTCAGACCGGGCCAACGAATGCGTCAAGATTGCCGGAGATACCATAAAAAGTCTGAAGGCGCTATCCCAGGGAGTACAGATCGACGCGCTCGGTTGGGAACATGTGATCCCTGCCATTTTAGAGCACGCTGGGATGTGACAACCAACTTCGAAGCCGCAAAGATGATAAATTCGTAAGAAGTCCTCTTTTCTGACTTTTTGCGAGAGATGAAACATTCAAATCCAATCCGTAAGAGATGAGAGAATAGAGTCAAAATGGGTAACCAAATCAGTTCTTCAGTAAGCAATAGAGTACTTGTGGTTGGTGGCGGGATTGGCGGGATCAAGACAGCACTGGATTTGGCAGAAGCCAAGCGCGATGTGGTTCTTGTGGACAAGGCATATTCTATCGGTGGCTTCATGACACAGTTAGACAGGACCTTCCCCACCAATAATTGCGATTTATGCACCATATCCCCTTTCTTGTCTGAAAGCGGTCGAAACCTTCATATTGAACTTCTCACCATGACGCAGGTAACCGATGTGAAAGGGGATGCGGGTAATTTCACTGTATTCCTCCTTACCAAGCCAAGCTTTGTTGATGTGAGCAAGTGCACGGCATGCGGAGATTGTCTCAAGGAGTTTCCCGAATGCGTGCGTTTTACGCCGGGGCTTGACCATCGGGCGCCCACGTGTATGCGCTATCCTCAGGCCACCCCTAACGCGTATTCGATCGATATTGAGAAATGCAGTGATTTAGATGCGCTTGTCAAGGTGTGCCCGGCTGGTGCCATCATCCCGGACGACACCGACAGAATTCGAGCGCTTGACGTGGGCGCAATCGTGCTCGCAACCGGTGCTGATCTGTTCAATCCGGACGGCCTCACCGATTTCGGGAGCGCAAAGTATCCCAACGTGGTAACGGGTTATGATTATGAGCGCATTTTATCTGCATCCGGCCCTACCGGCGGCATACTGGTGCGTCCTTCGGATGGGAAGGCGCCGAAAAAGATAGCCTGGATTCAGTGTGTGGGATCACGGGGAATCAAGGCCCCGCATGTATCTTACTGCTCGAGCGCTTGCTGTATGTATGCCATAAAAGAGGCCATCGTCACGAAGGAACGGTTTAAGGACAGTATTGAAACCACCTTGTTCTATATGGATATGCGAACCTCTGGGAAAGATTATGAACTCTATTACCAGAGGGCAAGAAATGAATATGGGATCAACTTCGTTCGCAGCCGACCACACACCATTGAGGAAATCCCTGAAACTGGCGATCTTTCAATAGCCTACGCGACGACCCGGAGCAGCACGCTCAAAAAAGATGTCTTTGACATGGTTGTACTTTCAACAGGATTCCGGGTCCCTCCGGATGTGGTTGAACTTGCCGGGAAGTTGGGAATTGAATTGAACCAGCACAACTATGCGAAAACCACCAGCTTTGATCCGGTGGCCACTTCGAGAGCCGGAATATATGTCTGTGGCCTCTTTGAAGGCCCCAAAGACATCCCTGAAACCATGGTTCAGGCAAGTGCTGCCGCGCATAAAGCATCCACGAATCTGTGTTCGTTCCCGGAGCAGGCAATAGATTCAGAGGTTTTCCCTCCGGAAAAAGATGTTGTGGGTCTCGACACACGAATTGGCGTCTTTGTCTGTGACTGCGGCCATAATATCGGTGGCATTATTGATGTGGACGAGGTGGTGGAATATGCTGCGGGTCTTCCTGATGTTGTTGTCTCACAAATGATCGGGCATGGTTGCAGCAGGGATTCTCTTGCCAAGATCGAGTCTGAGATCCAGACCCATGACCTCAATAGGGTCATTATCGGGGGCTGTTCACCGAGAAGTCATGAGACCCTCTTTCAGGATACTGTTCGAAGAGCAGGTCTGAACAAATACTTGGTGGAGATCGCCAATATCCGGGACCAGGATACCTGGGTTCACTTTGATCGGCCCGAAGATGCCTCAGATAAGGCGAAAGACCTGATTCGTATGGCAGCGTGCAGTGTCGCCCTTACGCATCCGCTAAAAGGCCATGTGGTTCCCGTAAACAAATCCGTCCTGGTGGTCGGCGGGGGAGTGGCCGGCATGAACACGGCCCCGGGCCTTGCAGACCAGGGGTTAAAGGGTTTTTTGGCGGAAAAGTCCAATGCCCTGGGAGGGGGGGCGACAAAGCTTCGCA
>JACNIU010000114.1 GCA_014382905.1 Desulfobacterales bacterium
CAAACCTGATTTTGAGAGGAATACTGTTGCTCGGAACTTGAAACTCCAAACTCCAGACTTCCATATGTACGGTGAAATCATAACAATAGGGAACGAACTTATCTCCGGAAGGACCCCTGATCTGAACTCATGGTATGCCGCCGGGAGACTTACGGCTTCGGGCCTGAGCGTGACCCGGGTGACGTCGGTGGGGGATGACCGGGAAATGGTCTCCGATGCACTGAAAAGGGCCTCGGTATCATCCCGGTTTGTAATTGTAACAGGGGGTTTGGGTTCCACTGAAGACGATATGACCTGCGAGATCGTGGCAAGCGCACTTAACAGACCACTTTGCTTTGATCAACAGATGCTTCAGAAAATAAAGGATTACGTAAAGGCCAAGGGGGTCGAGATGACGCCCCCCCTCGAAAAGATGGCATTCATGCCGGAAGGCGCCAGGATGATTCATCCCAAGGGCGCAGCCTGCGGTTTCTCGATTGTAGAAAAGGGCATCCATTTCTATTTTCTGCCAGGTGTCCCCGACGAGATGCGCTATATAATGGATACGTTTGTGCTACCCGAGCTCTTGAAACTGTATGAAACGCCCCCGGTGATGAGACAACGGCTTATGAAGGTCTACGGGCTTAATGAGCCGCGTATCGCCGAGATCTTCACGAAAATTCAAAGAAGGCCGGGTGGGGTTGTGTTCGGGTTTTACCCGCATTTTCCTGAAAACCATATAACCATCAGCATGCGTGGAAAGGACGAGCCCGCCGTCACAAAGGAATTAGACGGGGTTGAGGCGGAGATCATGTCACATGTGGGGCCTTACGTCTTTGCCAAGGGTAATCAGGAGATGGAAGAGGTAGTTGGCAGGTTGCTCACCCAGAGCGGGAGGACCATATCCGTGGCAGAGTCGTGCACAGGGGGGCTGATCGGACACAGATTGACGAATGTGGCAGGGAGCTCCAGGTATTTTCAGGGCGGGGTGGTTTCCTACAGCAATCAGTCCAAATCGGATATTCTAAATGTTCATTCGAAGACCATTGCGAAACATGGCGCGGTGAGCGCTGAGACGGTGGAGGAAATGGCCCGGGGGATAAGAGAGCGAATTGGGGCCGATCTGGGCCTTGCCGTAACCGGGATTGCCGGGCCTGAGGGGGGAAGCAGAGAGAAGCCGGTGGGAACGGTTTATGTCGGCTTGAGCAGTTCAGATGAGGTTTTTTCGAGGAAATACCGGTTTTGGGGCCGTCGAAAGCAGGTGAAACTGAACAGTTCGATGATGGCCCTGGACTGGGTGAGAAGGTACTTGAATGGAGATTCGTTCCTTCCTGGCATTTGAACTGCCCATTGAGATCAAAAATATGATCTCTGCAGTATCCGAGAATGCCCGGAAGACAAGTTTGGATGTTCGATGGGTTAACGCGGCCAACATTCACCTCACCATCGTGTTTATGGGGAGTGTGCCGGAAGAGCATATCGGGTCGATTGGAAATTCTGTAAGGGATGTTTGCCAGGGATATGGACCTTTCAACATTATGGCGAAGGGGCTTGGGTTATTTGGCAGCAGACGCAATCCGAGGGTCCTCTGGATAGGGCTTGGGGGCGACATTGATCGTATGTCATATTTCAGAAATGATCTCCAGAAAGGCCTGAAGCCTTTCGGAATCAAGGAGGAGAAACGACGTTTCAGCCCGCACCTGACCCTGGGAAGATTCCGGAAGGGGGCTAAAACCGGGGCCCATGTGGATGATCTGTTATCCAAATATCAGGACCTGAAGAGCCCTGAATGTAAACTCAACCAACTCGTTTTGTTCAAGAGTGATCTCAAACCTGGTGGAGCCGTATATACCAGGTTAGGCGCGTGGCCGTTAAATGGGTAAATTTTTTGCGGGCAATTCCAGAAATCCGCAATCCAAAATCGAATAGGGGGTCCCATGGAAAGAGACAAAGCGATTGAACAGGCCATTTCTCAGATAGAGAAACAATTTGGTCGGGGTTCCATTATGAGAATGGGAGAGGAATCGTTTATCAACATACCCTCCATCTCCACAGGGTCTCTTGCGCTTGATTTGGCGCTCGGAATTGGCGGGGTTCCCCGGGGGCGGGTGGTGGAGATCTATGGGCCGGAGTCTTCGGGGAAGACGACCTTAGCCCTCCACGTCGCTGCCGAGGCCCAGGCAAAGGGGGGGATGGTGGCCTTTATAGATGCCGAACATGCCCTCGATGTGGGTTACGCCAGAAAGTTAGGGGTCGATGTGGACAGTCTCCTGGTTTCTCAGCCGGATACGGGTGAGCAGGCCTTGGACATCACGGAGATCCTGGTCAGGAGCGGTGGTATTGATGTCCTGATTATAGATTCTGTGGCGGCGCTGGTCCCGAGGGCCGAGATTGAAGGGGAGATGGGGGATCATCATATGGGGTTGCAGGCCAGGCTCATGTCACAGGCCCTCAGGAAACTCACTGCGAGCATCAGCAAGTCCGGAACCAGCGTCATCTTTATCAACCAGATCAGGATGAAGATCGGTGTCATGTTTGGTAACCCGGAGACAACCTCAGGGGGAAACGCGTTGAAGTTCTACGCGACCCTGCGCCTGGACATCCGACGCATCGGGGCTATCAAGGAAGGCGACCAGGTGATCGGAAACAGGACCCGGGTAAAAGTAGTAAAGAATAAGGTGGCGCCCCCCTTTAAAGAGGCTGAATTTGATATCATTTACGGAGAGGGAATTTCAAAGGAGGGTGATATCCTTGACCTGGGCGCTTCTTTGGGCATCATCGAGAAGAGTGGGGCATGGTACTCCTTTGGAGAAGACCGAATCGGTCAGGGAAGACAGAATGTAAGACGATTTTTGGCCGAAAACATCGATATCAGAGACAGGATCGTCGAACGTATCTTAGAAAAGACAGGGTTGAAAAAAGAGAAGGGCCCAGTAGGTGGTGAATCGGAGGCCTGATTAAATTGTTGGTAACACTTTAGCGGTTTGAAACAAAGCGTTGGGCCATGAGGGTCTCTTTCCCAAAGGACGTAAATACGTGGATCGTTTCATAGGAACGGCAGCGAGGCCTTCAAATTCGTCACTGGACAGCCCCAGAAAAAGGTATTCATTTAAACGGACATCGCCTCTGCCTGCCCGGAATCTGTATTGAACGTCAAGGGGGCGTTCTATACGCTCCGGAGAATTTTTGTTACGTTCTTTGGGAAAGAGACCCTCATGGCCCCAGGCAACAAATGAAGGATTGTTTCAAGAAGCTAAAGTGATACAATTGTTGAGTGGTTGAGCCGGGCCGTAAATGATCTGCAGGATTGGATGCGACAATGAACTTCAGAGAAATCAGGAAAAAATTCTTGGACTACTTCAAGGTCCATGACCATCGGATCATTGACAGTTCTTCACTAATCCCGCGGGATGATCCCACCCTGCTGTTTACAAACGCAGGGATGGTTCAGTTCAAGGGGGCTTTTCTCGGAGAGGAAAAGCTGGGATATTCGAGGGCGGCCACATCTCAGAAATGCGTGCGCGCTGGCGGAAAGCACAATGATCTTGAAAATGTAGGCTACACGCCGCGGCATCATACCTTTTTTGAGATGTTAGGAAATTTCTCTTTTGGAGATTACTTCAAGGAAGAGGCGATAGAGTGGGGGTGGGAATTACTGACAGAGGGCTACAATCTCCCTGGGGAACGGTTACATGTCTCTGTGTATAAGGATGATGACGAGGCATACCGGATATGGGAGGAGAAAATCGGGATTCCGACCGATAAGATCGTGAGGCTGGGGGAAAAGGATAATTTCTGGGCAATGGGCGATACCGGCCCCTGTGGACCCTGTTCAGAGATCCACATTGATCAGGGCCCGTCTTTGGGGTGCGGGCAGCCCGGCTGCGCGCCCGGCTGTGACTGTAACCGGTATTTGGAGATCTGGAACCTGGTCTTTACCCAGTTTGATCGGGATCAGGCGGGCAAGCTGACACCGCTTCCCAAGCCAAATATCGACACAGGGATGGGATTGGAGAGAATTACGGCCGTTGTTCAGGGGGTACCCTCCAATTATGATACGGATCTATTCAAAGATTTGATCTTGCGTATAGAAGAGATCTCGGAGAAGAGATACGGGAGCGACGGCAAACAGGCCGTGGCCTTCCGGGTTATTTCCGATCATGCCCGTGCAGTGACCTTCCTGATCGGCGACGGGGTTATTCCTTCGAACGAAGGCCGGGGATATGTGCTGAGGCGAATCATCCGCAGGGCGATCCGCTTTGGCCAGGTACTTGACTTGAAAGAGCCGTTTCTCCGATCTGTCTGCAGCAAGGTCATAGAAGTCATGGGCCAGGACTACAATGAGCTGGTCCGGGGAAAGAGCCTCATTGAGGGCGTGGTGGATAGTGAGGAAAGACGCTTTGCTGATACCCTGAATTACAGCATGAAGGTCCTGAATGAAGAGATCAGGAAATTGAAGGCAAGGGCGATCGATACGATCCCTGGGGATGTGGCCTTCAGGCTTTATGATACCTATGGCCTCTCATTAGACATCGTAGAGGACGTGGCCCGTGATGAAAACCTGACGGTAGATGGTGACGGCTATAACCGATCCATGTCCAGGCAGAGGACCCTTTCCCAGGAGTCGTGGAGAGGAAGCGGAGAGGAGGAGATCCCCGAGGTCTTCCGTGCTCTTTTGGCCCGCGGCCTTACTACCCGTTTTGTGGGCTATGATACCACCGGATCAGGGTCCTCGGTGGTTGCTGTTGTGGCAGGTGGTAAAGAGGTCCATTCGGTCGAGGCCGGTGAAGATGCCGAGGTGGTGCTGGACCAGTCACCCTTTTATGCAGAGTCAGGAGGACAGACAGGCGATACCGGCTGGCTCCAGAACGAGGCTGCAAGATTTCGAGTGACACATACCTTGAGATGCGGCGCGGGTCTCATTGTTCACAGGGGCCATCTGGAGAAAGGTACGATTACCGTCGGCGACAAAGTTAAGGCGGAGGTAGAACCTGAAAAACGAATCCCAACGGCCAACAACCACACCGCTACCCACCTCCTTCATGCGGCCCTCAGAGAGATATTGGGGGATCACGTGAAACAGGCGGGGTCTCTGGTCTCTCCTGAGAGGCTCCGTTTCGACTTCAGCCATTTTACCCAGGTTTCACCGGGCAATTTGGTGGAGATCGAACGATGGGTAAACAGGCATATCCGTGACAACCTCCCACTCCGGACCCAGGTAATGTCAAAGGGAGAGGCGATGAAGACCGGGGCCATGGCCATCTTCGAAGAGAGGTATGGTGATAAGGTCAGGCTGGTCACTATTGGTGACGGGGTCAGCATGGAGTTGTGCGGAGGGACGCATACGGAACGTACCGGTAATATAGGCCTTTTTCGGATTGTGAGTGAAAGCGCTGTAGCGGCAAACATGCGCCGGATCGAGGCCCTGACAGGAGAGGCTGCCCTTGAGTATACCCTGGAAAGGGACCATGGGCTGAGATCCGCTGCCTCGATTCTGAGGACAGGGCCCGACAAGGTGGGAGAAAGGGTTGAACGGCTGTTAAAAGAACTGAAGGATAAGGAAAGGGAAGTGGAATCCCTCAAGGCGAAGCTTCTCACCAGAAAGTCGGATGACCTTCTGGACGGAACAAGAGAGATAAATGGTGTCAAGGTGATTTCCCGGGAACTGGAGGCCGCCTCTCCAAAAGAGCTCCGGGAAACAGGAGACCGGATAAAGGATAAACTCGGTTCAGGGGTTGTCCTTCTAGGCGCAAAGGCAAAAGGGAAGGCGATGTTGACCTGTTTGGTGACAAAGGATTTGGCTGGGAGCTTCCATGCCGGCAATATTATTAAGCGATTATCGGGTATTGTGGGGGGAAAGGGAGGCGGCCGGCCGGACATGGCCCAAGGCGGGGGGGATAAACCGGAAAAATTGGGAGAGGCCCTTGGGGCCCTTTATGATCTAATTGAAAACAGAACTCTTTAGCCGTCCCCACCATGACATTCCTTCTTCTTTCTTCTCTTCCGCGAGTTTTTCCCGGCATATTTTGATTTTTTCGAGGGCCTCATAGTATTGGCCCACGTCGGGGTAGTTTTCTATAAGGTAGAGATATCTGCTCATAGCGGGCTGATATTTCTCCATTTTGAAGTAAAAATTGCCTACATATAGTTCATGCTCGGCCAATTTTATGTAGCACTCCCTCACCTTTTTGCGCGCCCGTTCGGTATAGGCGCTCCTGCGGTATCTCTTGATGAGCCGTTCGAAGTCTTCCTTTGCCTTCCAGGTATAGGTCTGGTCTCTGTCAATGGTGCTCACCCGGCTAAAATTGCACATCCCTTTTTGGAAAACAACATACGGGATCTCCGGGTTTCTCGGGTGGAGCTTTTCGAACTCGGTATATTCGTCATAGGCCTCATCAAAAAGATCTCTTTCATAGAGGGCGTCAGCCATCTTGAGTTCGGCCTTTATGGCAAATTCGCTGTAAGGATAGCGATCCTTTATTTTCTGAAAGCTCTCGGTGGCAGCTTCAAACTTTCCGTCGTTAAAGTCTTCCACGCCCTGGCTCATAAGTTCGGCCGGGGTCAGCTCTTCTTCGCCAAAGAGGCTTTTCCACAGGGCACATCCATTGAATAAGAGGAGAATGAATATCACCGCAAGAAACCATGGGATCATTTTGGATGGCCTGGGACTCATTGCGCTACGCTTTCAATATACCTTTCCGCGGCAAAAGCGGCTGTCGCGCCTTCACCTACTGCGGTTGAAATCTGGCGGAGCAGCTTGGATCTGACATCGCCCGCAGCGAATACCCCGGCAAGGGACGTTTCCATGTCATTGTTGGTTACGATAAAGCCACGGGTGTCCAGTTTTAATTGGCCTCTCGCCAGTTCACTGCTGGGATTGTAACCTATAAAGACGAAAACGCCCTCCACCGGGATTCTGGACAGGCCGTCTGTCTTAACATTCTTGATCTCGATCTCCTTCACGCCTGTTTCGCCGAGGATTCGAGTGGGGACCGTATCCCATACCAATTCTATCTTTTCCTGAGCAGTCGCCCGCTCCTGAAGCAATTTAGTGGCCCTCAATTCATTTCGGCGGTGTACCAGATGGACCTTGATAGCGAATTTGGTTAAAAACAGGGCCTCCTCCACGGCCGTATCTCCGCCGCCAATCACTGCTACCTCCTGGTCCCTGTAAAAGGGCCCGTCGCACGTAGCGCAATAAGAAACGCCTTTGCCTGTCAAACGCTCTTCCCCTTCGATCCCCAATTTCCGCGGGGTTGCACCGGTTGCCAGGATTAAGGCCCTGGTCTCCAGGCTCCCTTTATCAGTGACCACCAACTTTCTTTCGGGTGAGATATTTAATTTGATAACATCCTGGCTCTGGATATTCAGCCCGAAATTTTCTGCCTGTCGCCTGATCCTTTCCATCAGTTCGAAACCTGAGATGCCATCAGGGAAGCCCGGATAATTTTCCACCCAATCTGTGAGTATCACCTGCCCGCCGGGGCTTAGTTTCTCCAGTAAAATACTTTTAAGGCGTGACCGCGCAGCGTAAAGCCCAGCGGTCAGCCCGGCAGGACCGCCACCAATGATGATTAGATCTTCCATAATAAAGAAAAACCCCACCCCATCGTTCAAAGGTCTCCTTGTAACAGGGTTGGGGTTTTAATATGCTGGGGCTAAAGCAGTTTTTTCAATTCCTTTTCAAGGTCGCTCTTGGACAGGGCCCCGACGATCGTATGGGCGACCTCACCATTTTTGAACAGGATGAGCGTTGGGATGCTTCTGATACCGAATTTAGCCGGGGTTGCCCGGTTTTCATCCACGTTCATCTTGGCTATCTTTATCTTCCCTTCATATTCCTTTGCCAATGCCTCTACTGCCGGTCCGACCATTTTACACGGCCCACACCATTCGGCCCAGAAATCAACCATGGCCGGAGTATCCGCCTTAACTATTTCTTCGTCAAAATTTCCGTCCGTTACATGCAACAGATCGGCCATTCTCAGTCTCCTCACTATAATTGAATATTGACGATTGAATATTGATAACTTCGCAAAAAGTCAAAAAGCTAAGGATTTCGACTAATTCGCTTAGAACTTACTGTCGATAATAATTCACAATCCCTGAATTCCTGAATCGCAATTGTCCCTTAAAAAAGACTTTTTTGCGGGCGTATCAGTATTACAAATATTGAACCTTGCCTTACTGAGCAGGACCTTCCAAGACCTTCTTTAAACTGTTTATAATGGTCACTGGAACAGGGCCGGAATTGGCGTAAAGATTCAAGATTTGATGAGGAACCTTTATCTTATCACTTACCGTGTCCCAACTGATTCCCTTTTCTTCCACTTGTTTCATGAGTTGGATAAGCTCTTCAGAATTCATTGTCATCCCCCCTATTTCTTTTTGGATGGCCTCAAATCGGGGGGATAGATGAATTTGGGATCTATCTCGTAGGTCCACGGGAGCCCCCACCACTGCCATCCATAATGTCTTCTATGGTTAAAACCAATAACCTTATTTCTCTTGGCAAGTTGTCTGTAGAACTTTTGTTTGTTGCTGTCTGAAAAGTAAGGAAATTCAGGTCCTTCAAAACCGTTCTCCACATCATAAACCTTCTTGAATCCGGCATTCAGGAGTTCTTTTGCCGCAAGCCCGCTACGCTCTCCGCTACGGGAGATAATGAGTAAATTGTCTGTTTTTTTGAAGACTTTGCTTATTTCTTCAACAAACATCTTGTTCTTGGAGTTGAATTGATACTCATAGTTGTCATCCTTTTTCTTCAATTCTGAGCCCATAAACATGTAAGGAAACAGGTATGCATTGATAGGGTGCCCCACAAGTTGATACTCTGCCCTTGTCCTGACATCGATGAGGTAGGTATCCGGAACCGTATTGAGCATATCGTATGCTTCAATGCATAATATCTTTTTCGGTTCCTCCGCAAACCCGTTTGTAAAGGAGATAAACACGAGTCCTATGATTAGACAACCTGCTGACAAAATTTTTCTTTTCATGCCGTAGTCTTCTCTGCTTCTCTTAGTCTACCAACGGATCGAGCGCCAAAACCTTGAACGCCGAAATTCAATACACATGAAAAACTTGAGCTTAAACAAATAATCCAGTACTGTGGGTTTGTCAATGAAAAATGAGCGATTCGGATAATTCTAAGTTTTCAGAAACAGTGCCTGAAAACTCCGACCTTTGCGGCTAACCCGCAGCAATTTTTGCTTCAGCCATTATCTTCAGCAAGTGGAGTGCTCCCTCCAGGGCAGGACCTGGGATTCCAAACCGGTACATCCTTGACAGAGGGTGTTGACATATCTAAGATTG
>JACNIU010000193.1 GCA_014382905.1 Desulfobacterales bacterium
CAGACCGGCTCTAAAAAACCGCTATCCCATTGCTGGAGAAGCCCAGCAGTTAGAATCGTTTTTGTAGGACGCTAACAGCAACAACCAACAAGGGAGTAAATGAGATGAAAAACAAAGGATTCACACAAAAACAAATCCGCAAAATGGAATCACTGGAACAAATATTTGGCAAGCTCAAATGGTCAAAGTGTGTAGACAATGACGGAACGGTATTGGCGGAAGGTTATTGCCGCACACTGCAAAATACATGGTTCGTGGATCGCGACGGGAAAGTGTGCAGTTAATTTCAATCCCCTCTCCGGAGGGGCATAACCTGAAAGGAATGAAAGATGACTATCGACTACGTATGGGTGTACTGCCCCGAGTGCGATGAGGAGTACTGCGTCACGGATGACATGAGCAAACGCTGTCCGATTTGCGGGGCTGAGGTTGATGAAATTAGCTAAAAGACAAGGATGCCTGAGCCTTGGTGTGCGTCTGATAGCATATAGGAAATCGCGTCTATCATCGGGTCAATCTGGTCGTCGTGCTCGTGTGCGTCATCTGCCGTGAACGATTCGCACTCAGATATGAAGTCATGCACCCAATGGGCATTCTCTGGAATCATCACGTGACCGCTCTCAATGTATCCAAGAACGTCTAGGAGGCGCGTGTACTTGTCTGTTGACCTTGGTATGGCTTTAACTGGGATCGTCGGTTTGATGGTGTATTTCATGCGCTGTATGAGGTCTGTGCCGCTTGATTTATCCTCTATGCCGAAGAACCTAAGTTGACCCATGTCCTGAGATTTCTGCTTGCGCCAGAAGTCAGGAAATCTTCTTTCAAGCTCATACCCTTCAAACTTGTCCCGTAGCAGGTCTAGCAAGTATAACTTCCCGTCTTCGCCTATACCCCAACACTCGGCAACCTGATAGTCGTTCGCCTCTTTCTTTTTCTGCGCTGTATCGCCAAAGCAAGCCCTCCACTTGATCTTAGGCGGTATCTTATACCTGCCGAACATTGCACCCTTAATGATAGCCCCGCCTGCCTGATAGGGCATTTGCTGATACAGGGCTGACCAGTTGGTGTCCGGCATGACTGATTTGCGCTCCATTAGGAAGCCAAGGCTTTTCAGCTCGGGGAATAACGGCTCACCGGCCTTGCGATGCTTCTCATCCTCGGTGGCAATGGCTTTGTATTTGAGAACCTTAACTTCTGGGTAGTGCTGTATCAGCCTGCCGATAGGATCGTCAATATGCCAGCGTGTCAAGATGCACAGCAAGCCAGCGTCTTCCGAGAAGCGGGTAAAAAAGTCATCTGTGAACCAGTCCCATACGGCATTGCGTACAGTGATTGAGTTTGCATCTTTACGGCCTCGAATCGGGTCGTCAATCACTCCAAGGTCAAGGCTTTCGCCAGTGATGCTTCCCTGTACTGTCGTGTTTCTGAAGTACCCTTCTGCTCCAAGGAACTCCAATATCTCTCTGTTGCGTAGTTTCTGTGCTGATATGGTTACAGCGTTCTTTTCCGGGATACCAAGTCCGGGGAATACCTCTTTGTAAGCCTCTGAAGATAGCATGCGCTGTAGCATTAGGTTTGCCCGTATCCCTAGCCTCTCTGAAAATGATGTGTAGATTGTGCGGGTGTCTGGAGCCTTGCCGGATAGCCATGCAACGTAGTCAACAATGATGCTCGATTTTCCATGCTGCGGTGGGGCTTCAATAACCAGCTTAGGGCGATTGCCTGCCACAAGATCGTTGTAGAACGTCTGTAGCTCTTCTGCTGCCTCGGTCTGAAACCAGCCAATCTTATTACGCGGGTGCATGAATCGGCGAAAGGCGTGGAATGATTCGCGGGCGTGAAGCAATTCATACTCGGAAATATACGCCGCCTTTTCTTCGATTGTTAGCTTTGATGAGCGGCGAATATCTAACAGTTTTTCTATTCGCTCGCACATTGGGTCAGGGCCTCGCCTAGTTGGGTGTGTAGGTCTCTGGCTCCGACATGGTCTAAATATCCTATGATTAAACCTGGTTCACTGTCCCACCTGTCCCCGCCATTAACAACATAGACCCTAACCTTGTGGCCAACCTTTCCAACACGGATGCGTGGGTCAAATGTTTCGCTGGTTGAATTAACTGCCTCGAACAAAACAATGTCTTTTTTCATTTAATTATCCCCATTGATCTCAGCTTTTCATCTAAATCGGCCTCGGTCATTTCGTGCGTGATCTTCTCGCCCTGCGTGGTGTGGTCGATCTCTGTTTTCAGGCTGAATTCGTTTCTCTTCTTGCGTTCGAGGTACCATAGGACGGTGGTCTTATCCCCGTCGTTTATCAGCTTTGCCAGTCTGCTCTTGGCTTTCAGGGGGAGCTTTTCTTTCAGGGCGTTAACTCTCTCTCTAAATTCGGGATGGTCGCCTATGTATCTGTAGTAACTTGGAGTTGCACAACCGGCGTGAGCACAAGCCTCTAAATCAGTTGCGCCGATAGAAAAAGCCTGTTCGAGTTTTGATAGTACGTCAGGAGTCATCACTGTTGGTCTGCCTACTGGATTCCCTGTTGGTTTTGTTGCCATTATTTTACTCCCTTTTTCCGCTCTTCCCGTAGGATTTTCGGCGCGACGTATTCCATAACGCCAGCGGAGTTGGCTATTGCGGCAAGGACGGTTTCTTTCGTGTAGTTTTTAGCCATGCTTTTTCCTTAATATCATAATCACCTCGGACTTTTCAAACTCTGTCTCGTGATCTCCGAACCGATTCATTCCAGAACTAAAAACTTCTTCAACCGTAAACCCGCATGCCTCAGATATAACTTTCCCATCTTCAAGTAATGGATATTGTTGAGAACCAACCTGTAGACAAAAAACGCAGTTGTTATTCAGTAAGGAATGCGTTTTCTCAATTAGTTGTTTAAAAAATCCATCCTTCCATAAATCATAATTGGAATATACATTTCTGCTAGACGCATCACCATTGTATTTCTCGACATCAAAATAAGGGGGTGATGTTATCGCAAAATCAAACTTATCGTTTGAATCAAACGACTCAAACGGCAATTCAACTCTATTGGTTTCTTTTGTTTCGCACACAAATTGTTTAAAGGTTTCTGCAATTTCATCCTGCATCTTTCCGGCATCTGGTGATGGGTCAACCCCAGTGTACCTGATCGCATTCCGCGACATAAGAAATCCAACCAACCTCCCTCCCCATCCATGACACGGATCTAATATAGACCCTTCTTCTTTACAATACTTATCAATAAGGTTCCTCGCTAATGCCGCGGGAAAATCTGCTGGCAACCTTGATCCGGAAACTGGTAGAGATCTGTCAATTATATTATGTAGCGTTATATTTTCATTGCAAAGGAACCGAAACCTTTCGATTTTCATCTCTCCAGAAAGACTTCTTTTTAATCCTTCATAAATGGAGTATTTAGATCCAGCGGTTTTGAATTGATAATCACCAAACGCAAACGAGTTTTTGCGTCTGTAGTTTCCTCCCCTATATTTAGCGTTAATAAATTCAACTGACGCAGATCCTTTATTTATATCTGGGTGCAAAAGATTTGATTTTCCATCGCAATAAGAAACGATCTCTTCAATAACCATGCGGTTTGCTATTTTAAAAAACCCTTCCACTGCGTCGTCATCTAAATAATCGCTGTTCTTTGTTTCCTCCATCATTTCGTCAGAATCGTTCAACAAAAGGTCCTCATCAGTAAACCCCGTCAGCTCCAAATCGAAGTCCTCAAACATCACGTCCTTGAGCAGTTCGTCAATCATCAGCGCATCAGGCTCTGCCAGCTCTGCAATCCGGTTGTCTGCAATCAGGTCGGCATATTCTGCGGCCTCTGTCAAATAATCCTGATACTCTACCGGGACTTGCTCTACGTTGAGCACCTTAGCCGCCTGAAGCCGTCCGTGTCCCTTGACGATGAAGCCAGACCGCTTGCTGACGGTGATAGGCTGTCTCCATCCCTGATGTCGGATGATCTTAGCCAGCAGTGCAATCTGCTTATCGGGGTGCTTGTTTGGGTTCCGTGGGTTCTCCACCAGTTCTGTGATGTCTACCGCTTCATCGTACCGGCACCATACGTCAACGTCGCTCACGCGCGCGCGCGCACGAGTCTCGTTTTCGTTGGTTGGCACCCCTTTTTTATTTTCTGTTTTTTCTTTTACTGTTTGTTTAGGCATATTGTCTTTCTCTCTCTATCGTTCAGGCAAATCGGTAATGTAATCCGGCTTTCCGCTGTTTCTTATATCTACAAAAGACAGCCAAAACTCGACACAAAAATTCCACCATCCACGCTGAAAATTTAAAACCTGATATGCAAATGTGTCTCTGATCCCTTCTTTTGCCAGTGATTTTCTTGCTTCATGTGCTACTCTTCTATGTTTTATACACTGAGCCGCCATTTTGCTTGCAAAGTTTGATATAATTTTCATATGATTGCAAACTCCCTTGCGGTGATTCTACGGCCATTCTCGTTTATGTCCGGGACGTGTCTTTCAGCAACAGGCATTTCAGGATGCTCCATGATCTCGGCTATGCGCTTTCTCCAGCATCCGGTAGGCAGTCTGTCTCTTTCGAGGTTTGCCCATCTACCGAGGGCTGATTCTGCCATAATATGGCACATGATTATTCGCTGATCGTCTGTTAGCATACCGAGTAACCGGTAGCGTTCTTTCTCTGATACCGTTCTTGGTGTTTTCATTCGTGAACCCTTACAGATTGCAACCTATTTGACAAGAAAAAAGATGCCCCTCTGGAGGTTTTCGCATCGGGGGGCTTCGATATTGCGGAAAAACGGTGATGAAAGAACCGCTAAACCTCCTAACAAAGAATGTTGTTTCATTATGATGCCGACTTGTCAAGTGCATTTTTTACATTTTAGCCATCATCGTATAAATACTAGCCGAGTTGCGCCCAATGCAATATTGATGCCAGCGGGCAACTTATTACCCATCCGTTGCGCTGTAGGGAGGGGTATTTAATGCTCCTTGCGTAGATTATGTATAAAGACGCATAATGCGTAGATTGCCTATTGACAGTCGCAACGGTTGCGCTTAAGATGCGTACATGATCAAGAACGGAACAGCAACCTACAAAGGAGTAAATGAGATGAAATATCAGATCAACGTAAATTGCACCGAAGATAAACAAAACGGCAACAGCTACACGGAGTCGGTTGGCCATGATTACTATAAAAAGTGGTTCGACAGCTACGACAACGCAGTTGAAACTGCGGAAGGCATTAACCTCGATGACTTCAGCGGTCACCTGCTGACAGACTTTCACGGCATCAGCGGGTCTGTCGAAGTCGAAGTCGTGTCAATTGACGACGACGGTGACATACAGGACTGGGCTGTAATTAAAAGTGCGCGCCTGGAGTTCGCGCCGATCTCTGAATTCAAGGGTGCCATCATCAAATTCGACGACAAGATTATCGGCGTCGACACAGATGTAAATTATGTTCATGGCGAACTTTCGAACGGCGGCAAACACGCAACAGTCGAGTGCGCTGAGTGCGGTCACCGTATCGAGGTCGACGGCGAGATCATTGACCGCGCAGGGTGGGTGGTTGAAGAGCGCACCTGTCCGAAGTGCGACGAAGAGATGTGGGTAATTTATTATTAAGGCGGCAGTCCCCCTCTTCGGAGGGGCATAACTAACCAACAAGGGAGTAAATGAGATGAACACCAAACACCTAGACGGCATAGCGAACGAATGGGGGCACATAAAACCCTCAGACTATCAAGACCTTAAAAACAAGCTGGCCTTTGTGCGAGCCGAAAGAATGGACTATATCGCGTCAGATAAAGAACTTTCGGCCCTGATCGTTAGCATATCAAGCCGATTGCTAGCCAGAAAAAGGAAGCCCGAAAACATGGCACGGGAACAAAAAAAGAAAGAAGGTGCAGAATGAAGCCACAAATTGGAGAACTTTGGAGAGGGACGGACGGGTTGGGCTTAGTGACATACGTAAACAAGCTCGGCGGAGTTACGATGAAGATAAACGGGTTCAGCAGGCATTTCCCGCACGGGGAGTTTGTGGAGACCTTTGAGAAATTCAAACTGGAGTACTAAAATGAAAAAGCACATTGATGAAGTGATTAAAGATATGACGGAAGCAAACGCATCCATGACCGTTCACTGCCTGAACAACTTTCAGCCACTTCTGGACGCGCTGAAGTGGCTTCGTGAGTGCATTTCTGAAACAAGAGGTGTTGACGCTACACAAGCCGTCGGAATGGCAGACAAAGCAATCGAAGCAGCCGAACAGGTGGAGGTATCAGAATGACAATCCAAACAACATTTGAAGACATCTGTGCTAATCGGCATGGCGGGAATTCCTGCTCGGCGGACGCAAACAAGCGAGCACCGAAGGAAAGAGACCGGCAATGGGTGCTAGAGCTTATTGCTATCTCTTCTGAGGGCCTAACGCTCAAGGAGGCTTGTCGTATCATGGGGAAGACCCCCAACGCCTTGTCGGGGCGAATTTCAGAGCTGAAGCGGGACGGCCTTGTTTATGTCAGCGGTCGCCGGGATGGTTGCGGAGTGAATTATTTGTATCTTGGGGTTGACGTGTGCGTATAATGCGCTAAAGTAACGGATGAAATGAAAGGGGAATAATGATGAGCGAACAAATTACAGGTGAACAGCTCGAAAGAGCTTCATACGATGACCACGACGGCGGGGAGCTTTGTCGCACCTGCCAAATCTGCGGGAGAGAGTACCACATCGAGGGAGGAATTGAAATGTTCCAGTCCGACAGCGGGAAGGACATCTGCGAATTTTGTGAAAACAAGGTGCTCAGATACAGCGTTGATAGTCTTATTGATGGACGGGTTTACGGACATTACGAGTTGCCCGGAGGCGAGGATTTTTCAACGGATTGGATGCCGACCCGCAAGGAAGCCAAAGATCGCCTGATGGAAGTCATTGAGAAACTGCACCCAAACATTGAACGAGTGGAGGGCTAAAATGATTAAAAAACTGGACAAAGATTGCTTCCAAGTCGAAGCACCAGAACACCTTACACGCTATGACCTGCAACGTTTAGCCGATGAAATTGCGATCACCCTGATAGCTCTTGAGCAAGAGCTTGTCGAGGGAGCACCGACCGTATTCATGCGGGGAGAGGAGTGTGCATCATGAACTGTAGACTGACAACGCCAAAGCATTTCTTTCTGACTGACATTCAGCAGACCATTATCCCGCCAAGTGAATTAAAGCCAGACTTTAAGGGATCATTCTGCTCGGTTGAATTGGTAGAAAATCAATACGCTACCCCCCGCAATGGGGAGCGTCTGGCCATCCAGGCAACTATTCAGGGTTATGTCGTTGGATACGTGCCGGAACTGGCTTCCGTTGCGGTCTGGAAGGGCGAAGAGTCACAGTGGTTTAAAGACGTTGAGCAGGTGCGGGGTCAGATTTTTGCTGACTATGACAACATGGTTCCCCCACGCAAGCAATGGTCTGCGAATGTGTCTCACGTGCGCTACAAGAGCGTTTCTGCCGATGAGTGGATAGAATACCCAGAGTTTTGCCTTCTGCCCCCAGAGGAGCAGGGGAAGTGGAAAATAGATGCAATTTGCATATCACTTAAAGATGATTAACGATTGGTTGGAACTCAAAATCAGGAGGTGTGACATGGGTAAGATCATTGGATTCAACGTCGGCGCGATTCTCTGCGGTGCATTCATGCTTTGGCAGTCGTTCAACCCGTTCATGCTGGCATGGGTGGCCGCCAACATCGGCGCGTGCATCGTGGCGATCATCGCCGTCTGTAGTTCCAACGCCAGCAATGACGCTTCGGCGGTTAGCCGATAGCGTCCATTGGCCTTGTTGGGTTCACTATTGATAAGGAGACAGAATGAAGGATGAATTTGAAATCAAAACGGTTAGCAAAAAGCAAGCGGCAGAAATTCTGCTGAAATATCACTACCTAAAGGACGAATCGAATGGGTTCAAAAGTGGGTTCAACTACGGACTGTTCATGGGTGATGAGTTTGTGGGTGTGATCATTTACACTGGGTTCCCTGTGCCAGAACTGGCGAAGGGGTGCTTTGGCCTTGGGCGAAATGAGCAAGACGGGTTGCTTGAGCTTTCCAGACTGTGCTTGACTCCAGAAGTCCAAGCAGAAGAACACAACCTTGCGAGCTGGTTTGTTTCAAGGTCTATTCGGATGCTTAGAAAAGACACAAGAGTTCGGGCAATCTTGAGCTACGCAGACGACAACCACCACAAAGGGACTGTTTACCGCGCTTGCAATTTTGGTTACTACGGATTGACCGCGCAAAAGTCTGACTTTTGGATTAAACAGGATGATGGGTCATTAAAAAAACACAGTCGTGGTTCTGTGCGAGGACTTGATGGTGAATGGCGACCGCGCTCAAGAAAGCACAGGTTTCTTTTGGTTTACGACAAAACTTTGACTTGCCAATGGAATAAACCCAACGCCTCGAATCAGTCTGAGGAGCGAAGCGACGATAGTCTGAAATGACTGGTTGGGATTTTCAATTTTACACGGAGAGTTAAATGACAAAAGCCAAATACACAGACGAAGAGAGAAAGCAGATATTTATAAACAGAGGAATAGCGTTAGCTGAATACAACAAAGCCAATCCGAGGATTGTTCCTGAAAAAGAAAAAGAAGAAAGAAAAGCCAGATCTATAATCAATCTTTCAGTGATAAACAAAAACAAACACCTTTATGAGGGCAAAAGGCTTCGCGGACTGCGCGAAAGTGAAAAAGCAAAAGATGCGGCGCGACGCGTTCTATCTGAGTTCAGGGATCAAATACTAGAAAAGAGGTCAAAAAATCCCGGATTTATGAAATGTCCTGAAAACTTTTGTGCATTGGAGTGGGTTTTAATGGCACCGAACGGGGAAATTCATTCGTTTAAAAACTTGGCTAATTTCATTCGTGAAAATGAATATCTATTTGAAAAAGAGTGCGTTGTGTGGAAGTCAAGGGGGGTGGTTGGATCACACGGCGACACGGGGGTTTCGTGTCTTGCATACGATGGGCTGTGTTCACTTAAGCCGTATAACAAAAAAGGGAAAATAAAATCACATCAAAAAAAATCATGGCGTGGATGGATATGGTGCGGAGGTATTGATAAACCCAACAGTTTATTGTAAGGAATCATTCCGCCTAACATAATTAGGTGGAAAACAAAGG
>JACNIU010000088.1:0-2992 GCA_014382905.1 Desulfobacterales bacterium
CAAAGACTTGCCGCCTCATCGGAGCAGGTGCAGGCGGTCTCTCCATTTAACCCGGCTGACGTCAACCTGCTCTTCATAAAGGCGGACGAGGAAAGAATACCCGAATTGTCCTCAGCCCTGCGGACCATGATGGGGAAAAACGCGACCATAGGCACCCCTGATTCTTTCTTGAAGCTTCTTGGCAGCCTGTTTGCCCTCTCAGACAAGTTTACCCTCGCAGCCTCCCTGATCGCCATCCTTGTCGCCGTCCTGATCGCTTTCAAGACCATGGCCGGGAACATTGCCGAGCGGGCAAGAGAGATAGGGGTCCTCAAGGCCGTCGGCTGGATCAACCGCAACGTTGTAGCACAGCTCCTGGCCGAATCGGTGGTCGAATGCGTCATGGCAGGTATTCTCGGGTTGCTCATCGCCCTTGTCGCCGCCTATGGGTTAAGCTTTCTCAAAGTCGATATCCCCATTCCGTGGGAGATGAGTCCTACGCCTCACTTCCTGCCGGGCGGAGGAGACCAGATCTTTAAGACGCTCAGACTTCCCGTGCATGTGCCGTGGACACTGGCCTTATTTGCCATTTTCCTTTCCGTGGTGATAGGAGGCCTCACAGGGGCTCTGCTGGGGAGAAACATTTCAAAGATTAAACCTTCGGAGGTTTTACGACATGAATAACGGAACGATCTTGACCGGCACGGATCTTACCAAGAGATACGGCGATCTCGAGGTGCTCAAGGGGGTTTCTCTCTCCATTGACACCGGAGAATTCGTCTGCCTCGCCGGGAAATCAGGAAGCGGCAAGACGACGCTTTTATCCATCCTCTCCGGCCTGGAACGTCCCACGTCGGGCCATGTAAAACTCGGCGGCAAGGACATTACCGGCGCCACAGAGGACGAACTCGCGCTCTTCCGGAGAGAGAACGTAGGTTTTATCTTCCAATCCTTCAACCTGATCCCGACGCTCTCTGCCTGGGAGAATGTGGCTCTACCGCTCTTTCCCATAAAAATGAAGGGCGATGAAAGGAAACGGCGGGCAACCGATCTCCTTGAGAGGATGGAACTGGGACATCGGATGGACCACCTGCCCTCTGCGCTCTCAGGGGGAGAGAAGCAGCGGGTCGCTATTGCAAGGGCCTTGATCGGCCGGCCGAAGGTCCTCTTTGCCGACGAACCGACCGGCAATCTCGATTCGGCAACCGGGGATGCCATTATGGAGATTTTAAACAGACTCCACACACAGGAAGGAGCGGCCATCCTCATGGTTACCCACGATATGGCACTCACAAAAAGCGCGGATCGATTGATTCGCATGCATGACGGGGAGGTGCTATCATGAAAAAGATTCTTTCAGGTTGTCTATTGGTTCTGGCGGTCCTGTCCCTTTTTTCAAGCGTTTACACCGCAAGCGCCTATGCTGCAAAAACCGCCAAGGTCGAGGTGCTCTACATGAACCACGGCCCCCTGATGGACACGCTCGACAAGATGAAAGGCGTCTTCGCCGGTTACGGCGATAAGATCAGCGTCTCCTGGTATGACTTTGAGAGCAAGGAGGGGGAGGATTTCAAGGCCGAAAAAGGGATAACCCGGCATGTGCCGCTTGTCATTTGGATCGATGGCGATGAGGTTGTGAAGGTGGGCCCAAAGCAAGTGAAATTCGTTGGCTTTCCAACCGGCGCAGGTCCCGCATTCTTCCAGGGCAAGTGGACCATCGACGACCTGAAAACAGCCCTCGATCAGGCAACCGCCAAAAAGTGAGGGGCCATTGGACTATCGCTACGTGTTAAAAGAGCTCCGCCATCACCATCAACGAACCCTTGTCAATGTCTTGGGAATCGCTGTGGGCATCGCCCTCTTTGTTTCCATCAACGCCGTCTCGACCGCCTATCGGAAAGCGGTGAGCCTGCCCTTCAAGAATCTCGGCGCCGATCTGGTGGTCCAGAGGCCGGAAAGGCGAACGATGGGTTCGGCGCAGGCCCCTGAATCGATGCGGGGGATACGTCTCCCGTTTTCGAACCAGCTTCTCTCATCGGAAGACCTGCGAAAACTTGCATCCATCGAAGGCGTCGGGGCCATGGCTTCTTCTCTGTTGCTCTGGGAATTTGACCGGGGAGGGTTCAGAACCATCATGGGCGTCGGCCTCTCGCAGCCGAGCCTGGGACCGGTCAAAGTAAGGGAATGGCTCAAGGAGGGACGCTTTCCGCAGCAGGAGGGAGAGCTGGTGCTTGAGAAGCATTATGCGAAGTTTCATCATACAAAGCGCGGGGACAAGATGAGTATCGGAGGCCGTGACTTTATCGTGGTGGGACTCCTGGAGATTAAGGAAGGCGCCCAGATCGCCTCGGCCAATATCTACCTGCCCCTTACCGATGCTCAGAAGCTGCTCCGCAAGGAGTTCAAGGGTGTTAACGTCGTGTACCTTCGGCTCAAAAGCCCCTCATTTCTAAGCCGGGCGAAAACACGGATTGATAGAGAGCTCAGCGGCGTCTCGGTTACCAGCTCTGATTCATTTCTGGAGTTGATGGGCGGCGTCTCGAAGATTTTAGACCAGTTCTCGCTTCTCCTATCAATAATTGCTCTCGGAGGCGCCATATCGCTGATTATCAAGACGATGCTTGCCAATCTCATTGCCCGTTCCAGCGAGATCGGCATCCTGAAAGCAGTCGGCTGGACCGGGAGAGACGTGCAGAAGCAGTTGATGGGTGAAGCCCTGCTTCAGACGCTTGCGGGGGGCGTTCTGGGAGTGATCATGGGATATGGCGTTTCTTATCTGCTGGGATTTGCCTCGATCCCTGTTTCAATGCCATGGGAGATAAATCTCCTTCCCGCCCTTGCCAGGAGTGCCGAAGGCGCGGCGTCGGCAACGGTGCAGCTTCCCGTGAGCATCTCTCTTGGTCTCACCATATCTGCCCTGGCACTCGCCCTCTTTGCAGGGACCCTCGCAAGCTATTTCATGGGGAGGCGGACATCCCGCATGAAACCCGTCGATATCCTGAGGAGGCTGTGA
>JACNIU010000088.1:3449-9155 GCA_014382905.1 Desulfobacterales bacterium
TTCAACCTGATCCCCATACTGACCGCATACGAGAACGTGGAATATCCCCTGATCGTGGTTCAGAATATCCCCGCACCCGGACGACGGAAACAGGTGGAGGAACTGCTTGCGGCCGTGGGGATGAGCGATCAGCGGAACAAGCGGCCCGACCAGCTCTCGGGCGGTCAGAAACAGCGGGTGGCCATTGCAAGGGCCCTTGTGACCCATCCCGATCTGGTTCTGGCCGACGAACCCACGGCCAACCTGGACCACGACACGGCCATGAGTATCCTCAGACTCATGAAAAAGATCCGGGATGAACTAGAGACGACCTTCGTCTTTTCAACCCATGACACCCGGATCATCGGGGAAGCCGAGGTCATTTACCGCATCGAGGACGGTGTTTTGAAGACAAACGAAAAGAATGGAGGGCGCGATAATGGCTAATCTCATCAAGATTGCGGGGAGGAACCTGTTCCGGTACAAGAGACGGACCTTGCTGACCCTGTCTCTCATCGTCATCGGGGTCCTGTTCGTGACGGCCTTCGTGGCGGTCACCGGCTCCTTCAAGGGCATGATGATCGGGCAGATCACCGATTCCTTTGTGGGACACATGCAGATTCACCGGAAAGGGTATCTGGCGGCTATTGATAACCTGCCGCTCACCATGAACCTGAAACCGGGCGCCGTCCGGAAGGTGGAAGCCGTGCTGGAGGCAATGCCGGAGATCGAAGCCTACTCTAAAAGGATCAAGTTCGGGGGCATGTTCAGCAATTTTACCGAGACCACCAATATCCGGCTGAATGGGGTGGACCCGGAAATGGAGGCGAAAACGGTTCCGCTCCTTCTCTCCAGGGTCCTTGAAGGCGAAAAGGCCATCAAGAAGGGGGAAATTTTTGTGCCGGAGCTTCTTGCCAGGGGGATGAAGGTGAAGGTGGGAGACATGGTGGTGGTGATCACCACAAACCGGGATGGATCGGTAAACGGAAAACAGCTCAGGGTGGGCGCGATCCTGGAGAGCGCCACCGGACCCGGCGGGAGGGACGGATATGTCCACATGGATGACGCAGTGGAAATCCTGAGGATGGATGCGCCCGAGATCAGCGAGATTGCCCTTAGGGTCAAGGATTTCGGAAGGCTTCATGAGGTATTCGGGACACTGAAGGCAAAGCTCTCCGGGGAGTTGAACAAGCAGGGAAAGCCTGTTTTTGACGTGCATACCTGGGAAAAAATCTCGCCCTTCTACCATATCGCCCGCATGATCGACATGATGACCCTGTTCGTCAAGATCATGCTTGTGGCCATCGTGCTCATCAGCATCATGAATGTCATGATCATGGCCGTGTACGAAAGGGTCCGGGAGATCGGGACCATCGCCGCCATTGGAACCCTGCCGAGAAAGATCCTCGCCATGTTCCTGCTCGAAGGTCTCCTCATGGGGGCCATCGGCGCCATCATCGGGAGCATCTTGAGCAGTGGGGCGATCTATGCCCTCCAAATGGCAAAGATATCCTTTGACTTCGGGCGACAGACCGGGCTCATCCTTTCGCCGAACATCGACCCGGTGGCGCTCATAACCATTTCAGGGATTGTGATCGGGGTCTCCATAGTTGCGAGCCTGCAGCCGGCTCTCAAGGCCGCCCGGATGGATCCCATCGAGGCCCTGGGACATGTATAGTTAAACAAATTAGACAGATAGGAGAAGATAGATGATATCAAGAGTCATTGGCCTGATGATAGGCCTTCTGATCGTAAGCCCCGCCTATGCCGTGGATGGAAACGAGATCCTTGCCCGGGTGGATAAGAACCTTTCCCCGGATTCCTATGAGATGTACCGGAAGCTCGTCAACGTGGAGCCGGATGGCAGAAAGAAGGAGTTCATCCTGTTTACGGTGAAGAAGGGAAAGGACAAGATTGCCGGCCTTTTTATCTCCCCTGCCAGCGACAAGGGACGGACCACCCTGAGACTGGGAGAGAACATGTGGCTCTATATTCCCAACGTGGGAAAGCCGGTTCGCATCACGAGCCTCCAATCGGTTGTCGGCGGTGTGTTCAACAACTCGGATATCCTGCAACTGGACTACACCGAGGAGTATACCGTGACGAAGGTGGAGGACCAGGAAAAGGAAACCCTTCTTCACCTGAAGGCCAAAACCAAATCCGTCGCCTATGACCAGCTCCGCATGTGGGTGGACAAAGAGAAGCTGCTCCCCACCAAAATCGAATGCCTCACCGAGGCCGCCATGCTCATCAAAACCCTCTACTTCAAGGACATGAAAGACTTCGGGGGAGGAATTGTGCGGCCGGCCGTGGTGGAGACGGACAGCCCGCTTTACAAGGGATACCGATCCTACATGCTCTTTGCCAAGGTCAAGGCCCGGGAGATCCCGGACGAGGCATTCACCCTCAATTTCATGCCCAGACTCGAGAGCCTTAGATGAGGATTGGGGTTTCCCTCCTGTGTGCCCTGGCCCTGGTCGGCCTTTTGTACCGGGGGTCCATGGCTGAGGAAACCCCTACCTTTGACCTTTCCGAGATCGAAAAGGAGGTCGAAAAAAAGCCCTATGCCTTTGGCGGGTTTCTCCAGGTCCAACCCACCCTCTCCGGGCTGGACCGGGATTCGGCGCTCTATAAGCTCAAGTTCTACGAAAACGAGCCAGGGGCCGCCGTGGAGGAGTCGAACCTGGGGGCGCGGCTGGAAGGCGCCTTTCAGTATGGGGACCTGAGTGCCTTTGCGAGACTGGACAGCTTCCTCACCCATGATCCTAACGGCTGGAACGGCAAGATGACCCTCATGGAAGGGTATCTCTCCTTCAAGCCCGCTCCCCATATGGCCGTGGAGGCGGGCAAGCGGGTGACCAAATGGGGAAAGGGATACGCCTGGAACCCGGTCTCTTTTGTGGACAGACCCAAGAATCCGGAAGATCCGGAAGAGGCCCTGGAGGGCTACTATATCCTCGGGGGGGATTTCATCCGGAGTCTCGACGGACCTCTCCAGACCCTGGCCTTCACCCCCGTGTTGCTCCCCGTTTATGAGGACATCAACGACGAATTCGGACAGACCGGCCATGTGAATGTGGCGGCCAAGCTCTATGCCCTGCTCTATGACACGGACCTGGACCTCCTCTTCTTCACCGGGGCCAGCCGCACCACCCGATTGGGGTTCGATTTTTCGAGGAACCTCCTCTCCAACCTGGAAATCCACGGGGAAGCGGCCTGGATCAGCAATTTCCAGGAATTAACTTTTCAGGAAGACGGCCAGGTCCTGACCAACGAATCCGATGTCTGGAGTTATCTTGTGGGGACGCGCTATCTGACGGAAACGGACCTGACCGCCATTTTTGAATATTATCACAACGGTGAGGGCGTGGACCCCGGCGATCTCCAAAACCTGTACACCTATATCGGCCGGGCCTATGATAACTACCAGCAGACCGGGAATCGCTCATTGTTCGGCCCCGTCAACCGTCTTACCAAGGAGGGCTTTTCGTGGCGGAATCCGCTGAGGGACTATCTCTATCTGAGGTTAACCCAGAAAGAGCCCTTTGACATCCTCTATTTCACCCCGGCCTTCACCACCATCGTGGCCATGAACGATTGGAGTTTCAATCTGATGCCCGAACTCAACTACAGCCCCATCACCAACCTGGAGATGCGGCTCAGGGGGATTATCCCGGTGGGTGGGGACCAGACCGAATACGGCGAAAAGCAGAGCGACTGGCGCGTGGAGTTCCGGCTTCGGTATTTTTTTTGACGACAAGCCCTTTCTGAGTCAGGATCGTCAAGATGCTCCAACACAGGTTGATGATTATTTGGAAATGAGTTCTTTGAAAGAGAAACTGCCTTCAGGGAAGTTCTGAGGCCAGTGCCAGCGTTTGGTAATGCCGGGAAAGACCGGGCACTTAGATTCAGAATCGTAACAGACCGTGATCACCTGTGAAAACAGCCTTCCGGTCTTGAACAGTTCAAAGACACTTTGGGGCTTTTTGGATGACAAATCAAAGCCTTCTTCTTCCATGACCTTTACAACCAGCGGATTGACGGTTTCGGCGGGTTCGAGGCCGGCGCTTTCAACTTCCAGGAAATCGCCGGCCAGTTTTTTCAAATAGGCTTCCGCCATCTGGCTTCTGCCGCTGTTATGCTGGCAAATGAATAAGACTGATGACTTACCGGACATGATAGACTCCTTGTCAGGATCGGTTGTTTTTCTTGAATATCATGAAATGGTAACGCATATTAGTTACGAAAATGTTAGATATGAATCTCTAATCGATTTCAAGTCCTGTTTTGGGACAGAGTGACTGGCAGTCAAAAGCCAAGAAGAAGAGAATATGATGTATTTATCGTTGAAAGACACTCTTGCAGCCCTAAAACAATACAGCACTGCACGGCTTTCCTATCTTTGCCCCATTCCTGAACGTAGGCACCCTGTCCAATCAAGATGCTTTTTGTCCAAGAATATCCATGGAACGGGCCTTATGGATTGCGCTCTTTCGGGCGAGACTGGCCTCTGTCTGGCCCAGGTCCTAGACTTCTACTTGCCCTAATATTCATGCTCATGGCGATTTACATAAACGCTTAATAGGATAGAGAATGGAATAAGGAGAGGACGTTTCTACCTTAACAGTCATTGAGATATACACCAGCAAGCACAAGGCGAGGAGAGGTTGAGATATGAGCTCATAGCACAATAAATCTCATTTCTTTCCTGTTTTTTTGACTCATGCCCGGAATTTTTGAGAACTTCCTTCTCAGATGTTTTCCAATCAACAATCGAAAATCATCAATCGCCAATCAAAACGCCTTTGCCATTAACGGCAATGCCACAAACGCCCCTAACGAGCTCCCCATATTGGTCAGGACCACGATCAGCAGTACCCGGGTGATCTTGTTTTTCCAGAATCCTTTGACGGATACGATATCTTCGGGCAGACGCTCAAAGTCCTTCACCTTTGGCTTACTCAAGAGGACCTCCACCAGCCCGGCCACCCAGCCTGCGGCGATCATCGGGTTCAAAGAGGTTATGGGGGACGCCACAACCGCCGTCAGGATGGTCAGGGGATGGGCCAATGCGATTGCCGCCCCGAGACCTGCAAAGATCCCATTGGCTGTGAAGCGAGGGTCGCCAAGACAACTTATTGATATAATATGTGATATGCTACAATACCCCCTAATTTGGGGGCTATATTGGACTTTATAAGGGTAAGAAGAGCATTATTCAATTAATCGAGGGGCGGGATATTTCTTATAAAGCCCATTTTGGGGTCAAAAAGCGGGATATAGGGCCTGAAAAAACTTTTTTCCTGACGTTATTGTATAAAAGTGAAGTAGTTAGCGCGACCCTCGATCACTCGATCACCTCAAATCATGGGGTCGCAGCCGAACGCCGACCCTGTCTCCTGCCTTTTTGACCATTGTTCTGGCGGCCTCGTAACATAGGCGAAAAATCCGTTGATCGGTTTGAATGTTTTTCTCCCTGATGTACTCTTTGAGTCTGTCAGCCACTTTCTGCGGGATGAATACGTGCTCCCGCTCCTTGCCGCTTTTCGGGTCCCTAAGCGTCAATTTTCTGTCATGGACATCTCTGGGTCTCAGTTTCAAAACCTCGCCCACTCTCATTCCGCCCCGCGCCATCAGTTCCAGGATGAGACGGTTTCTTGGTTTGTCTGTCTTGAAGATGATGTCGTCGATAACATCCTTTTCGATGATCTCCCAGGAGATGATGGG
>JACNIU010000345.1 GCA_014382905.1 Desulfobacterales bacterium
AACCAGTATCCAGTATCCAGCAACCAGTATCCAGTATCCAGTAACCAGTAACCAGTATCCAGTATCGAGTATCCAGCATGAAACGAGTTCTCGTCATTATTCTCCTCCTCCTCATTCTTGTCCCTTGCGCTTTCTTGGGATATTTCTATTACGAGGTGACCCGGGAGGCGGCCACCCGCATCCAAAGGGGGGCAATTGATCAAGTCATTTCCTCTGAAAGCCCCGTGTATTATGAGGATGGTCAGACACCTATCGGGGTCTTCTTTGAAATGACCCACAGGAAATATATCCGGTACGAAGATATCCCCAAAATCTTTGTGAAGGCCTTGATCGCAGCCGAAGACAGGAGTTTCTTCGATCATATAGGGTTTGACATGAAAGCGATCCTGAGGGCCTTTGTGGCGAATATCAGGACAGGAAGAGTGGTCCAGGGCGGAAGCACGCTTACCCAGCAAACAGCTAAAAATATATTCAAGCGAGAAAAAAGGGCATACAAGTCTAAACTGAAGGAGATGATGCAGGCCTTTCTCCTGGAGCGGAGATACACAAAAGAAGAGATCCTCGAGATGTATACCAACCAGTTTTTTGTCACCGGTTATGGAAAGGGGCTCAGGATTGCGGCCCAGTATTACTTTGGAAAGGACACCAATGATCTGGACCTGGTTGAGACAGCCTTTATCGTCGGTTCCCTGAAAGGGCCCAACCGATACAATCCGTTTATCAAGAAAACCATGGCCGAAAGGGATGAAGCGAAGCAATTGGCCAAGGCGCGCAAAGATTATGTGTTGGCCAACATGCTAAAATTGAACTTCATCACCAAAGACGAATATACAGAGGCATTAGAGAGGGATATCCCATTCAAAGAGGGAAAAATCACTTACCGTCTGAATGTCGTTCTGGACTATATCCGAAACCAGCTTGAATCCGATTATTTCAGGGCCATCCTCCAGGAGCAGGGCGTGGATAACATTGCCATGTCCGGGATCAGCATCTACACATCGGTCAACAAAGAGGTTCAGTATGCTGCCTTGATGAGCCTCCGGAAGTATCTACCGTTGATGGATATCGAGTTAAGCGGCTACAACCCCTGGCAACAAATCGATAAATGGGAAGCATTGCTTGAAAAAAAGCCGAGCGAAACGAAAGACAACACCCCTTTCTTAGCAGAGATTACCTCTGTAGATGCAGGCAGAGACGTAGGCCGTTTGGTTGTGGTATGGGATGGCGGAGGCGGTATCATTGACTTTGAAGGACTCAAGCCGGTGGGCGCTGCCTGGTTAAAAGCAAGCTTAGGACCCTGGGCCCGGTTCGGCAGGGAACATGTCCCGATTTTCTTAAAGAAATTCAAAGCGGGAGATCTGGTGCCGGTACACTTCGCAACACCGGATAAGACGCCATCTGACGGAAAGATGGAAAGAAAGCTGATGCTAACAACTATACCCGAATTGGAAGGCGGGGTTGTGGCCCTTCACAAAGGAATGATAAAGGCTATGGTCGGAGGATTCTTTGACCGCTATTTTAACCGAGCCGTTCATGCGAAGCGGCAGTTGGGGTCAATCTTCAAACCGATCGTTTACGCCGCAGCCCTTCAGCTAAAATGGAACATCCTTGACCCCCTCAAGAACAGAAGGGACATCTTTCGATTTCAGGACACATCATATCTGCCCCGACCCGATCATGAGCCACAGAGCGACACGGTTTCCATGGCATGGGCGGGCGCCAAATCGGAAAATCTGGCAACCGTCTGGCTCCTTTATCACCTCACCGACCACCTGAATATGAGCGAATTCCGGCAAGTCGTAAACCTGGTGGGTCTTGGCCGAGGAGAAAAGGAGTCCTATGAGACCTATAAGAGCCGGATAAGAGATCATTACGGGGTCGTAGTAGATAGAGAAGCCATGATGGAGGCTGCATTTGAAGAGGCCAAGCGCCAGATCGAGACAGATATTATCTTCGCAGGCCATGAGGCTATTTTAGACGACCTCAAGCGGCTGCACTTTGATTTGGGCGACAATTCATCCGAAACGGAAAAGCTCAACGATCCCCGGATCCTGAGATATGACTTCAAGAGACTCCGCCTCCTCTATGCCGAGATGAGAGAGCAGTTTCAAAGGGCCATTAGGATCCTGCGCCAACCTGGCCACGAAAAAGACCCCCAAATCAGTCACCGGCTTACGGAGACGCTTCGTCGTTTTTACCGGGCCGAAGACGGGAAGGGGACCAAAATCATCTACACGGATCACCCTGAATGGCTAACACAAATAGCCATTACCCCAATTACCCCGAAATGGTTAGTTGAAAACACGAAGGACTTAAACATAGAAAAAAATGTGTGGATTGACGGTCTGATCCCCGCTTGGACATTAGACGCGATGGAGGCCCATATCAGGACCAATTACAACAATTTTCTTGCCCATGACAGATACAGTTTAGAGGTGCTTTCCAAGGTGAGAGATTTTAAGACCCTTGTCAATCTCTCTTTTGTAGTATATCTTTCAAAAAAGATCGGCATATCGACCCCTCTGGATCCGGTTCTTTCCTTCCCCTTAGGGCCTAATTCCATCAGCATAATGGAGGCCGCCCTGGCCTATGAATCGCTCGTGAGCGGCAAGGTCTACCCCCTTTCTCCTGAGGGAGGGCCTGCCATGGTGCCCATTATCACAAAAATAGTGGACAGGGATGGTGAGGTCATCTATGAGTACAAGCCCGAACCTGAAATAGTCCTGCCCGAAAGGGTCTCTATCCTGATCACGGAAATCCTGAGGAAAGTAATGGAGGTTGGCACCGGACACAAGGCCAGAGACGCTGTCCGGGTGTTTGAGATACCCATCCCCATCTTTGGAAAGACAGGCACGGCAAACAGGTTCACAAATTCCAGTTTTGTGGGTCTTATACCCGGCCCCAACGTTAAAACCAGCCAGTTTGACATGACGGACGCATATGTCATTGCCACTTATACAGGCTTTGATGACAACCGTCCAATGAAGGGGAAACACATCGCCATATACGGCTCATCGGGCGCCCTTCCCCTTTGGATTGATACGGCAAACGCTATCGTCGGCACAGATGATTTCAAGAAAGGCCTCCAGCCTGCCGATCTCGTATTCAATCCTCTCCTCCGTCCGGTGCCTGCCCAGGGCGAATTGCAGAATATCGAGGTCTCTTCTACCACCGGCCTCCCCACGAGACCATCAAAGCAGGTGTCTAATCCTCCTCTCGGGACAACCGTGCTTTCCGAGACAGAGGAGCACGGAGAGACAAGGAAGCTCAAAAGGCATTTTGATCCGTTTTAGAAAGGGATAAAATGAAACAACTACGCTCGTTCCTCCTGATACTACTGCTCGCATGCGCCTCAGGGTGCGCCTCCTCCCCTCCAAAAAGCCAGGAGATGGCTGTACCAAAGGCCGTGGAGAGTTCGGATCTTCTTATTATTAGCGACACATTCCTTGATAAAAAAATCGGCTTCTTGGAAACAATTGCAGCAAAAGAAGAGTTGCCTGAGGAGGACAGAAAGGCCGCCTTAAAGCTACTGGATACTTATAAGCAATTGAGGAAATTCCCGCCTGAAAATGCCACGGAAAAGGAATCTCAAGAGCTTATCCGCTCTCTTTTTGAATCCTTGGACCTGATGGATGAAAGATATTTCGAGAGAAAAAAGGCGATCCCGGACTACCCGGGGACAATCACACTTTTTGTCAGGAGCAAAGGTGAAATTATAGATCTCTATTTGAAGGGCGATTTCAAAGGTGTCATCAAACGCTCTTTCGAACTGAAAGCGACCTTCGGTCCTGATGCGCTCACGCCCGAAATCGGACTTCTGTTCGCCCTGTCTTTGGCAAAAGAAGGGAGATTTGAACAGGCCATCCAGATCGGGGAAGGGATTGCCGGCGAGCTGAATCGGCTTCCCGACATCATCCAGCTTCGTGCAAGTATCGCCCAATGGCAGCTCGCATTGGGGAAAAAAGACAAAGCACTTCATACCTACGAAAGACTGACAGACTACCAGGATGAAAGAGCCGCCCTTATTCAAGACCTCGACAGGAAGATACGCCGGGCTGAAAAAGGCGCCAGCGCTGAAGAACCTAAGTTGATTGCCCCCAAACCGGGTTCCGAAGGCGTCGGCCTGCAGGGCGAGCGCACCATGGATCAACTTCTAAAAGAGGTTAGTTCTCTGATCCAGGAACACGCCTACGGCAAAGCAAGGCTTCTTTTGCTGAGGGAGAGGATTAAGGTCGAGGAAGGGCCTGAAAGCGAAATACTTGACAGGGAACTGACAAGGGTAGAACAGCAGGAGGCAGCATTCGAAGAGCAAAAGCGGATCCGGGACGCCTATCTGAAACAAACACACGAGGCGGCAAAGACGCTGTTCGAGGAAGAAAAATTCGAAGCGGCCATCAATAAATTCAAAGAGGTGGAGGAGGCCCAAGGGCTCAACGCAGAATCTCAGGCGCTAAAGGAACGAGCGGTGGAGAGCCTCATTAACAGTGAGAGAAATCGTGCAGCAGAAATCTTCCTGACGGCAAAGAAGACCAAAGACCCTTCCAAGAAGAAGGAACTCCTTAATTCGTCCTGTGACATACTCAAGGCACTCATAGATAAATACCCCGCGTCACCTCTAAATCAAAAACTGAAATCCCATATGGCCATCGTAAAGGAAGAGCTGGAAAGCATTCAATAGGACCTGCCCTGATTGAACCCCGATGCTGCAATAAACATCTTTGTTTCCTGTAAAACGACCTGCTGTTGCAGCATGAAACCGCCGAATTGGGCAAAAGCCTCAAATCCGAACACCAAGTAACAGCCTGCAATTTTCTGCAGCACCTTCAGAATCACAGCTACATGCCTTGCATTCAATTCGGCTGACAGGAAAACCAGGATAGTTTATGGCTTATTTTCCTTCCAGCACCTCCTTCAATTTCTCAGCCAATGCGGAGATCGAAAACGGTTTCTGAATAAAAGCTTGAGCACCGGCGTCAAGGATCTCCTGGGCAGGGCCATTTATGCTATAGCCACTGCAAACGATCACCTTCAGATTCGGCCTAACTTCCATGATAAGGGGATAAACCCTGCCACCGTCCATATCAGGCAACTTTATGTCCAAGAGTGCGAGGTCAATCTGGCCATCAAAGGTCTTGGCAAGTTCAACGGCCTCCTCCCCGGTCATGGCCTCAAGAACCCGATAACCAAGCATCTCCAATATCTGTCTGAACAGCTTCACCAAAGGCTCTTCGTCTTCAATAACCAGTACGGTACCTTCTCCCATGGCCAATTCGACCTGCGGTCTTAAGACCACCCCTTCCTCGACCTCTTCCTCTGCCTCAATGGCAGGAAGACCCGCCCGCCTCGCCTGAGCGCTTGGGATGGCGGGCAGGTAGATACGGACCACAGTCCCTTTTCCTATCTCTGAGTCCACGGTGGTGGTGCCGTCATGGTTTTTGATAATGCCGTAAACAGATGCCATACCAAGCCCACGGCCCATAAAGTGGGTGGTGAAAAAAGGATCGAATATTCTATCCCTTGTCTCTTCATCCATGCCTTTTCCGTCATCCTCAATAGAAAGACAGACATAAGAACCCGGCGTGAGACCCGGATGATCTTTTATGAACTCCTGGTCAATGTCCATGTTCCTGGTGGAAATCCTGATACGGCCAGGGGGATCTATGGCCTCATTGGAATTGGCCACTATGGCAGAGAGGACCATCTGCATCTGGGTGCGATCCACCTCCACATTCATGACATCCTGCGGAAGATCGGTTTCTAAGCGAATATCAGGGTCCAGGGTATGCTGGATAATGGGCAGGGTACCTTCCACGAAATTACTCAGTGACATGGTTTGAGGATTGTATTTCCCTCCCCTTGCATAGGCCAGCAATTGACTGGTGAGGTGGGCCATGCGATGGGCTGACTGCTTCATAGCCTTAGCATAATCCATTATCTTCTCATCTTCTGGATACTCCATCTCAAGCAATCCGGTATGGCCCGTAATGGAGCTCAGGGCATTGTTGAACTGATGGGCAATCCCTCCGGCCAGGGTGGCGATGGCCTCCATCTTCTGGGCCTGCTGGAGATGGGCCTGGAGCCTTTTCTTCTCCTCCTCAGTTCGCCGCATCTTCGCTTTCAAATCCCTGTCGCGGAGCGCCTTCCGTATGAGCTCAGGTATGAGTTCAAAAAAATCGCCGGACTTCACCACGTAGTCAAACGCGCCCAACTTCATGGCCTTTACGGCGATATTCTCATTGCCGTGACCCGTAACCACGATGACCGGGACATCTATCTCGCGTCTTTTCAGTTCTTCAAACAGCTCGAGGCCGGTTATGCCGGTCAGGAGGTAATCGGCGATAATAATATCCATGTCGCTCTCTTTCAGCCTATCAAGGCAGAGATCAGCCTTTTCACACAACTCCACCATGGCATCGGGGAACTCCTTTTTGATGGCATGCTCCATCAGCTCAAAGTGGTTCCTCTCGTCCTCGATGATCATTATCCTCAGCATGTTCATGGCGAACTCCTTCCTTCCCTCTCCTGTTTCAGCGCCGGCAGGTAGATCTCGAATGTGGCGCCCTTACCAGGCTTGCTGCAGCACATGATATAGCCATCATGGCCCTTGACAATGCCATAGACCGTGGACAGTCCCAGGCCGGCACCCTTGCCGGCGACCTTAGTGGTGTAGAAGGGCTCGAAAATACGTTCCACGGTCTCCTTATCCATGCCATGGCCCGTATCCGAGACCGTCAGAAGCACATACTCGCCAGGCACGGCCCCGAGGTGCGTCCTGCAATATTCGTGGTCTAAGGTTGCGTTTTCCGTTTTGATGATCAATCTGCCCCCTTCAGGCATGGCGTCTCTGGCATTGATCGTCAAGTTCATCAAGACCTGCTCCATCTGTCCGGGATCGGCATTGACAGTCTTGAGATCATCGGCCAAAAGGAGTTCAATCTCGATCATTCCGGTTAAGGTCCTGGACAATTCCTTAATTGCCTTCACATGGTCGTTAATATCAATGGGACGTGGTTCGATCTTCACCTTCCGGCTGAAAGTCAGGAGTTGTCGGGTCAGTTCTCCGGCCCTCTCAGCTGCGTGTTCAATCTGTTTCAGACCCGCATGTCCCGGGTCATCTGCGCTGCAATTGGACAGAAGAATCTGGGTAAAGCCCTTGATGGTCTGAAGGAGATTATTAAAATCGTGAGCAATGCCGCCTGCCAGAGTGCCCACGGCCTCCATCTTCTGGGCGTGCAGGAACTGGGCCTGGAGCCTTTTCTTCTCTTCCTCAGTTCGCCGCATCTTCGCTTTTAATTCCCTGTCATGAATCGCTTTACGAACGATTTCGGGGATGAGTTCAAAGAAGCTGCCGGACTTCACCACATAGTCAAACGCCCCTGACTTCATTGCCTTTACGGCAAGCCCCTCATCGCCATGACCGGTAACCATAATGACCGGGACCTCTATTTTGCGCTTTTTTAGTTCTTCTAAGAGTTGAAGACCGGTCATGCCGGCCAGGAGATAATCTGCGATGATTATATCCATGCCGCCCGCCTCCAGCCTCTCAAGGCACAGATCGGCCGTTTCACACAGCTCCACCATGGCATCGGGGAACTCCTTTTTGATGGCGTGCTCCATGAGCTCAAAGTGGTCCTTTTCATCCTCGATGATCATTATTTTCAGCATGTTCAGGATGAACCTCCCTGGCTGTCAACAGCAAAATCTTGTTGGCGCCAAAAATTGATGGCTTCGTAAAAAATCGTCACTCCGGTGCAAACCGGAGTCCAGATGGTCTGTAACTGCTTGAAAGAACTGGATTCCGGCATTCGCCGGAATGACGGAAAACGGTATTTTTCGACTTTTTACGAGACCATCAAAAATTAAGATTGACTTTTTGAAACCGCATCCTTAAGTAATATGGGGTTCAGGGTTTCTCCTCAAGAGTGGCAAGGCTTTGCTAAAACCATAAAATTTTATCACAAACTCTAATGAATGAACAAGAATAAAATGAACATGGGGAAGACCTGTGCGTATTCTGTTGATTGAAAACAACCCGGATCATGCCGAACTCGTTGAATCGGCGCTTAAGGCCGATTTTCAGGTTTACTGGGCAAAATCAGGAAAAAGCGGTCTGGAATATCTGAAGGGTCTGCCTGCCGACGCCATGCCGCGCCTGATATTGGTAGACTACTCCCTTCCCGGTTTTGACGGGCTGAGAGTGATCGAATCCATAACCAAAGAGGGGTTTGATGTCCCCCTGATCATGATAACGGGCCAGGGAGACGAAGAGATCGCGGTCAGGGCCATGAAGCTCGGGGCCTATGATTATCTGGTCAAGACAGGCAACTATCTGACGGTGCTGCCTGTTGTTATTGAGAGTACCCTGGAGCGGCATAAGGCAGCAAGAGAGAAGGTGCGATTAGAAGAGGACCTTAAACGATTATCAATTACAGATGACCTGACAGGGCTTTTTAATCGCAGGTATTTTTACAACAGGCTTGAAGAAGAGACCGTCAGGACAAAACGCTATGGAAATCCTCTTTCACTTGTTCTTTTAGACCTTGATCATTTCAAGAAATATAATGATACCCATGGACACCTTGAGGGGGACAATGCCTTGAAAAAGGTGGCCGAAGTTATTGTGCAGAATACCAGAAACAGGGTCGACTTTGCATGCCGTTACGGCGGGGACGAATTCGCCGTTATCCTGCCCGGAACAGATAAAGGCCGCGCCCGTATTACGGCAGAACGTATCAAAAAGGCTGTCAGGGATATGGGGCTTGGCAATATCACGGTCAGCGCCGGCATCGCCGAATATGACAATCACGAAACTGTTGAAGAGTTCACAGAATCAGCGGATAAAATGCTTTACAAGGAAAAAAGAGAAAGGAGTTAAAAGGAAAAAATGAAAGGAAAACCCGTAGATATTTTATTGGTGGAGGACAACCCGGATCATGCGGAAATAACCTTAAAGGCGCTTAAGCAGAACAATATTTTGAATGAGATTTATTGGGTAAGTGACGGCCAGGAGGCCCTCGATTTTATGTATCATCGCGGCAGCTACACTGACCGGAAGAGAT
>JACNIU010000118.1 GCA_014382905.1 Desulfobacterales bacterium
TATGGCAGACCTTGCTCCAAATGTCAAGAAAAAGGGTTTATAAGTATCGTTGTAGGGTTAGGCATTTCCAGAACTTTTCAACTCGTTAAGACTTTTCTGAGCATGACAGCATTAGAAAACGTGATGGTAGGCTCCATTTACGGTAATGGGCTACGGGGCAAGAAGGCCCGTGGCAGTGCTTTGGAAGCCTTGGAGCTTGTGGAGCTGACTGACAAAAGAGACGTAATCACTGCACACATGACCCTTTCCGACCGGCGTCTTTTAGAGGTGGCCAGGGCCTTGGCCTCCAAACCGTTAGTTGCTCTGTTAGATGAACCTATGGCTGGTCTCAATCCTTCGGAGATAATGAAAATGATGCAGGTAATCAATAGGGCCAGAGAGGAAAAGGATGTGGCCGTCTTGTGGGTCGAACATAAAGTGGATGCCATATTCCATCTTTGCGATCGGGTCGTGGTATTGGACTATGGCCGGAAGATCGCTGAAGGGAACCCGGAACAGATAGCAAAGAACTCCAAAGTCATTGAGGCATACCTTGGTAAAGCACCTGCTTGAAGTCACAGGAGTAGATCTCTTTTACGGCGATGCTCAGGCGGTCTGGGATGTCTCCTTCCATGTTGATGGAGAAATGATCGTAGCTCTCGTAGGAGCCAATGGCGCTGGGAAGAGCACCCTTTTGCATGGTATCTCAGGCATTATTCGCCCTAAAAAAGGGGATATTCTGTTTTCGGGAATCTCCTTGATCAATATGAAACCGGAAGAAGTAGTGACCTTGGGCGTTTCACATGTGCCCGAGGGGCGACGTCTTTTTTCCCGACTCACAGTGCTGGAAAATTTGGAACTTGGAGCTTTTCCCCCAAGGACAAGACCATTCCTGAAAGAGTCACTGGACCGTGCCTTCAGCCTATTCCCCGCGCTGAAAAAGCGAATTCATCAGACCGCGGGTTCACTGAGCGGAGGAGAGCAGCAGATGTTAGCTATTGCCCGGGCCATCATGGCCAGACCCACTTTACTCATGTTAGATGAGCCCTCCCTTGGGTTAGCCCCGGTGATGGTGAAGCTCATGTTTGAGATCATCCAGGCCCTAAACCGGGAAGGTGTGACGATTCTTTTAGTGGAGCAAAACGTCCACCAGACACTGGAAATAGCAGACCATGTTTATGTCTTAAGAACAGGCAGGATGGAACTGAGTGGCGGGGGAAAAGACCTCTTAAGGAATCCGGATTTTCAGCAGGCTTATTTGGGAATGAGAGGTTAGATCCATGACCGGATTTTCTTCCTTTAACATTTTTCTGCAGATTCTGGTTAACGGAATCCTGTTTGGCGGGATGTATGGAGTGGCTGCCATCGGATTAAGTCTTATTTTTGGGTCCATGCAAATCATATTCATTGCTCAGGGCACCATGATGATCTTGGCAGCATATTTTACCTACTTTGCCTTCACTCTGACCGCCATTGATCCATTCTTCTGTTTTCTGCTGGTTCTCCCCATTTTCTTGGGCATTGGCTGGGCCTTTTACGTGGGACTTTTCCATAAGGTAGCCGGGGCAGGGAAAAACCCTTCTCTCCTTTTGGCATTTGGTTTGATGATCCTCTTGGAGAACCTCATGTCTGTTGCGTTTACTCCAAACACCCGCGCTGTCACAACGAGCTACACCGGATTAGGTCTTAGTTTAGGAGGTATCCAGATCTCGTTTACTCGGCTTGTGGTCTTCTTAATAAGTCTCACAGCTACGGGGCTGGTCTTTCTGTTTATGAAAAAGACCTTCTGGGGAAAAGCAGTCCGCGGCGCATCTGAGGATATGGGGACAGCTGCCCTATTAGGCATAAGCCCGAGAAAGGTCAGCAGCATCACCTTTGGCATCGGCATTGCTTTGGCCGGAGTTGCGGGAGTGGCGACAGCCACCACTTATCCCTTTGACCCCTATTTTGGCTTTGTTTTTAGTCTGAAGGCCCTGATCGCAGTGGCATTCGGCGGCATAGGAAGCGTGGGTGGAGCAATGTTAGGAGGTGTTCTGTTAGGCGTCATAGAAAGCATGAGTTCCTATGTTATCAGCGGTGGCTGGGCAGACGCTATTTCCTACGGGGCATTTCTATTAGTCCTTATGTTCAGGCCTCAGGGCATGTTTGGTCGAGTTGCCGCTTAGGCTTGAGGTGCAAAAATGAGAAAAAAGGGTGTTTATAACTGGCGAGCTATCAGTTTGGCTGGGTTCCCTCTCATATGTTTTCTTTTGATTTTTCCTTTTTTGGTGGATTCGGAAGAATCCTATTTGGTCTATTTTCTCTTTCTGACCTTCCTATATATATCCCTCGCCCAGGGATGGAACGTAGTAGCCGGGTATGCGGGACAGCCTTCCCTTGGCCAACACGCATTCTTTGGGCTTGGAGCTTATCTGACGGCTATAAGCTGGAAGGGAGGGTGGATAGGCTATCTGGACCCCTTAGGTATGTTGATCAGCGGAATGGGGGCGGCCATTTTAGCGATCATGATAGGCATACCGCTTTTGGCCAAACTTCGGGGGGACTATTTTGCGCTGGGGACGTTGGGGTTAGGCGAAATCCTGAGGGTGGTTTTTACCCAGGGTGGTTCACTCACCGGCGGCCCGGTGGGGTTGATGCTCCCTTCCTCTGAGTATCGGTCCATGATGCCTTACTATTTTATAGCCTTTTCTATAGCCCTACTTTCGCTCTTATGCGTATGGTTCCTGGTGCGGTCCAGGGTAGGGCTGGCTTTGGTGGCGATCAGGGAGGATGAACAGGCAGCAGGTGCCAACGGGATTCACGTGCTGAAATTCAAGATTTTTGCATTTGCAGTGGGTGCATTCTTTACAGGGCTGTGCGGGAGCCTTTTCGCATACTATTTATTTCATATTCACCCCACAGGTTTTTTCAGTCTCAAGTGGGCACTTCTGCCGGTTCTTATGACCATTTTAGGTGGAATAGGCACCATTATGGGGCCGATCGTCGGGGCCTTTATCTTGGCTGCGGTTTTTGAATTAGCCAACATGTGGCTCCCGGAGAGCCATCCCATTTTTTCAGGAGCGTTCATAATCTTGGTCATGCTCTTTTTGCCCGGAGGAATAATGAGCCTGGGTGAAAAGTCAGGCAGGTATAAAATGTTGATGGGGATTTTGCCTTTCAAGCGGGCATCCCTGTCCCTGAGATAGAGAGCCATTTGGGGATTGCGGATTTGGGATTGCGGATCGCGGATTGTCGATTGAAAGACAGCAGAAAAACAAAAAAGATAGAGGATCAGAAAAAAACATTTTCTTAACAGCTATAGGAAGGAGGTGATCTTGTACAGAGGGGAACAATTTTTAATAACAAATTATATTGAAACGAAAGGAGAGAGCTATGCCGAAAAGAATCAATACGAGAGGAAATAGGACGTTTTTTTGCCTTGCACCCCTTTGTTTTTTGCTTGCCCTCGTCTGGGCTGTTCAGCCTGTGGAAGCAAAGAAGGAGAAAAAGGAAATCCTTATTGGAACAAATCTTCCCTTGACTGGTATCTTAGCTGGGGCCGGTATTGAACAGAGATGGGCATATCAGACCGCTGTGGATGATGTTAACAAAGCGGGTGGTATATTTGTAAAGGAATACGGGAAAAAGCTCCCTGTGCGTCTGATCGTTGCAGATGATGAAAGCGATCCTGGTAAGGCGGCGGCAGGAGTTGAACGTCTGATCAAACAAAAAAAGGTGGACCTTTTATTAGGTGGCTTTGCTGCCCCCTTTGGTGTAATCCCCGGTTGTATTACAGCAGAGAAGTATCGCAGATATTATCATACTTCTATCTGCCTCATCCCCCCTTGGTTAGAACATCATTTTAAGTGGTCTACCCTCTATTTCTTTGATCTGGAACAGGCGTGTAGTGTCCCTTATGAGATCTGGAACAGCATACCCAAGAATGAGAGGCCACAAAAACCGGCCCTCATAATGGAGGACACTTTTGATGGCAGGGCCTTTGCCGGGCTTTTTCGGAACCTTGCAAAAAAATACGGCTACAAGTTTGTCCTGGATGAGCCATGGGCAGTGGGGGCCAAGGATTACTCGGCCCAGATTATCAAGGCCAAGTCTCTTGGTGTGGACTCTATCCTTATCTTTGGTGCTGACACAGACGTCATCATATTTGTACGGCAAATGAAGGAGAGCAATCTTAATGTGAAATATTTTCACGGGTGGAAAGGCACCTGGGCCGGGGAATTCTGGAAGGCCCTGGGTAAAGATGCACAATATATCCTTTGTGACGGATTCTGGTCCATGGATTTCCCCTTCCCCGGTGCCAGGGAAATAGGGGAGCGTTACCATGACCACTTTAAGAAATATTCTGTTAGTGTAGGAGGCATATATGCCCTTTGCCAGATCCTCTGGCAAGCCATTGAAAAGGCCGGGACCTTAGACTCCGCAAAAGTGAGGCAGGCGGTGCTTGACAACGAATTTGAGACGGTAAATGGAAAGGTGAAGTATGACAAAGATGGAGTCGCTATTTTTACCAGTACAGCCAGCCAATGGTGGAATGGAAAGCAGATGACGGTCTATCCTTTTAAATGGTCTGAATACAAGATCAAGCTGGCTCCTCCGTGGAACAAACGGTAGGAGATCCACTAAAACCCTTTTAATGGCTCAAAAAGGAGGAATTCAATGGCAATCAATACTGAAAGAAAGCAATTTCCACTGTTGTACGTGCATCAACACTCAAGGGGTGTTATAGGCTGGGGAGCCCATAAAATGGCAGGTCAGGAATGCCAGATGTACGGCATAAAACATGCCTTACTGGTAACCACAGGTCTTAAAGGCACCGGCATTGTGGATGAGGTGGAAGGCGTTCTCAAGGCCAGTGACATTGCAGTAACACGCTTTGAGGGGGTTACATCCAACCCCAAAGATTACGAGTGTAAGGCTGGAACCGAGGCTTATCTCAATGCTGGGTGTGACGGCATCGTCTCTGTGGGTGGGGGAAGCGCACACGATGCCGGGAAGGGCATCCGTATAATGGTGACCAATGACGGGCCTGACACTAACCTCAGGGATTTTTGCGCCTTCCTTGATCCCCATTACACTACCCGGATCCCCACCTATAAGCCGGTGATGATCCCCCAGGTGGCCATCAATACCACCACAGGCACCGGGGCAGAGGGGACAGCTTTTGCCATCATCAACGACGAGGAGTGGGTCTATAAGCTTATCCTGGTAGTGCCCGGCGTAGGACCCTCTGTTGGCATTAACGATCCTGCATTCATGAGGCTCCAACCCCCCCACATGGTTGCCTGGGCAGGGATGGATGCCTTTTGCCACGCCATGGAGCCCTTCATCGGCCGCTTCAATATGCCTGTAGTGCACGGTGTTGCCCTGAGGGCGATCAAGCTCCTGAGCGAAAACCTTCGTCAGGCCTATGCAAACCCGGCTAACGATGTGGCCATCGAGAATATGGCCTGGGCCCAGTATGTGGCATCCATGTCCTACAATATGGGCGGGGGCATGGGCATGGTGCATGGGACAGCCCATATGCTGTCGGTGATCAAGGATCTCCATCATGGATACAGCAACGCCATCATGATGATGCCGATAGAGCGCTTCAATGTTGTGGCCGTTCCGGAGCGCTTCAAGGAGATTGGTCAGGCAATGGGACTGGATATACACCACATGAATCCGGTACACGCCGCCGACATAACCTTAGAAGAAATCGAGCGGCTTCGTAATGATGTGGGCATTCCTCAAGTCCCGCTTAAGGAGTTCGATTTCACCGACGCCGATGTTGAGCACACAGCCAAATGGGCCAGCAATGACCTGTCACGGGAAGCCAATCCCCGCGACATAACACCTGAACAGATCAAGGAGATCATGCGCTCCTGTATCTGATACTGAGACCGGTCCGTCCAAAGTCTGCCGATTGCCAACGGGTGCTTTGAACCATAGGGTTTCCCATATGTCTTGCTGCTTCAGGCATCTATATGATATAGGTGCCTGAAGTCGGTGTCAAAGGGTAAAGAAATACCGTGACAGATGTTAGGCCGACCTCGGCTCTCGGCAATAACATTAACCCAGGTAATGGAGGTGAGTATGAAGTTCATAAGAGTCAACATGTCCAATAAAGCGGTAAATGTGGAAGATGTGCCACAGGAATACCTTGGGCTCGGAGGCAGGGGCCTCACTTCAATCATGATCAATGCGGAGGTCCCGGCCACGTGTGATCCCCTGGGTCCGGAGAACAAACTGATTGTTGCTCCCGGTCTTCTGAGCGGGACAACTCTGGCCAATACCAGCAGGGTATCAATAGGGGCGAAGAGTCCTCTCACAGGCACAATCAAGGAGAGCAATGCCGGTGGAACCGTTGCGGCCGCCCTTGGGCATTTGGGAATCACTGCCATCGTTTTTGAGGGCAAAGCCCCTCATGGTGAGCTTTACATTTTCAGGGTTGATGAGAACGGGGATGCGACCCTTATTCCTGCTCAAGAGTACAAAGGGATGAGGACTTATGCCCTTGCTGAGAAACTGCTTGAGGCATACGGGGAGAAGACCTCGGTGCTCTGTATCGGACCGGCCGGCGAGCAGAAGTTGACCGCGGCTTCCATCCAAAGCACTGATGTGGACGGACGTCCGTGCCGGGCAGCGGGACGCGGAGGATTGGGTGCGGTCATGGGAGTCAAGGGACTTAAGGCCATAGTGGTGGACCAGCGCGGGAACAATGCTGATGCGTTAGCCGACCCGGAGACCTTCAAAGAAGCGGCCAAGACGTTTGCCCAGGCCATAAAAAACCATCCTTTCAGCGGTCGGATGCTGCCTGCCCTTGGCACCGCCGGTATGGTAGCCCCGATCAATTCCATGGGGGCCTTCCCCACCTTGAACGCCACAAAGGGCGTCATGGACGGCTGGGAAAAGATCGGCGGAGAGGCACTGGCCCAGATGATCCGGGAACGGGGGGGCAATCCAAGCCACATGGGCTGTGCCCAGTGCATTGTCCATTGCTCCAATGAGTTCGTTGACAAAGAGGGCAAGTACGTCACTTCTTCCTTGGAGTATGAGACGATATGGTCCATGGGGGGCATGACCGGCATTGATGACCTGGACACGATTGCGCAGTTAGACCGCCTGTGTGATGACATCGGCGTTGACACCATGGACACTGGCGTGGCCCTTGCCGTGGCCATGGATGCGGGACACAAGAACTTTGGGGACGGTCAGGCAGCCATTGAGATGGTTGAGGAAATCGGCCAAGGCACGGAGTTTGGCAGGATCTTAGGGAACGGTGCTGCTGCTGTTGGCAAACACCTCAACCACCATCGTGTGCCTGTGGTAAAAGGCCAAAGCATTGCCGCTTACGACCCCAGGGCCATGCAGGGTAATGCCGTTACCTACGCGACCTCGCCCATGGGCGCGGATCATACAGCAGGAAACGTGGTGGGAGAGTACATGGGTGGAGCGCTCGACCCGTTGAAACCTGAGGGCCAGGTTGAGGCCTCCCGAAAAGCGCAGATTGCCATGGCCGCGGTTGACTGCACAGGTCTTTGCCTTCTTGCAAGCTTTGCCCTGACAACTCCCGAGGGCGGCGAGGCGTTCCTCAAGGCTATGAACGCCAAGTTCGGCACAGAACTTGGGCCGGATGATGTTCCGGCCCTGGGTATCCGGGTGCTGAAAGTGGAGCGTGAATTCAACCGAAAGGCCGGGTTTACTAATGAGGACGATCGGCTGCCAAGGTTTTTCTATGAAGAGCCGCTCCCTCCCCACAACAAAGTGGTCCTCATTAGTGACCGGGAGATGGATAGTACTTTTGACTTCTGATCCGCAGATTTCGCAGATGAGATGGAAAGCGATCGTCCATTGATTCATTGATTATGTGAAATGAGAGGCAGGGTCAAATTATTTGGTACTTCATGACAGCGTTTCCCCGATTATCATCATGAGCAGGGCATGGACGTTGAGGTTCCGGATGGTGCGGGGATCAAAGATCTTCTCGCCCATCTGGAGATCTCCAAATCCCAGGTGGTATTGTGTGTCAGGCAACCCTGAAAGGATAACCAATAGCAAATAGCGACTAACTTCAACGATGAGGAGATTCCGTAAGGAATGGAAGATGACAAAAAGATGTGAAAAACAACCAAAAGGATAACAAAGAAGATGATATCTTTGAGACTGAAGAAATCAAGATTGAGGAGATGGCCATAGACGGGATCTGTGGGGTTTACTGAATCGGACAAGCCTATATCTTGTGGGGTTTCAGCTTACCACGTTGAAATGTAAAGATTCTTGAGATCCCGGTTATCAGTTATTGGTTATTTGTTAATATAGCCTTCCAGATAAAGATTTTGGACTGCGTTATCGGTCGGAATCCTTGACGACGTACTAAAATGTACGACTTACTCGGATTCCTCCCTCCCTCCCTCCGGGCCGGAGGCTGGCCTTGCCAAAACCATTATCTGAAACGCTATAGTGGTGGGCCCCAGCGGGCGAAACCGGCTTTCCACTTGTTTATGGAAGCATAATCCCATCTAAGGAGGAACCCATGGCAGCACAGGACAAATGTTGTACGATTGCGCCCTACTTCAAGGTTCAGAGTGGCAAACTTGAGGCTTTTAAGGCGCTGTGTGAGCGCTTTGTTGAGAAAACCGATGAGGAGCCCAAATGTCTCTATTATGGATTCAGTTTTGACGGAGACCACGTTCATTGCCGTGAAGGCTATGAAGATGCCGACAGCCTGCTATCCCATCTCCAAAATGTGGGCTCTCTGCTGGAAGAAGCCCTGAAGGTTTCCGAACTCACTCGTTTGGAAGTCCACGGCCCCGCAGAAGAACTTGCAAAGTTCCGGGAGCCCCTGACTGCCTTGAAGCCTCAGTTCTTCATGCTGGAATATGGTTTCCGCCGTTAGTTTGCCCGAATAGACGGTCCAAGGGCGGTCAAAGGCGTTGGCGTAACCTTTGCAACCTCGCCCATGGGGGCTGACCACACCGCCGGTTACGCCGTGGCAACCAACATCATGAATGTCGGGGGCAAACTGGATCCGTTACAAA
>JACNIU010000140.1 GCA_014382905.1 Desulfobacterales bacterium
AAAATTTGAGCCTGACGCAGAGATTGGGCAAAAGGGGGCGTTTTGCAAAGGTCTCGTACTCATGACTGCTTGGATAGTTCAGATATTATTGCCGGAACCATCTTTTTCACATCACCGACAATACCGTAATCGGCTATCTTGAATATCTCGGCATTGAAATCCTTATTGATGGCAACGATCATTTTTGACCCGCTCATACCGGCCGTATGCTGAACCGCTCCGGATATGCCACACCCGATATAAAGATCGGGCCTGACAGTCTTCCCGGTCTGGCCTATCTGATGGTCATGAGAGACCCAACCGGCTTCCACTGCAAACCGGGTTGCCCCCACCTCCGCGTCCAGCAATTGGGCCAGTTCCTTTATCATGTCACAGGTCTCATCATCCTCCGCCCCCATGCCTATGGCAACAATCCTCTCCGCCTCCTCAATCTTCACGCCCTCTCCAGCACCCTTGACACTCTCAAGGATCTTGACCTTGACATCCTCTTCATCGATTTGGAGATCGAGATTGATTGTCCGGCCCTTTCGGCGCTCATCCTTTTCGGGGAAGGCCATCACACCAGGCCGGACAGTGGACATTTGAGGCCTGTTTTCAGGGCAGATAATAGTGGCCATGACATTGCCACCAAAGGCCGGCCGGGTGGAGACAAACAGTCTGTTTTCGTTGTCAATGTCCAGGCCAGTGCAATCAGCAGTACATCCGGCATTCAGCCTGAAAGACAACCTTGGGGCCAGATCCCTTCCGATGGGGGAGGCACCGACGATCAGCACCTCCGGCCTTCGGCCCATAACCTGTTCTGAAATTATATCCGTGTAAAGCTCGGTCCGGTAATCCTTCAGAAGGGGATGATCCGCTACGATGACTTCATCGGCACCATAAAATATGAGTTCTTGCGCAATTTCCTGCACTGATTCACCGAGCAGAAAGGCGGAAAGCTCAACCTCCAGTTTATCCGCCAGATCACGACCCTTACCCAGCAGTTCCAATGATACCCTTACAGGCCGCCCTTCTGTTTGTTCTACAAAGACCCACACACCACGGTACTCATCTATATCAATCTTTGACCTCATCATTCATTTCCTCAGATAATATACTTCTCTTTCAGCTTCTCAACCAATTTACGGGCGACTTCCTCGGGCCCGCCATCAAGGATCTCAACCTTGCCCTTTTTTAGTTTGGGCGTATATACCTTTCTTAGTCTTGTCGGTGAACCCATGAGGCCGAAATTATCCTCTTCTCCGCTCAAGTCCTCCGGCCCCCACACCGGTATCTCCTTACCATAGGCCTCAAGAATGGTATCCATGGGAGCGACCCGCGGCTGGTAGGCCTCCCTCTCTATGGTTATCAAAGCGGGCATAGATGCCTCTAATAGTCTGTTAAAATCGCCAAGTTTTTGTTTCACCCTGACCCTGGTATCCGCTATCTCGATATGGGTGGCGTAGGTTAGTTGGGGGATATCCAGGTATTCGGCGAGCTGGGGACCAACCTGGGCGGTCATGCCGTCAATGGCCTCTTTTCCGCATATTATGAGGTCGTATTGCCGTATCTTCTTCACGGCCAGACCCAGTGTGTATGCGGTTGCCCAGGTATCAGATCCGGCAAACTGTTTGGCAGTCAGCTGTACCGCCCTGTCAGCCCCCATACCCAGGGCCTCCCTCAATGCCTCCTCGACCTGGGATGGCCCCATGGATATAATGGTCACCTCGCCGCCATGCCTTTCTTTCAACTGCAGCGCAGCCTCGATAGCGTTCTTGTCATTTGGGTTAATAATGCTAGGGATTCCTTTGCGGATTAACGATCCTGTTTCAGGGTCCCACGTCACCTCTGTGACATCAGGGACCTGTTTGATACACACAATTATATTCATTTCTCCTGGCCCTTCTCTCATCTAATACCCTTGTTCAGCGGTGAAAGTTCCTGACCGCTCAACTTCTACCTGAGCAAGGCACTCCCTGCTATGCTCCTATTAATCTCGGAGCTGCTTGCAATGACCCCTGCGTGCGCTGCATAGCGGAATAATCTCTCCACCTTGTATTCCTTTGAATAACCATAAGATCCGTGGATCTGTAAAGCCATGCGGGTTACATCCTGCACAGCAGGGGTTACAAAGATCTTTAGTTCCGAAGAAAGGGTGTCAATATGCACTCCTTCGTCCTGAAGACAGGCCGCCCTGTATGTCAAGAGCCTGCATGCGTCAATCTTTGTCTTCATTTCAGCAAGCATCCACTGGATGCCCTGCATAAAGCCCATTGGCTTTCCCCTTACAAGCCTCTCCTTGGAATACTGTATGGACTCATCCAATGCGGCCTGCCCAAGCCCTACCATATAGGCGGCCTGTTCTATCCTTTCGCCGGCGATCCAGCGGAGTAAGATCCTGAAGCCGTTTCCCCTTTCTCCCAGTATGTTGGCCCTTGGAACCCTCACATCCTTGAAAAAAACATCTACACAGTTGATTCCCTCGAGCCCCATAAATTGCCAAGGCGCAGAAGTGGTGTAGCCTTGAGAGGATTTATCGACGATAAAGGCCGTAACATTGCCTTTTTGGTCCTTGATTTCTTCATCCTTTAAGTAAAACACCCCAAATCCCTTCTTGTTTCCACTTGTAATATATCTCTTTGTGCCGTTAACGATGAAATCATCACCGTCGGGAACGGCTGTGGTGGTCAAGGCTGTGGGGTCTGACCCTGTGGCCGGTTCGGTAAACGCCGTAGAGGCATAGGCGCTCCCGTCACACAGGGGGGGCAGGAACCTCTTCTTGACATCTTCCGAGCCCCAGTGGAGTATGGTCTCGGCCGTACTGTTGTTCATCATCATGGGATAGGCACAGACCGAGCCTGTTTTACCGAGTTCTTCTAAAATAAGTATGATGTTCAGGTTGCTTGTCCCTACACCACCGTATTCCTTGGGTACGACCATACCCAGCATGCGGGCTTTTGCAAATCTCATGAGCAGTTCGTCGGGGTAGTCATCCTTTTCGATAATGCTATCCATTATGGGTAACACCTCTTTTTTACAAAAATCTTGAGCTGCCTTGGCTATCATCTTGCTTTCAGGCGATAAATTAAAATCCATTTCTCTCTCCTTTCTTTTTTCTTCCTTTCATAGGTTATTATTTCCTCTGATTCTGTGACTAAGGGCTCACTCAAAAATAGCTTCGCAGAATTGACGCTAGATTTAGGTCGGATTTGGTTGTTGCTCACCTTATCAATAACAGCCTTTCAGAACGTCCAAGATCCGGGACTCTGTCACTGGTGAAGGATTGGTCGCTATATTTACCGCATCCCTGAATGCATAAAATGCAATCTTTCTAAGGTCTTTTTCATGTATACCAATATCCCTCAACCGAAACGATATATCCAGGTCTTCATATAGATTCATGAGGGCCTTCTCCAGGTTATCAGTGCCATCAAGGACCCGGGCTAAATCCGCGAAGGCCTCTCTGCAGACCTCCATGTTGGCCCTCACAAAGCAGAGAAGTCCTATTGTGGCGCCTTTCCCGTGGGAGATGTGATAATGCGCACCCAGGACATGAGTAATGGCATGGCCAATGCCGAGACCCTTTGAAAAGGAAAGTCCTCCATAGATGGCCGCCATGCACATGTCCGTCCTGGCATCCATGTCTTTCCCGTTCCTGTAAGCCTTCCTCAGGCTCCGGCCAATCAGTTTCGCCCCATACAGAGCCAGTGCCTCATAATATGGATGATAGGGAAAGATCAGCCCTACATATCCTTCGATACAGTGGGCCAGGGCGTCAATGCCAGACTCCACGGTCAAACCCGGCGGCATGCTTATACATAACTCGGGATCAACTACTGCCAAATTCGGGATCAGAAGGTCACTCATGAGCATAAACTTTACGTCTCTCTGCCTATCGGTGATAACCGCATAGGGATTGACTTCGCTACCCGTTCCCGAGGTGGTGGGGATACAAATTACAGGCGGCAGAGGGGGTCTGATCTTTGCCGTGCCCCCCACGATGCTCTCATATTCCGTGAGTATTCCAGACTGGGATACCCTTACGGCAATCGCCTTGGCCAGATCCATTGAGCTGCCACCACCCACGGCAATAATGCCATAGCAGTCATTTTCCTTGTAAAATGCGGCCGCCTTTTCTACTTTCTCGACCGGCGGGTCGGGCTCCACTTCAGAAAATAAGACAGAAGCAATTCCCCTCTGCTCCAGAATCGCCTGAATTTCCACAGTTCGCCCCAACCTGCTCATGACCGGGTCGGCTATCAGGAACACCTTTCCTAAATTGAGCCTTCGAGCACGTTCACCAAGCCTTTGAATGACACCCACACCGAAGAGCATAGGAGGCAGGGAAGGGATACGGGTTTCCCAGATCTTTTTGGGTTCCCTGAAGTGCTCCAGGCCTTCCCATAGACTTTCAAGCTCGGAATCTTCTACATCGAATACATGATTTGTCGGGGGAAGTGCTTCCGTTCGAAGGAAGGCCGGATATGGTTCATAGATCTTACTGAATTCAGCCCCTTCATTAAACTTCAGCTCATCTTTCAGGGTCTGCTTGCCTATTTCAACGACATCTTCACTTGTCAGCCCAAGCCCGTAGCGGGCATTCAGCATGTCTGCCAGAAATCCATAAAGTGAGGCCTGCCCTCCAGGGATAGAATTGATACAATACCCCAGGGTATCGCAGGTAGCTGCCTGAACCTGGAACCGCAGGGAGTTTGCTGCCTGCCCGGTCTTCTCCAGAGGGATTCGGTAGGTCAGGCCTGCAGTATGATCCGCTCCCATGGGACTTGTGATATAGGTGACACCAATCCCCTTCACAGACCTTGGGTCATGACCCGGGATCGCCTGGCCCTTGATAGCTGGTATCCTGCCGACGTTTAATGCCTTGGCCGTACTGACCACTCCGTTTCCTAATGCGTCTCCAAATTCCGTTCCCTGCTCTACCTCCATCAGGAGACCCATGGCCGAGTCCACGTCACCCATCTTCATCCTTCCGGCATCCGCGGCCACACCCAGACAACTGCCTGCCTCAATCAGATCGATACCCAGGTCGTCACAAATGAACTTCAGCCGCCCGATGACATCTGGATCGGAAATACCCAAATTGGTCCCCAACATCGCAATCCCCTCATATTCATAGGCCGAGGCAAGGGGCTTTCCTTCTGCATCCGGGTAGATCATCGAGCAATGGACCACACACCCGGGCATGCAGGCGTGCATTTTTCCACCGCGATCAAAGAGGTTCTCCTGGAGGACCTCGCCGTTCAGGTTCCTGAAGCCTTCAGGCCTGCCCGTGCGGTAATTATCCCCTGGCATTGTCCCCTGGTTCGCTGAGTTGGCAACGGCGAGGGGGGTCCCGTATTTTGAGAAAAGTCCGCAGCCAACATCGTGCCTTAGTGTATACACCCAGGATCTGACAGTTTCCCTAAACAGCGTCGGCTCCGCAATATCTACTTTCTTGGCGCCTGAATCGTCTATGATAACTGCCTTGAGTCCTTTAGATCCCATGACCGCACCAAGGCCGCCTCTTCCGGCATTTCTTGAAGGATCACCCAGAATATCCGTAAAGGAAACAGAGGCCGACTTATATTTCCTTTCACCGCCAATACCTATAGAAATAATGGCGGATTTTCTGTTGCACGTCTTATAAAGCTCGTTTACTAACGGGTAATTCTTCATGCCTCTATACTCGTCAGCAGGCACCAAAGCTGCCTCATCCTTTGAGATGCGAAGACAGCAAAGCCTCCCGTTTGCCGGGGCACCCTCCACTATAATTGAACGGATGCCTAATTTGTCTAACTTCTGTGCAGCGGGACCGCCGGCGTTAGATTCCTTTATACCCAGCGTTAAGGGGCTCTTCGCGCCGACCGAAATTCTCCCCAACTGTGGTGCCAGTGTACCGGCCAGGGGCCCGGCAGCAATAATCAACTTGTTTTCAGGACCTAAGGGGTCAGCGTCGGGAGGCACCTCCTTGTTCATTATTTTGGCTATCAAGCCCCTCCCGCCGATAAGCTCCCACTCTTTCGGAAGATCCTCAAAAAGGGCCTTCTCTTTTCCCATATCAACGCGAAGTATCTTCACTATTTAATTCCCCTTCTGAAGTCATTGCTCCAAATACAGAACTTTGCGATTTTTGCGAGATCATCGATATTGATAAGGCCACAAAAAAGCACAAGACTCACAAAAAGTCAAATTGACATGTAACATCAAAGGGTTATACGCCAGGAAAATCTGATCTCAAACGTTTTGCGGTATCATCAATATTTTTCTATCTGGGCTTTTTGAAGGCACATATTAATGAATGGCCATTAATGGTAAGTGTATAAAATATTAGGACATTACCCGTCAAGGAAAATTTGCATCCTCTCAATATCTCCCGGATAAAACCGTAACAGGTAACCTCCTGTTAGGAATTGAGGCCTGCCCGCCAGTGCCAGGCGATGGCAGGCGGGCGTAAGCCTTTTATATTGCCGCTGAATATTGACAAACTCGTAAAAAGTCGGAAAGCACCCGTTGTCGTCATTCCCGCGAAAGCGGGAATCCAGTAAAATCAACCAGTTCTGGACTCCCGCTTTCGCGGGAGTGACGGCCTTGGAGACTTTTTACGGGACCATCAATATTGAAGAGTTACAAAAATTTATTTTTTATCAATATAATTTTTAACTTCAGCAAGTTAAACAAATTCTACCGTAAAGATCTGCGCATTTTTTTCGCAGAAGGCGTTACAAAGACTTGACACAAAGAGAATTTCTTAGCATATGTAGGCGGGTGGGAAATAAAGAAAGAAGCAGAGGGGAGTTAAAGATTATGAAAACAGCTTACAAGACAATCAAGATCGAACTCAGGGATGGCGTGGCTGTACTCACTATCGACAGCCCGCCGGTAAACCAGTTCTCCCCGCAAATGGGCCAGGACTTCGGCGAAGCCATAACGGAGGTCTTTGGCGATGACGAGGTCAAGGCCGTTGTCCTGACAGGCACGGGGAAAAATTTCATCGCGGGAGCTGATATCACTCAACTCCAGGCCGTGAAGAACAGGGACGAGATCTACGAGAAAGCCCTCACAGGTGCCCGGTTCATGAACAGCATCGAGGTGGGACCCAAACCGGTGGTCGCCGCGATTAACGGAAACTGTTTGGGGGGTGGCCTGGAGACCGCTATGGCCTGTCACTACCGCGTAGCGGCTAAGGGGGTCAACTTAGGACAGCCCGAGGTGCAGATCGGCCTCATCCCCGGCGCCGGTGGCACACAGAGGTTGCCCAGGCTTATCGGGCTCCCCAATGCCCTGGAAATGATCGTCGCGGGAAAGCCGATAAAGGCTGAGAAGGCCTACTCAAGGGGACTTGTGGATGAAGTTGTAGCACAGGAAGAGCTGCTGGACACTGCTCTCAAAGCTGCAAGGCGTTTCATCTCAGGAGAACTCAACCTCAAGATACGTATGACCCGCAACAGGAACGACCGGCTTCCCAGCGCGGCGGAGAAAAAGACCTTCATCGATATCTCCAAGATGATGACTGCGCAAAAGGCCAAGGGGTATATCGCGCCGTTCAAGGCGATCGAGGCCCTTGAGAAGGGTCTCAGCTATGACATTGAGGCCGATATCGAGATGGAAGTGGGGCTGTTCAGCGACTGCGCTGTCACCGACGTAGCCAAGAACCTGATCGGCATCTTCCTCAACACCCGGGCCGCGGGCAAGCTCCCCCGGATCAAAGGGATTGAGCCGGCAATGATCAAAAAAGTGGCCATGTTAGGGGGGGGCGTCATGGGTTCCGGAATCATCAACCTGCTCCTCAAGGGGGGCTTTGCTGCGGTGCTCTGGGATATCAATGATCAAGCGCTCGATAAAGGGGTGGCCGCCGTACGCAAGACCTTCGCATATCCCATCAAGAAAAAGAAGATGAAACCGGCCGACCTGGATAACATGATAAACAACCAGCTCACGACCACAACCCGCCTTGAGGATATGAAGGATGTGGATCTGATCATCGAAGCCGTGCTGGAAGATATGAATATCAAACAGGATATCTGGAAAAAGCTTGAGGGGATATGCAGGCCTGACGTGATCTTCGGGACCAATACCTCGGCCCTCCCCATCACCGAGATGGCCTCGATCCTTGCCGATCCCGGCCGGATGATCGGGCTTCACTTCTTCAACCCCGCCGATAGAATGCAGTTGTTGGAAATCATCTGCGCGGAAAAAACCTCTGACCAGACCCTGGCCACCAGCGTTGCCTTTGCCAGGGCTATCAAGAAGATCCCCATCGTTGTCAATGACGGCCCGGGGTTTTATGTCTCAAGGCAGTTGGGCGGCCTCTTTGGGGGGGCCATATTTCTCTCGGCCGACGGGGTGGACGGGGCGGTCATTGAACAGGCGATGCTCGATTTCGGGATGCCCATGGGTCCTGCCACGTTATCCGACCTTACGGGGATTGACATCAATTATCACGTGGCAAAGACCTTTGAACGGAGGTTGGGAGAGCGATACAAGGTACATCCCCTGACCGAAGTGGTCTACAAGACCGGCTGCTACGGTCGCAAGACCGGTGCCGGCTATTTTGACTACAGCGGTGAAAAACCGGTACCCAACCAAAAGGTGGTGGAGGCAATAAAGGGCTATCTGAAAGAAAACGGGGTCGCCCCTAAAAAAATGTCCTGGGACGAGATTGTTGACGCCATGTTGGCGCTGGGTATCAACGAGGCGGCGCTCATGATGGAGCAGGGGATCTGCGACCGGCCACAGGACATGGACTTGGCCATGATCTATGGCACCGGTTTCCCCCCTTACCGGGGCGGAATCCTCCGGTATGCCGATACGTTGGGACTCAAAACCGTGTATGACAAGCTGCTTGAACTTGAAAAACAGTACGGCATCCGGTTTAAACCCGCAGAGATGATCCGGGAAATGGCCGGGTCCGGAAAGAAGTTTTACCAGGATTAGCTGATGCTGGATACTGGATGCTGGATGCTGGATGCTGGATACTGGATGCTGGATGCTGGAT
>JACNIU010000256.1 GCA_014382905.1 Desulfobacterales bacterium
CCCACTATTTCCTTTATCCGCCAGGGGACAAGTGGCCCTTGAACAAATGGTTTGTAGACGCTTATCACAAACGCTACAATAAGTATCCCACTTATCCCTGTTATCACGCCTATCAGGCGATCTACACATACAAAGCGGCCGTAGAGAAAGCTGCATCCCTCACCGGAGGCTGGCCTTCAAAGGAGGAGATCAGCAAGGCCGCGGCGGGGCTGTCCATTCAAACACCATCCGGCATCCTTACCATAGGAGACGATCATAACGGGCGAGAGGATGTACTGGTGGGAATCTCCAAGGATGTGAAGGGGTATCCGTTCCCGATCCTGGATCCCGATCGACTGGGTATCTATCCCTCTCTCATGGTCAATGCGCCTTCTGGTATCAGGACAGAGGATTGGATAAGCAGCTGGAAAGAGGGCGCCTGGATCAAATAGAATCTGAGTGTCTTGCGCTAACCCAGAGGCAGGGCCCCTTCTCCGGGGCCCTTGCCATCCAAGGAAACTATCCCGAAACGTTTTTCAAAGGTCTCATTACAGGAACCTCAAAACTCTGGTCAAAGGTCGTCCTCATGGAACACTGGGTCGTATACATATTGAATGGCATGTATTTTGCCTCTTTTCTGTTCCTCACCTCTCTTGGATTGAGCATTATCCTGGGTGTGATGGGCATATTGAATCTTGCCCATGGCTCACTGTTTGCTATCGGGGCCTTCATGGCAGCATGGATTGTGGGGGCTTTTGGCGCCAATTCCCCGCTTACCGTTTTTTTCGTAGGTCTCCTGGCAGCCTTGGGGGTAGCAGGGGTTGTCGGACTGGTACTGGAAACGTCCCTCATCAGGCCCATGTACAAAAGGGCCCTGGAATACCAGCTCCTGATCACTTTTGGGGCGTTACTGCTCATCGAAGACCTCATAAAAATGATCTGGGGTGGAACCGCCTATTACGCATCCAAACCGTTTACCGTTATGGGCAGCCTGAGTATCGGGATCAATCAGTATCCTGTTTATTTTCTCTTTGCCATGCTGATGAGTCTGGCCGCAGGTCTCGGTATCTGGATGATCATGTCCAAGACCCGGGTTGGAATCATGCTCAGGTCGATTTCCATGGATAGAGAGATGGCACAGGCCATGGGGATTCAAATCGGGAAACTCAACACATTGGCCTTCGGGATGGGGGCGGCATTAGCGGGTTTAGCAGGCGCCCTCATTGTGCCAACGACGCCCGCACTCCTGGGTATCGGGATGGATCCTCTTATTCTGGCCTTCATCGTGGTTGTCCTGGGCGGTCTGGGAAGCCTGAAAGGCGCCCTGATCGGATCACTCATCGTGGGAGAGACCCGATCCATTGGAATCGTCTTTTTTCCTGAAATTGAATTGCCACTGTTGTTCCTGATCGCAGTCATTATTCTGGTATTCAAACCTCAGGGGCTTTTTGGGAGATAAATGAATGGGTGTTAAGAATGCCATATTGAAACCGAGATTTTTCACATACTTAGGGGTTTTTATTTTATTGATGTTCATGCCGAGGGTGCTCCCCGTCTACCATCTGATACTCCTCGAATCGGGCATCACATTTGCGATAATGGCCCTCGGGTTTAATCTGCTTCTCAGATACACCGGCCTCCTGTCTTTCGGTCATGGCGCCCTTTTTGCCACAGGGGCCTATGCCGTCGGTATGATGGGTAAATATTTTCCGGATCTTTATCGCGTGGAAATCCTTATTCCCGTGGCCCTTTTGGCCTCTTTTGTTGTCTCTACCATATTCGGTTTTATATGCGTTCGCCATACGCGCGTATTCTTTTCAATACTTGCCCTCGCCCTATCAATGGTTCTGTTCGCGTTATTGGTCAAGCTCTATAATATCACCGGGGGCTCCGACGGGATTCATATAGAACTGCCCATCATGTTCGGAAAGTCCTTTGAGGGGATGAAACGCTTCGAATTTCTTTCAGGGGCTTACTATTACTTTCTCATATGTGTCTTTGCAGTATCCACTATCATTATGTTCGCCATTGTCAATTCACCTTTTGGAAAGGCCCTTCAGTCGATCCGGGATAATGAGGTCCGGGCTGAAATGATCGGGATCCGGGTTCGCAGATATCGCCTTTATTCATTTATCCTCTCAGGTCTGTTTACCGGATTAGGAGGGGCGATGTGGAGTTTTGTCAATGGCCATGTGTCTCCGGAGATTGCCGAATGGATGTTTTCCGGTGAGATCGTCTATATGACCCTTCTGGGCGGTTTTATGGTCTTTGAAGGACCCATCATAGGGGCTATTTTGTTTACCTATTTGAGATTGTATGCTGTCACTATGACTCAGTACTGGATGTTCCTTATTGGGGCCACCCTCATTATCCTGGTCCTTCTGCTTCCAGAGGGCATTACCGGTGGCTTTGCTAAGTTGTTTGCAAAAATGAAACGCAGTCCTTCCAACGGAGTCGCTTAATGCTAAAGGTAAGGGAATTAATCAAAGATTTTGGAAGAGTCAGAATTATTAAGAATGCAGCGTTTGAAGTAAAGGAGGATGAAATCGTCTCCTTAGTTGGACCTAACGGGGCTGGAAAAACCACGTTGGTTAACTTGATCAGCGGTCATATCTTGCCAACCTCGGGAAGGATAGAGTTCCTGGACCACAACATCACATTTGCCTCTCCATACAAACGGATCAAAATGGGGGTTGCCCGCAATTTCCAGATAACAAATCTTTTTTCTGACAGCTCGGTTTTGGACAATGTGAGGACCTGTCTTTTTTCCATTTATGGAAAGATAAAGAGAGGCTTTTTCCCTGCCAATCATTACAAAGCAATCACACAGGAAGCAATAGATATATTAGAGCTGTTCGGCATCTCAGGAAAAAAGAATCTGTTGCCCCCGAGCCTTTCTGAGGGAGACAAAAAGATCTTAGATACTGCAATGGCCTTTGCCCTGAAATCCAAGTTTTTATTGCTTGATGAGCCCACCAGCGGCGTGGCAACCCGCGACAAATACAAGGTCATGGACACGATCGTCTCCGCCATTAAGCGTGAAAAGATGGCCTGCATGATCATAGAGCACGATATGGATATCGTATCTGACTATTCGGACAGGGTACTGGTATTAAGTGAGGGAGAGATTATCGCTGACGGGAAACCCAATGAAATTATGGAACAGGATAATGTCAAAGAAATCCTATTTGGAGTAAGGGCTTAATATGTTTCTGGACATAGAAGATCTCCACTGCCGCATTGCCGCCACGAACATCCTGAGATCCTGTTCGCTCGGTGTGGCTAAAAAAGAAATCGTCTGCCTTATCGGTCGAAATGGCGCGGGAAAAAGCTCCATCCTGAAAAGTGTCATCGGCCTATACCCCTCGCGAATGGGAAGAATCATCTTTGATGATCAGGACATCACCCATCTGACATCGCACGAGAGGGTGAAGGCGGGCATTGCCTATGCTCCGGAAGACTCAAGGCTCTTTCCGGAACTCACTGTCGAAGAAAACATCCAGTTAGGGACCTGGATTACGAGCAAGACCGAGCGGGCCGGATCGTTTAACCTTGAAAAGGCCTTTCATATTTTTCCCGCCATCAATAAATTGACAAAGAGACGGGCGGATACCCTGAGCGGCGGCGAAAAAAAGATGGTCTCCATATCGAGGGCACTGGCCTTGAGCCCCTCACTTGTGCTTTTGGACGAATCCTTTGAAGGTCTCTCCCCATTAGTGGTGAGTGCCTTTAGTGAGGCGATGGGAAGCATAAAAAAAGATCTCGGGGCCTCAATCCTGTTGGCTGAATCCAACGTACACAATGCTGCTCAGGTCGCCGAGCGGTCTTATATCATTGAAAGAGGGGAGATTATATTTGAGGGCCAGCCTTCGGAAATCCTGAAAGATGAGCAGCTCTTGAAGTTAGTGGGGAAATAAGTTTGGCTCAACGGGCCGGAGGCCAGAAACCAGTATCCAGTATCCAGTATCCAGCAACCAGTATCCAGTATAAGGAGCATGAAATGAACAGGGTGACACTTTTCAGGACAACGCCGCGGATTGTCATGGGGCCCGGGGCACTGAATCAGCTCGCGGAAGAAGTCCGTCAGCTTAAAGGGAAAAAGGTCTTATTTGTTACGGATAAGGGAGTCGTAGAGGCAGGACTGCTGAAACCGGCCCGGGAGGCGTTAGAGAAGGCCCAGATCGACTACGCCATTTTTGATGATGTCGAACCGGATCCGAGATATGAAATCGTCGCAGGGTGCGTGGAGATGATTGGGCATGAAAAGGCCGATCTTCTCATTGGGTTCGGAGGAGGAAGCCCCATTGACATCGCCAAAGCCTCCGCGATCATGGCCACCAACGAGGGTTCAGTTGCCAATTATTTCGGTATAGATCTGGTCCCGAATCGAGGCCTGCCAACGATCATCGTCCCCACCACTGCGGGAACCGGGAGCGAAGTCACCCCGATTGTAATCCTTTCCGATGAAGGTGAAAAGCTCAAGAAGGGAATCGTGACCCCTTACCTTTTCCCTTCAGTGGCCCTGTTGGACCCCGAGCTCACACTGGGGCTTCCGCCTGATATTACGGCCGCAACCGGGATGGATGCCCTGATTCATGCCATTGAAGCCTATACGTCGGTGAATGCAACGGGGATGACGGACAGCCTGGCTTTCCGCGCCATGACACTCCTCTATCACAACATCCGCACTGCCTATGCCAACGGAACCAACTTGGAGGCGCGTTCCGCCATGATGGAGGGAAGTCTCCTGGCGGGAATGGCCTTTGCCAACGCAGGGGTCACAGCGGTTCATGCCTTTGCGTATCCCATCGGTGCCGAATTCCATATCCCCCACGGGATCGCAAACACGTTAATGCTTCCCCATGTGATGCGTTTCAATCTGTTAGGGAACTTGAGCAAGTTTGCCGAAATTTCCGAGGCCTTTGATCTCCCAGTGGAAGATCTCGATGATTTGGGCGCGGCGGAGATGTCGGTTGAGGCCATTGAGAGATTAGCCCTGGATCTGAGAGCCCCCAAACACTTGTCTGAATTTGGAATTGCCGAAAAAGATCTACCCGCGTTAGCTGAAGGCGTCATGAAGGTGACCCGGCTTCTGGCAAACAATCCCCGCACCATGACCCTGAAGGATGCAGAAGAGATTTATAAGGCAGCGCTATAAGTCAGCCCCTTCATTGTAACTCAAAATGTCAGGGGATGAGTTGTGCTTCAGGACCGAATGCAAACATCGCGTTGTGATTGTTTTACCACGAAGATCACGAAGGCCACGAAGCAATTCAATAAAAAAAATAACTTCGTGTTTCTTCGTGCACTTCGTGGTAGATAAACACCTATAGACTTAGAACCCATCTAAAATTAGCAACCCGGATTTATTGAGAAGATACCCTTCATTCAACAACAGATTTTAAATTGAGGACAGGATCATGAAAGGTTTTTACAATCGAATTCTGAAGATCAATCTCTCTGATCAGAGCTATCAGATAGAACCCGTGTCTGACGACATCTTTGAAAAATATTTAGGCGGGAAAGGGCTTGCCACCCATCTCCTTTTGGAGAACAATCCGCCAGGCGTTGATCCGATGGGTCCTGAAAACCACCTCATCTTTATCACAGGACCGGTATCCGGGACACCCATATGGGGTTCGTGCCGTTACGGCGTCTACACCAAATCTCCGCAGACCGGTTTTTACTCCGAGTCCTATTCCGGAGGCACCGTGGGAGATTATATGGCCAGAACCGGTTTTGATGCGGTTATGCTCCATGGGGCTTCCCCTGACACATGTTGGATTGAGGTTTCTGACCAGGGCATATTCTTTCATGATGCCGGAGATCTCTGGGGACTGGATACCTTTGAGACAGAGGATCGCATCAAGTCATGGATCAAAGAGAACCGGCCTGATGCAAGAAAATGCGGTGTAGTGTGTATTGGTCCGGCAGGCGAGAATGGTGTGAGCTTCGCTGTCATTGAAAATGATTACTGGCGGAGTGCAGGCCGAACAGGCGTAGGAGCCGTGATAGGCTCTAAAAAGATCAAGGCCATCGTCTTTTGGGGCAACCAGAAGAAAGAGTTGGCCCACACTGATCTGGTCAAGAAATACGTAAAAGATGTTGCCCGTGATGCCAAGGATGACGCGGGCGTACAGGCCTACAAGAGCAAAGGCACCCCAATGATGGTGGACATCATGAGCAATGTGGGGAGCTTCCCGACCCGATACTGGCACAAGGGCGAAGCGGCTCACAGGGAAAGCATCAACGCCGATGCGCTGCATCACCGCCTTGAGGTTACTCCAAACGCATGCCTCAAGTGCTTTATCGCGTGCGGACGGCTCTCGGTCGTAAAAGAGGGGCGGCACAAGGGCCTTAAGATCGAAGGCCCCGAGTACGAAACCATCTACGCCTTCGGCGGCCTCTGCGAGGTGGACAGCATAGAGGAGATCGCCTATCTCAACGACATCTGCGACCGTTTAGGAATGGACACCATCAGCGCCGGCAATCTGGCGGCCTTTACCATCGAGGCCGCCCGGCAGGGTCGGATTGACTACGACATAGATTACAACGAACCGGACAAGATCGCCGGACTCCTGAATGACATGGCCTACCGGCGGGGGATTGGCGACGTGCTTTCAAGGGGGATAAAGGCGGCCGCTAAGGAATGGGACATGGAAGATCAGGCCATCCATGTCAAAGGATTGGAACCGGCGGGCTATGATCCGCGGGTGCTGAAAGGAATGGGCCTGGCCTACGGAAGCTCCCCAAGAGGGGCATGCCATCTGAGGGCCACATTCTACAAACCCGAGTTGAGCAAGATGGTCGACCCGGATCAGATAGAGGGTAAGGCAGAGATCTTTACGGAATGGGAAGACCGGCTGATCATCTTCGACACCCTGATCCTCTGCAGGTTCTACCGCGATCTCTATCCGTGGGAAGAACTGGCAACCATGATCAAGGCGGTGACAGGCCTGAATTTAGACAGGGAGAAGATGAAATCGATCGCCGGAAACATCAGCAGCGACACCCGGCGCTTTAACATCAGAGAAGGGCTGACACCCGAAGGAGACAAACTCCCAAAACGCTTTTACAAGGAGGCCCTGCCTGAGACCCAAAAGATCATTACTGAGGAGCAGATGGAAAAATTGCTCCAGGATTATTACAAGGTTCGCGGCTGGGATGAGATGGGAGTGCCGCAGAAAGACGAGTAAGGGTCGTCCGCACAAGGGCTCTAACCGGATACGATTTATGTATTGATCTGGTAGTCTTGCATAATTTTGGCCGATGTGAAACAAAAGTTTAATGCAAGTATTGTGACATTTTGTGGCCCTTGATTTATTCATATTGGCAGATGAAAATATGAATCGGGGATTTTTCACGTTTTGGGCTGGCAGTCTTCACTTTTTTGGGGCAATGTGAGACGGAAGATTAATGCAAGCATTGTGGAATCGGAGGTGATGCCAAATATCAAGAAATCCTGACCGATTTGTTTTCTTCCCCAAGTCCAAAATCGTCGACACTAATGAGTTTCCTCAAACCCATTTTTTCTTGACATAAAGTTCTTTTTGAGATTTCATTAGGAAAATATTCCCACCGATCATTCAACCTTTATCCAGGAGGTTACCCAATGAAAAAACATCTCAAAATGTATATGCTCTGCTCCTAATAGGCATAGTCTGCCTGTTGGGAGCATCATGCTCCAGCAAATGAAGTTAACCTTCTAAAAAGAGTATTGCTATCCATAAATTGAATTATGATGGCCATATTGGCAATTATTCAAAAGGACAGAAAAAAGTGAAAAGGTGTCACTTTTGGGGGCAGGCATCATAACCATGAATTCATCTGAAAGAATCACTGACAAAACACGTAAGCCTCAGGCCGTCAAACCGGGAACGGCTGTATTGTCAACTCAAGGATATTTGGCGCTGCTTTTATGCCTGTTATTCCTTTTGTTCTACGGATGTTCGCTGCCTACCATAAGATTGATAGATCCATCCACCAAGTTAATGCCTTGTGATGTTTCAATAAAAGATAATCGTGCAGAAAAGACATTATTTCCTATCCATTCATTGATTGGGACGCAATACTGGCACTTGGATACAGACCTTGAATCTGCATTTTGTAACAGGATTAGCAAGAGTCAATTGCCTATTATCATTAAAAGCAATAACCTTTCCGTTCGTATTGAGGTAGATAGTTTGAATATGTATCTTGTTGATTCAGACATTACACACGTAGGTACAAAATGTGAAATAATTGGGAAAGTGAATTTCACAAATATAAATGGACAACAATTTGATAAATCAATTCACGCACAGCATCTTGTTGTGGCAAGTAAATTTAATAAAGATGATGGAGACAAGACAGACGTAGAATGTGCAAATCACTTTTGGAAAATAGACTGTACCGTAATGAACATTACAATTGATAAATTCATAGACACTGTTTATAAAGCAATTGAGAAAAAATATTAGTGCCAAGACATCACAGCAATCCAGCAAATTTTAGTGAACTCGGACCTGCGCTATGCGGATCTCGGCACAAATCGCTTTCCTCTTGAGCATTGTGCAACATCCGGATAGGCATGGAATTTTCTTGACTATTTATTAGATATCAAGGTATTTCTTCTTAAATCCATTTAGATATTTTGACTATAAGCCTCACTGGAGAACTATGGATTGAATTTTTAAAGATCCCGTTTCTCAATTAAATTGGTATCAAGGGGCATTCTTTTTTTTCAGTGGAGGGAGCAAATGGCCAAGAAAAAGGATAGAGACATAGAGAAGAAATATTCGGTCAAACAGACTGTGACTAAATTGAGAAGAGTCGCTGATTGCCTGGAAAACGGTAAGCCTTTTCAAATCCAAATCGCAGGGGAGAGGATCAGCGTTCCCGTAAAGGCTATATTCAACATTGAGTATGAGAGGGAAGGGAATAACGAAGAGGTTGAATTTCAGTTTAAATGGGAAACGAAAATCGATAATTCTGATATTTCGTTGGAG
>JACNIU010000285.1 GCA_014382905.1 Desulfobacterales bacterium
TTTTCAGAAGATATCCCTTTTTCACCCAACGGGTTAGCTGATAATCAAAAATTTTCCCTCCAGCCAACACGATATCGTTTTTTGAAAAAATGGGGATTTTTATTAATGATGTCAGGTCTTCATATTTCATTTTTTTATTAATAATAATAATTCAATGAAATGTCAAACGCTTTGACCTTTGATTTAGGGGACATCTTTACTAATTATACTTTTATTTTCTTGCGCCGTTGGGGATTGGCAATGGGTACAGTGGTACTATTGGAAACTTTACAACTTCCATGGGTTAATTACAGGGACCCCGCTTGGGACAAAATCACTTTCATTTCTGGTAGTTAGTGTCAAATTGTGTGTATAGGCAGTGGCTGCAAGTAAACTGTCAATTGAGGCCATAGAAGAACCTTCTCTCTCAGCTTTCCCCTGAAGAAATCCCCAATTTTCAGCCACCATCAGGTCAATAGAGATAATTCGTTCATTATATTCATCCAACAACGTATTTAGCCAGCCCGTCAGCCTCTCTTTCCTTATCCAGTGTCATGCAGAATGGTGATTCAACTTTTTCAATTTGGTTGATTTCAGCTTTTACGTTTGTCACTTCTGAGACCCGAAACCATATATCTCTTGGCAGTTACCATAACTTTAGGCATTTTAGCCCACTTTTCCGGTTTATCCGGCGTTAGACCCCGAATTCACCTGACCAAAGCATTTCAAGAAACATCTGCCATGGCAAGACTTCAATTGAGGAGTCAAGTCTTCTCGGTTGTTTTTCCAAAGACACGACAATTGCCCGTTTGACATTATGCTCTTCAAGCAACGCTCTCAGACCTTTGGTGTATTTGCTGTGTATCCTCGATGAACCCTTTACCTCAATCGCCACATCCATGTTTCCAAGGATGAAATCCACCTCAAAGCCTGTGCTGGTCCTCCAGTAGCGAATTTCGAGTTCAGGGTTTCTATAGGCCTGATATGCCTTGAGTTCCATGAGAATGTAATGCTCGAAGGAATTGCCAAATTCAGGCGTGCCTATTCTTGGGGTCCGACGAGCCAGATAATTGGCCACCCCCACATCAAAAAGATAGAACTTTTCGGTCTCTACCAGACGCCGGTTTACCACCTTTCTCCACGGTGCTATTCTATAGCCCAACAATGTATCTTCCAGAATCTGGAAATAGTTTCTCACGACCTTTGCGCTTACACCTGTCTCCCTTCCCACATTGGTATAATTCAACAACTCCCCGGAAGTCAGTGCTGCAACACGCAGGAATTCGGCAAATGCCGGGATGCTCTGAATTACTGCCGCTGCTGCGATTTCTTCCTTTAGATAGTCGGCCACATACGATCTGAGGTCTTGCACAGGATCGGATGAAAGAAAATGGGGTGGCAGCAGCCCAGAAACCACAATTTGATCCAGTTCGAAATTATCTGTCTCCGCATACGTGAGCGGGGCCATGGTATATCGCCAGGCTCTGCCGCCAAGCAGATTGGCATGCCCTCGCCGCAATTTGCGAGCGCTTGATCCGGTCATCAAAAAGGAGACATCGGAGTTCTCTATAAGCCAATGGATTTCATTGAGCAGATCTGGAACCATCTGGATTTCATCTATGACAACAAGGCCCCGATGTCCTCGGTAACGCTCTCGGAGTAATGAAGGACGAGAGGAGTAATCCGCAAAAAGATCGGTTTTCAGCAGATCAACTAAGGGTGCGTCGCCAAAATGCTTGTTAATCCAATAAGTTTTACCGGTTTTACGAGGCCCCCAGAGAAACGCTGAACGATCAGCCGGTAGATTTAATTGGAAAAGTCTGTCTTTAATTTGTTTCATAGCTGGGAATTATATCTAAATAATTTTCCCTGTCAAGCAAAATTATCACCAATGAGAAGTGAGGTCCAGGAAAGTCAGTTCCGCTCTACGAATGGCTTTTGATGAATAAATTCGTTCGTGTAGTCCCTTGTCGGGCCCTATCCGAAGATACCATATCTCAAGATGACATATATGGCGCTAAGGCCGTCTTTCCATCCAATCTTCTTTCCCTCCTCATATGATCTCCCATAATACGAGATCCCCACTTCATAAATACGGCAGTTGTCTTTGGCCACCTTGGCTGTGATCTCTGGCTCTATTCCAAATCGATCCTGTCCTATACTGATCCCCTTGATGACCTCGGTCCTGAACAGCTTGTAGCAGGTTTCCATATCGGTAAGATTCAAGTTAGTGAACATATTGGAGAGAATGGTGAGGATCCTGTTTCCCACGTAATGCCAGAAAAGGTGGACCCTGTGAGGTCCTTCCCCCATGAAACGGGAGCCGTAGACCACGTCCGCCTTCCCCTCCAAAATGGGGGCCATGAGTTTCGGGTACTCCATCGGATCATATTCCAGATCGGCATCCTGGATAATCACCATATCACCGGTAACGCATTTCAGCCCTGATCTTATAGCTGCCCCCTTTCCCATATTTATCTGGTGATAAACGACTTTGTCTACCTCGGTTTCTATCTGGCCCCTTATCAGTTCAGCGGTCCCATCATCGGAACAGTCATCCACAAGGATTATCTCCTTTTCCTCCACAGGAGATCTCTTAACGAGAGAGATCAGTTCGGAAAGATGCCTTTTTTCATTGTAGCACGGAATAATAATAGATAGTTTCATAGACAGTCTCCTGTGGTGAAAATTTACCTCCAAGAATTTCAAATCCGTCGCCCCTTGTCAACAGTCAAATTAACGCCCCAGAGGAGGTGACTTGTTTTGATCTTGACGTGCGCCTCATGAAATTTAATAATACAACCTCAAGTCTCGGCCCTCTGTTCTTATGTAGTCTGCAGAGGTTGTAAGCATAAACGATTGTCGAACAATGGATAAAAGGCTATTCGTCAGAGAAATAACCCTGTGAACCTGTGAACGGTTACAGATATCATATGGAGGATTGTTCATGACACAGCATACTAAAATGGATCCGGACGTGTTATCCATGGTCCTCGATACCATAGACAAGCTCGAAAGAGAGAAACTACCGTTAGAAACAAAACTGGAGATGGACCGGGCAGGCGAGTTTCCGTCCGAGCTGATCCGCTTCATGTTAGGGCCCGACATTGCGCTTCATCTGATTTTTATCCCCGAAGAATACGGGGGTCTGGGGGCCGGCGCCACGGAAATCGCTGTGGTGTCGGAAAGGATGGCGAAGATGGATTTGGCGGTTGCCACCTCGTTCTTGGCAATATGCTTAGGCATGGACCCGATCAGGGTAGGGGCAACGCCCGCGCAGAAGGAGAAATATATTACCAGAATTGCCGAGGAAGGCCTGGTTGTGGCGTATGGTGTTACTGAACCCGAGGCGGGGTCCAATGTCCAGGCGCTCAAAACCAAGGCGGAACGTGTATTGGGGGATGACGGACAGATCAAGGGGTACAAACTGAATGGTCAGAAGCAGTTTATTACAAACGGGGGCGTGGCACAGCTTTATACGATCCTTGCAGATACGCCGGAAGGGCCCTCCTTTTTTATTGTAGAGAAGGGGGCCGAAGGCCTGATCCCGGGAAAACACGAAGATAAACATGGTATCCGCGCCTCTGACACCTGTCCCCTGACCTTGGAGGACCTCTATGTCCCTGTGGAAAATCTTGTGGGAGGTGCTGAAGGTCAGGGCCTGAAACAGGCTAACCAGGTCTTCGGGTATACCCGGCTCATGGTGGCCACATTCGGCCTTGGCGGCGGTATGGCCTCCCTGGAAAGGGCTGTCAGATACGCCAAGGAAAGGGTACAGTTTGGCACGACCCTTGCCGAGAAGCAGGGGTACACCCACAGGCTCCTGGTCCCCCATGCCGTGCAATTGGAGGCCGCCCGTGCATACATCGAGGAGGTGGCCCGCAGGCTTGATACCGACGAAGAGGACCTCCAGGTGGAGGGCTCTATTGCCAAGTACTTTGCTACCGAAGCGGGCGATGCCATGGCTAACGACGGGATTCAGGCCTTTGGCGGATACGGTTACACCCGGGAGTACGAAGTGGAAAAAATCAAGCGGGACGTCAAGATCCTGACCATCTATGAGGGGACCAGCGAAATTCAGCGAAATATCATTTCCATGTTTCGCCTCAGGACCACGGTACGCTCCAAAGGCGGTTTTTACAGGGAAATGGCAGACCGTCTGGGGAAACTGCCGGAAGAGACCGGCGGCCCCACCCTGGCCAAGGCCATCCTTGTAATGAATGAGATGATCTTAAGTGCCCGGCGAGAGAAGCTTACAAAATCGCAGTACGTGATGTTCCTGTTGGCCGATATGATGACCTGGACCGAGGTAGGGAGCGCCCTCTGTCACAAGGGGGCTTATGGAGGGGGGCAGCGTACCCCCTCGTTCATCAGGGCTGCGGCGAGGCTTTTCGCAAGGGAAGCGGTTGAGAAGGTCTATGTCAACTGCATCAAGATTGGCCACGGCTGCGAAACGACCGTTGATGAGGTGGCCGATACCCTGAAATCCCTCAATGTGGGCCAGGCCATGAGAGGCAACCTTAAAGATATGGACATGGTATCAGCGGAACTGGTGGCGTAAGGTGCTGGATCCACGATGCAGGATGCAGGATGAAGGATGAAGAATACTGGGATTGAAGGGATGGATGGGTGGATACTATGCACTCGTTTTTCCGATTTCCGACCTCCGACTTCTGACCTCCGACCTCTGGGCCTTGTTGCTGGATACTGGATGATGGATACTGGATGATGGATGCTGGATGCTGGATGACTGGATGAGCCATCTCTTACTTGCGCCTTGAGCCTTGCGCCTGAGGCCTCGGTCCCCTGCAACTTGTAACTCGTAACTTCCAACTCGTAACTTCCAACTCGTATGATGTTGTGCCACTGAAAAAATATTATCACAGACCAAAACACCCCCGTTCAGGCAAGAGAAGCCGGAGCAGGGGGGACGTCGATTACTCGAGACCCAAGATAGACCCCGGTCTTAAGCCTTCCTTCCAGAAGATCGGAATCCCGGAAGAGGGTTTCTTCACGCCTGATCCCTTTCAATTGGAGGCCGTGGACCTGATCAGGGATTACGATGTTCTTGTAAGCGCACCTACCGGTTCAGGAAAGACCTGGATCGCCTCCCAGGTCATCCGTTCATACCTCTCCGAAAATCGCAGGGTCTGGTATGCATCGCCCCTCAAGGCTCTCTCCAATTCCATCTACCAGGAGTTCGGAGATGAATTCGGCCGTCCTTATTGCGGCATCCTTACCGGCGACCGCAAGGAGAATCCGGATGCGCCTGTGATTGTAGGCACCACGGAGATCCTCAGAAACCAGCTCTACGATGCCATGTACAAGGGACTCAGTATCAACACTGACCTGGTGATCTTAGATGAGGCCCACTACCTGAGCGACCCAGACAGGGGGGTTGTCTGGGAGGAGGTCCTCATCTATCTTCCACCGAGGGTAAAACTTCTCCTTCTTTCCGCAACCATATCCAACCCGGATGAGGTCTGTGCCTGGTTGAGGAAAATCCGTGGCTCTTCCAACAGGGTGGTGAGATCAGAAGAACGCCCCGTTCCCTTAGAAACACTTTTTCTCTTCCCTGACGGGCATATCGTCCCTTTAGGGACCAGCAAGGGGTTGAACCTTAGGGTAAAGAGGCTTATCGGGTCAAAAGGTGGATTCGTCCGGGGAAGGCATGAGAAGGTCGATTTCGGGAAGGTTATAACCTTCCTGAGGGAGTTAGACCTCCTGCCCGCCATCTTTTTTCTTAAATCGAGGGCTGATTGCGATCACGCCCTCCTAACATGCCCCGGTGTAGACAAGCCGGAGCATATCAAGAGACGCCTGAAAGGTACTTTGAGTGCATTCCTGAAAGATTACCCTCACCTGGAGGGACACCGTCAAATAAGGCCGCTCTTGGAGTCAATGGTCGGATCACACCACGGTGGACAGCTTCCTTACTGGAAGGTGCTAATAGAGCGGATAATGAACAAAGGCCTGTTAGATGCGATTTTTTCCACATCCACGGTTGCGGCCGGCGTCAATTTCCCTGCCAGGACCGTCGCCCTGCTCCAGAGTGACCGTTATAATGGTCATGAATTTGCTGATTTAACGGCAACGGACCTCCATCAAATGATCGGAAGGGCAGGGCGGAGAGGGAAGGATAACATCGGTTTTGTCCTGGTCATCCCGGGCTATTATCAGAACCCTCAACTCATCTATGAATTACAGGATTCTCCCCCGGATCCGCTTCAGAGCCAGATCCACATCAATTTCTCCATGACTTTAAATCTCCTCCTCTCCCACACCCCTTTCGAAGTCAAGGATCTTCTGGCACATTCCTTTGCCGCATTCCAGGCGGAGCAATTCGGTGACTCCAAAAAGAAACGCTGGGGTCAGATGTTGTCAGAGCTGAGCGAGCTCCTCCCCAAAGCGAAATGCGACAATGGCGACCCCTTCGGGATCCTGGAAAATATCCGGATGCGATCTGAACTGCAGAAGACCCTGAAAAGATCCAAAAAGACCTCGCCCCATGACCAATGGGTGAAGGCACACCAAGGGTACCTGAAACCGGGGAGGGTTTTCCTCCACAAAAACGGAAATGTTTATGTGGTGTTCAAGACCTATATGGACGGGGAAAGACTTATCTCTGCCTCCCACAATATCAGGAGGGCGAACCGTCAAGGGAAACGGCAGCTCAAGTTGCGAAGGGTGGACCTGAATCAGATACAGGCGCTTTATGATCACGTTGTTGATCTCCCCGAAGATTATCAGCGGGAAAAATTGGATCTCCTGCTAAATGCAATCCCCATGGAGGCGTTAGAGGTCCTTTCTGTTGAAATCCCCGGGGAGGGCTCAGGGACTGATGTGTCAGAAAAGATACGGGAAAAACCGGCCTTGCTCCCATGTGAAGAATGCGAACATTTCAAGGCCTGTCACAGGACAAAGAACGGGCGCGTTAACAAACTGTTGGGCGAATTAGTGGCTTTGAGCAATCGAACGGATGGATCAGGGGGCGGATTGTGGCTTGATTTCAAACGGCATGTGCGATTTCTGAAAGAGACCGGGTTTGTGGACGAGGCCGACCGATTGACTTCTGACGGTCAATGGGCATCCAACCTGAGATTGGACCAACCGCTCCTGATCGCCGAGGCCATCAGGCAGGGGGCGTTTGAAGGGATTTCACCGGTGGCGCTGGCCGGCGGGCTGGCCCCTTTCGTGTGGGACCGGGGTCAGGAAATGGTGTTGAAGGTGGAAGGGGCCTTAGACATGACCGGGATTGAGGAGGTGTTTTACAGGCTCATTCACCATATTGAAGGTATCCGGGCCATAAAGGAGAAGCGGGGATTTCAAAGTCCTCCGATTATGTTCTGGCCTGCCGCGGCCCTTTTTATGTGGGCAAAAGGGGTCCCCTGGGAAAAACTCTTATATTTTGTGTCTGCTGATGAGGGGGATATGGCCTCCCTTATCATGAGGACAGCGGACCATCTCAGGCAGGTGGTGGCCCTGAAGGAGACCCACCCCAGGTTGGCGTCTGTAGCGGCTGAAAGCATTGGTCTGATATTGAGAGAGCCCGTGTATATCCTTTGAGTTTGTAAACGGCTAAACTTAACCCAATCCAGCAGCGGCCATGATCTCGGGAACCACCTCCTCCTTGCCGATGGCCATAATGTGTACACCGTCACACATCTTTTCCTCTCGTACCCGCTGTATCATGCGACCTGCGATCTCGATCCCTTTGGCCAAGGCCCGCCCCTTTGGTGCAGACGCCATTTCGTCAATAAGCCCCTGGGGCACGTTTACACCTGCCACATTCTTGTTCATAAAGCGGGCCATGGGTGCGGAGGTGAGCAGGATGATCCCTGCCAGGATCTTAACGGGAAACTGCCTGGCATAGTCCATGAAGGTCTTGAAGTTGTCTAAGTCGTACACGGCCTGGGTCTGTATGAACTCGGCCCCCGCCTCTATCTTTTTTTCAAACTTGATGAGCTGGGGCTCAAGGGGATTGGCCTCGGGTGTGACAATGGCGCCCGCACAAAAGGAGACGCCCCCATCTAACTTGTTTCCGCCGAGGTCATCACCCTTCTCCAGTTTCCTTATGGCGGCAATTAATTGACTGGAATCAAGATCAAAGACACCCTTGGCCTCTTTGTGATCGCCAAAGATCACAGCATCCCCTGTAAGACAGAGGACGTTGTTGATCCCTCTCTGTGAGGCAAATAGGAGGTCGGCCTGAAGGGCCATCCGGTTACGGTCTCTGCACGTCATCTGCAGGATCGGTTCCCCTCCCATCTCTTTGACCAGAAGCGCCCCTCCCAAAGAGGGGAATCGCATGACAGAGCTCTGATGATCGGTCACGTTCATGGCATCCACCTTGTCTTTCAAGAGTTCAATGTGGTGGGCCATTTTGTCAAGGTTTGTCCCCTTTGGGGGCGCGACCTCGGATGTGACAACAAATTTGCCTGAGTTCAGGGCCTTTTTAAATGACGAAACCATAAACCACCTCTTTCAGTTACGGATTGCAGGTTGAAGCTTGCGAGTTGCGGGTTACGGGTTTCCAGTTTCCCCGCTTCTGAACGGGATCTTCGACAAGTATCCAGTATCAAGCATCCAGTTTCAATCTCCATTTCCCCGGGCTCAGTTCTCCCTGGTGGTTCCGGGGCTTCTGCAGTTTCCTCATGGTATCGAGCCGGTTCAGCTCATTCAGACGGTTATATATGAGGGTCCATGCACACTCTTTGTCGTTATCGATTTCGCACTTCCCGTTGTTGGTTCCCCCGCAAGGCCCGTTTACCAGTCCCTTGTGGCAAGATGTAACCGGGCAGATCCCACCGGTCTCGCCCAAAATACAGGTCCCACACTGGGTACAGATCTCATTGAACTCCCCCAGGCTGGTTTCTTTGCCGATGAAAAGGGTGTCTAAGGCCGGCACAACCACCTTTTTCATTTGCCTGGCAATGGTCTGGACACCAAAGGCACAGG